>CACJVQ010000006.1 GCA_902596915.1 uncultured Pelagibacteraceae bacterium | reverse complement strand
CTTTGGAAATTCATTATTTTTAATTATTAGATTGTTATCCATAATTCCAAATACTACTTAATTTCTCTTGATTAAAGATATTTTTTAATTAATGCTCAATTTTATGAAAATTGAATTAGATAATAATAAGGTTTTCTTTAGAGATGAAAATTTGAATGAAGAAATTCATCCTTTCTGGCTTAGAGAAAGAGTAGAAAATGTTGAATTACTGGATCAAAAGACACAGCAGAGACTGTTTGATCCAAGCACAATGGAATCAGACGTCATTATCAAATCAGCAATAATTGAAAAAAACCTTTTAAACATAACTTTTTCAGATGGAATTGAAACTAAAATTGATATTAATAAAATAATTCGAGAATTTAAAAATTCCAACTCAATTAGTAAAATTAAAGAAAAAGTAAAATGGACTTCCTCACTTAATGACGTAAAAAAATTTAATTTTCATGAGAATATTTATGAAAGTGTTGAAATGCATGAATTACTTGCTTCTTTTTACAAGTATGGATTTGTAATTATAAAGAATGTTCCAACTCATAATAATTATTTAATAAAATATGCTAACTCTATAGGCAGTGTTAGAAGAACTAATTTTGGTGAACACTTTAATGTTTCGTCAAAACCTAATCCTAATGATCTTGCTTATACACCTTTACCGTTAGCTCCACATACTGATAATCCATATAGAAATCCAGTCCCTTGTATTCAGATATTGCATTGTATTGAAAACGAAGTATCTGGTGGTTTATCTACGTTAGTCGATGGTTACACTGTTACTGAAGATTTAAAAAAAGACTTTCCTGAATATTATAAAATATTAACTAAAGTAAAAGTAAAATTTAAATTTATTGATAAAGATGTGATTTTAGAAGACTGGTCTGAATTAATAGAGCTCGATGAAAACAAGAATTTTAAGCAAGTTAGATTTAGTCCTCGACTTGATTACGTGCCAGTCTTAAAAAAAGATGAACTAGACCTTTATTATAAAGCTAGAAAAAAATTATCTGATTTATATAACTCTGATTACTATAGAATAGAATTTAAATTAATGCCTGGAGATTTAATTATGATGGATAATTACAGACTGCTCCATGGTAGAACAGAATTTAATCCAAATGAGGGTAAAAGATTTTTACAAGGATGTTATATTGAATATGACAGTACAGATAGTAAACTTAGACATTTATTAAGAAAATTTAATATAAATTAATTTATCCTATAGTTTGTAGAAAAGGCATAAACTCGAGAAGATAATAACCCAAAGCTTGCAACTGGTTTGTAATCATTAATATTCCTGTAATTAATAGAAGAGATCCACCAAACATATTTATCATCTTCATCTTTGCTTTTAGATTTTTAGAAAAAATCATAAACTTTTGTATCAAGTAACCTGATAGAACAAAGGGGATTGCCAGACCCAGAGAATAAAATGATAAAAGACCAATGCCTTTATTAATACTATCTTCAGTTGATGCGATTGCAAGAATTGATCCTAAAATTGGACCAATACAAGGTGTCCAACCAAAACCAAAAGCCATACCAATTAAAATTGAACCTATTATTCCAGTATTGTTATTTGTCTGAAATCTCTTCTCATAATTTAAAAACTTAAGATTTATTAGTCCTAATATTTGTAAAGAAAATATTATAATGATTATTCCAGCTCCAATTCTGAGTTGATAAGAGTTTTCTAATACTAAAGAACCTAAAAATGTAGCAGTAGCTCCGAAACTTATGAATACAATAGAAAATCCAACTGCAAATAAAATAATAGGAAAAATATTAACAGTCTTTTTTTCAAGTAATTCATTAAGGGTTGATCCTGATATATATGATATGTACCCTGGTATTAGAGGTAGAACACATGGAGATAAAAAGCTTAGTAAACCAGCTCCAAAAGCTAAAATAAATTCAATCATTACCCTGTATTTTTGATAGCCGCCGAAATACCTGCTATTGATGCCATCATTGCATCATTCAAGTCTTTTTTATCCTGCTTGTTTAATTTTTTTTTCAAAAGCTTATTCATTACTACTGCTTGTAAAACATTAAGGATTTCAGAATATATATTTCTAATAATTGCCGGACCTCTAAAACTTTTTCTTTGTTTATAAATTTCTTTTGGTGTTATTTGATCATTTAATTTTTTAACTGCTTCAAATTGGAACCTTAATTTTTTTCCAACTCTTACAAGTTTATCATCAGCTAAATTTTTTTCATAAATTTTAGATATCTCCGGGTCTACTTTTGAAAGTACCATATCAAGCAAGTCCATTGTTGAATTAAAATATGGCCAGTTTTTTTCCATATCAATTAGTGTCTTTTTAAATTTTTTCATAGATGAATATCTTAAAGCTTCGGCAGTACCTAACCAAGCAGGTAACATTAATCTGATCTGCGTCCAGGCAAATACCCAAGGGATGGCTCTCAAACTATTAATATTATCAACATTTTTTCTTTTTGAAGGTCTTGAACCTATTGACAATTTACCAAGTGCCATATGTGGAGTTACAGTTTTAAAATATCTTATAAAATCTGAACTTTGATTTATATTTTTTCTATAAGAGCTTGTTGATATTTCTGACATACTTTGAATTAATTTTACCCAACTATCTTTTGGCTTTGGAGGTGGGTTTAAAGTAGCTTCCATAACAGACCCTATGTAACTACATAGATTATACTTTGCCAAAGGCTCATAACCATATTTTTGCTGTATTACTTCTCCTTGATCTGTAATCCTAATTTTACCATTCACTGTACCTGCTGGTTGTGATCTCAATGTAGCTTGTATTGGTCCACCACCTCTTCCTGCAGACCCTCCTCTTCCATGAAAGAATGTTATGTCTATTTTATATTTTTTAGCTAGTTTAATTATTTCTTGTTGTAATTTATATTGGTGCCAACTCGCAGAAAGCTTTCCAGCATCTTTACTAGAGTCTGAGTATCCAATCATGATTTCCTGTTTAAGATTAATATCTTTTCTATACCATTTTAATGAAAAAAGTTTTTCCATTATTGGTTTTGCATTTATTAAATCATCCAAGGTTTCAAATAAAGGTACAACTCTTAGTCTATTTTCAATATTTGCTTCTTTTTGAAAAAACATAACTGATAAAATATCTGAGGCTGAGGATGTCATTGATATTACATAAGCCCCAAGGCACTCTTTAGGTTGAGTTGCCAATACTTTAAAAGTGGACCAAACTTCTTTGTTTTCTTTATTTTTAAATTGAAAATTCTTTAACACATTTTTGTTCTGCATTTTTGCAGATAAATACTTTATTTTTCTGTCCTCATCCCATGATGAATAATCCTGGTTAAGCTTTTTCCTTATATATTCTGCTAATAATTGAGAATGTCTGGAAGATTCTTGTCTTATATCAAGTCGAGCAAGGTTTATGCCAAAACATTTTGCTCTACGCATTAAATCTAATAGATCTCCACTTGCTATATTTTCACTTTGGTTTTGTTCTAACGACTCTCTAACTACTCTCAATGGTTTTAGAATTTCCTCTCTTTCAGATAATAAATTTTTTTCATTTAGTGGTTTATTATTTACTAAATGGCGTTCTATTGCTCGGTGCGTTTTTCTTAATTTATCTCTTAAAGGTCTTAGATAAACCCTATAAGGTTCGAATGTTTTTCCTGTAGTTTTTAAAATTTTATTTGAACATTTTTCCATAGAATAAGATCTAATTAATTTTGTCATTGACTTTTCATAAAGTTTAGCTGCCTCCCACCTTGATAACAAAATAACTCTTTTAGTAACTTCTGCAGTAACAAATGGATTTCCATCTCTATCACCACCCATCCATGATCCAAACTCAATTGGATTAAAGTTTTTAGGTAAACCCTTATCCATATTTTTTTCAAATATTTGATTTAGTCTCCTATATACTTTGGGAATTGTATCCCACAAACTATCTTCAATAATTGCAAGCCCCCATCTTGCTTCTTCTAAAGGAGTTGGTTTAGATCTTTTGATTTCATCTGTATTCCATATAATTGTAATCTCATCAAAAACTTTACGATCTAAAATTTTTAATTTTGAAGGATAATTTTTAAGCAAGTTTCTTTGCTCTAATATTTCAGTTAAAGAATGATATTTCTGTATTAAAGTTCTTCTTTTAACTTCTGTTGGATGTGCTGTTAGCACAATACCTATATTTAAGCTTTTGGCAATATTATAGATTTTATTATTTGATATTTTTTTATTTTTAAAAAAATTTTCAAATATTTCCTCTATGAAAATATTTTGAAATTTTTTATCTTGTTTGACATTTTCATAGAGATCTAAAGTCCTTGATGCATCAATTGATTCAGCCAAATTATAAAAATTCATAAAGTGGTTAAATGCTCTAGTTAATTTAAAAAGTGAATTTGGAGATAATTTTTTAACTTCATTTAAAATTTTTTTAAAGGGCTCTCTATGATTTTTATTAGCTATATTTGCTTTAGACAGTAATCTAATCTTCTCAACAAGATCAAAAAACTTCTGTCCTTCTTGATTTTTAATAACTCTGCCTAATATATTGCCTAAATATCTAACATCATCTCTTAAAGATTTTGTTGGTATTCTTTCATAATAGAGGTCTCTTTTAAGCATTTTTAATTACAAACTTTTTCTGGTTTATACCAATAGCATTAGTTTGTATTTTAAATAAACTTCCAGAAAATTTAAATTTTTTAATTTCACTGTTTTTCATACCTTTTAATGCAGATGTGACAAATAAATCTGAATTTTTTGGACCCCCAAAGGCACAATTAGTAATATTTTTAGCGGGTAAATTGATCTTATATATCTGCCTAGCAAATTTATTTAAGACGCGTATGCAAGCTCCGTGAAATTGGCATACCCATAAATTTCCAGCTTTATCTAAGGTCATGCCATCTGGCACTCCTTCCTTATTTGAAAATCTTTTAAATATTTTTTTACTTATTATATCTTCATTTTTATCTATCTTAATTTTGTAGATTATCCTTTTTCTACTATCTGTATGGTAAAAGTTGTTTTTATCAATAAATGCAGGCCCATTAGTAATCATATAATTGTCATCTACTTTTTTAAGATTAAATTTTTTATCTAGGCAATAAAGAGATCCATTAGGGATATTTCTTTCAGGGTTATCCATTGTTCCAAACCAAAGTTTTCCATTAAGATCTGTTTTGCCGTCATTAATCCTGTTCATTTTTAATGACTTTTCAATAGCTATTGATTTAATTTTTTTTTTACTTTTTAAATTTACTATTCTTAATTCACCTTGGAGACCTAATATAAATATTTTATTTTTAATATGAGCTAAAAATCCTATTTCTTTATTTACTTTAATAGTTTCTTTTTTTTTATTTTTTAAATTTAAAATATGAATTCTTTTTTTTTTAATGTCAGTAATATAGATTGAATTATGCTCTTTGACCCACAAAGTACCTTCACCTAATATACATTTTAAATTCCACAAAACTTCAGGTTTTGAAGTTATAATCTTAACCATTATACTCGTATTCTTTTATAAAATCTTTTTTTGGATTAATTCCAATTCCTATATTTTCTAATGGGGAAGCAAATCCATCTTTGTCTTTTACTTGATCTAAAATTGAAAATTTTTCTTCAGCTAGATCTGTAATAAAAATATTTTTTTCAGTGGTGTCGAATTCTAACATTGATTTTGTTGGAAATAGTCCACCTGGCATATCTGGTAAAGAGGTAAGTAAATGCAGATTTACTGCTACACTTAAAGCTGAACCCCACACATGATTAACAATTGGGATGAAATTCGACTGAGCTAACGCTGATACTTTTAAATATTCTGTAATTCCACCTAAACCGCAAACTTCTGGTTGGGCTATGTCAATGCAATTATTTTTAATTAATTGATTCCAGCCATATTTTGTGAACTCTGCTTCACCACCAGCAATATTTGTTTTTAATCTTTCTTTAAGTTCTTTGTATCCATCGTAATCCTCTGGTGCCACAGGTTCCTCAAACCAATAAATTTTCATTTCATCTAATCCTCTGCCCACATATAAAGCATCATTTTTATTATATGCATGATTGGCATCGACCATTAGTTTAAAATCGTCTCCAATTGCTTCTCTTACTGCGCTTACTAACTTTAAATCTTCTTTTGGACCTAAACCAACTTTCATCTTCATCGCCTTGAAGTTTTTTTCTTTTATTTGATTGGCTTCTTTTTTGAATAATTCACATAATTCTTCGACTGATTTTTTTTGCAGCATCATTCCATAACCATAAACTGGAATTTTGCTGTTGGTTTTGCCACCTAATAATTGATAAAGAGGCAATTTTGCTTTTTTTGCCAGTATATCCCACAATGCTATATCAATTCCTGATAATGCCTGAATAGGCATTCCTTTCTGGCCACTATCTCTGAGTAAATTATAAACTTTATGCCAGATATATTCTTTATTAATTGGATCTTCTCCTATTATTAAAGGCTGTATTACTTTTTCTACAATATATTTATTAGCGGTAGCTATATTTCCAGGGCCAAAACATTCTCCCCAACCCGTAATACCTTCATCAGTTTCTATCTCTACTAAGTGGGCAGTTCTGTGTTTGTAATATTGCTGAGAATATCCTAATTCTTTATCTAACTCATATCTAAGTATATAACTTTTGATTGAGCTGATCTTCACAATTATTAAACAGCAACTACTTTAGAGTTCTGTTCTCCTAAATTTTCTATAGATAATTTCATTTCATCACCAGCTTTTAAAAATACTTGAGGCTTTCTTCCCATACCTACTCCTGGAGGAGTTCCTGTAGTTATAATATCTCCAGGTTGTAATGACATGAATTTACTCACATAAGATACAATGATATCTACATTAAAAATCATAGTACTTGTATTTCCTGTTTGCATTCTTTCACCATTTACATCCAACATCATCTTTAAATTATTAATATCTTTAATTTCATCCTTAGTTACTAAGTAAGGCCCAGTAGGGCCATAAGTGTCATGAGACTTTCCTTTAACCCATTGTCCCATCTTTTCAATTTGCCATTCTCGTTCACTAACATCGTTTACTAAACAATATCCTAAAATATGATCTTGTGATTGACTTTCTGAAATATGTTTTGCTTCTTTTCCAATTACAATTCCAAGTTCAACTTCCCAATCTAGTTTTTTTGATCCAGAAACTATTTCTACATCATCATTAGGACCACACATTGAGCTAGTAGCCTTCATAAACATTATTGGTTCTTTAGGAATATCGGCACCGACTTCAGCTGCATGATCTGAATAATTAAGTCCTATTGCAACAAATTTTCCAGGACTTGTTATACATGAACCTACTCTTTCATTAGTTGAAAGCTCAGGAAGACTTGATGTGTCTGCACTTTGAATTTTTGACAATGTTTCAAAATTTAAATTTTCTGGGTTTAAGTCGTTTATGTGAGAACTTATGTCTCTTATTTTTCCATCAGCGTCTAAAATTGCTGGTTTTTCTTTTCCTTTTTCTCCTACTCTTAATAGTTTCATTGTTTCTCCTTTATATTTAAATTGTCATTCCACCATCAACAGAAAATGTATTTCCTGTTGTAAATGTTGATTCATCGCCAGCTAAATAAATAGCCATAGAAGCAATTTCTTCAGCTGTTCCTAGTCTTCCCATAGGTTGTCTTGCTATAAAATCTTTCTTAGCTTGAACAGGATCAGGGCTTTGGTTTACCCTATCTTGCCAAGAAGGAGAGAAAACTGTTCCTGGTGCTATTGAATTACATCTAATATTTTGTTTTACAAAGTCTGAAGCTATAGACTTAGTTAACCCAATAATTGCAGCTTTTGATGCGCCATAAACAAATCTATTTGGTAACCCTTTTAAACTGGAGGCAATAGACGAAACATTGATTATACTTCCACCATTTTGCTTCACCATTAACGGTAAAATTGCTCTGCACATGAAATACATAGATTTAATGTTTACATCAAAAGAAAAATCCCAATCTTTTTCTTCACAATCTAAAATTGTTCCATGATGAACAAATCCTACTGCATTAAACAAAACATTAACCTCATCAAGTGTTTTAACAAATTCTAAAATTGCGTTGTTGTCAGTAGAGTCTAAAGTTTTAACTTTTATATTAGGATATTCTTTATTTAAATCAGCTAAAGTTTTTTCATTCAAATCTGTTGCTATTACATGAGCCCCTTCATTATGAAAAGCGATTGCTGTTGCTTTTCCAATACCTTGGCCTGCTGCTGTAACTACAATTTTTTTACCTTCTAGTCTTCCACTCATTTATTATTTATCCTTTCAATTTCTTTATAAAGTGAACTATGGTCCGTTTCACCATGTCCATTTTCAACAAGAGATTTATACATTTCTTTAACCAAATTTGAAATAGGTAAATGAGTATTATAATTATTGGCACATTCTAAGATATTATTCATATCTTTTAAATGAACTGATGTTCTACCTTTTGGAGTAAAATCTTTATTGATCATTCTTTTTCCATGTGTCTGTAGAACTTTGCTATCTGCCCATCCACCTGACAAAGCTTTGATCATTTTATTTGGATCTGCTCCAGCTTTTTCACAAAGAGTAATAGCTTCTGCAACAGCACCAATTGTTAAACCAACTATGATTTGATTTGCTAATTTTGAAACTTGTCCACTTCCAATTGGACCGACTAATGTTGGGTTACCCATTTTTTTTAAAATATCAAATGCATCGTCAAAAATATTTTGCTCTCCCCCAACCATTATAGCTAATGAAGCCTCCTCTGCACCAATTGTTCCTCCAGATACAGGTGCGTCCAAATAATTTATATTTTTTAATTTTAAATTATTACCATGTTTAGTTGCTGTAGTTGGTTTAACAGAACTCATATCAATAACTATAGCTCCTGGTTTTAAATTATTTAAAAAATCTAAATTATTCATCACCTCATCAACAGCAGTATCATCTGTTAACATTGTGATAACAATATCACTTCCATCCACAGCATCTTTTAACGTATTTGAAATTTTTGCTCCAAATTCTTTTAGTGGTTCTGCTTTATTCTTTGATCTATTGAATACTGTTAAATTATATCCAGCTTTTACTATATTTTTAGACATTGGCAGACCCATCAGGCCTATGCCTATAAAACCTATTTTTTTTGTCATTTATTTTTTGGGTACGAATTCGTGGAAATTTTGTGTCATTACTTCTGGAAAGTACATAACACATGCTAAAACAATTAACTGAATTACTACGAATGGAGCAAATCCTCTGAAAATATCTGTTAATGAAATATGTGGAGGTGCTACTGATTTTAAATAAAAAGCTGCTGGGCCAAAAGGTGGGCTTAAAAATGAGACTTGCATATTAACACAAAACAGTATTCCAAACCATATAGGATCAAAACCAAGCGCGAGAACTATTGGTAAAAATACAGGCATAGCCAGTAGGACAATTCCAACCCAATCCATAAAAGCACCCATTATCAAAAACATTACTTGCATCATAAAGATTAAATACATTGGTTTTAAATCATAAGCTAAAATAGTTTCAGCTACATAAGTTGGTCCACCCGCTAAAGAATAGGCTCCAGCCAAAACCGTAGCTCCAAATGTAATTGTTAAAATCGTACCTGATGCTTTAAAAGTTCTAACAAGCGCATCTTTAAATAGAAACCATGTCAGCTCTTTTCTTGCAGCTATTATAATTAATGTTGCAACTACACCCATACCTGCTGCTTCTGTGATACCTGTTATTCCAGAATAAATTGAACCTAAAACAATTATTACAATACCAATTGGTGGTAAAAGGCCTGGAAGGTAAGACATTTTTTCCTTTAAAGTTAAAGCTGGTTCATCACTTAATGGTGCAAGATGCGGTTGTAATCTTGTTCGTATAAGAATGTAAGTAATAATTAAACCTGAAATCATAAGACCTGGAACAATAGCTTCTTGAAATAACATTGTAATTGATGTTTCTGTTGTCAATCCGTATATAATTAAAACAATAGACGGGGGTATCATAGTACCTAGGGAACCTGATGCACAAATAATACCAATAGACATGTCTTGATCATATTTTAATCTCAACATCTGAGGCAGTGCAATCAATCCTAATAAAACTATTTCTCCTCCAATAATTCCACTCATAGCAGCCATAATAGTTGCCATAATTGCAGTAACAACTCCAACCCCTCCTCTAGTTTTTCGTAACCAAGCATTTAATGCATCATATAAATCTCTCGCGATGTTAGAGCGTTCAAGTAAGGAGGCCATGAATATAAATAAGGGTACCGATAAGAAAGAATACGTTACAACAAGAGAATAATATCTTGAAAGTAAAATTCCTAATGCATGCTCACCTATATATAAAAATACAAGTACAGCACCCATAAAACCTGAAGCAAAACCCATTGGAACACCAATAGCTATAAGAGCTAGTAATCCAACAATTAGTATTATCGAGAGTGTTCCTATTTCAAATTCCATATTATTCTAAATCTTTAGCGGGATCGTATTGTCTTTCTTTAGGATTTCTCCAATCAATTATTAAATTGTTAATAGACTGTAGTGCAATAAGAAATACACATATAAGTGTAAGTGGTTTCATAGTAGCTGGAATTGGAGGATCCCAATAAGTTGCAAATCTCTCCCAGTTTACAAATGATCTGTATGCATCTTCCATACCACCATAAATTACAGCTGCTGCAAAAAGAACAATAACTACAGTACTAATTAGATCAAAAATTCGCTGTGTCGGTCTACTGACATAATCATATAATAATACTATTCTAATATGGCTTCTTAGTCTTGTTGCATAGATACCCCCAACTAAATAACAAACACCAGCCAACCATAGGCATAATTCATTGGCCCACAAAGTTGGTTTAAATAAGACATATCTCATGAAAATTTCGTACATCATAACAAGTACTATTATGGGAATTAAATATTTAATTGTGTGGCTTAAAAATAGAGAAATTCTATCTATCCAAAATATCGGAAAATCATCTTTACTTGCAACTTTTTCACTTTGCTCTTGTAACTGTTTATCTTGAAGCTCTTTATCATTCATTGGCAAAAAAATTGTTTTGTACGAAGGGCCTTTTCAGGCCCTTCAATATTTCATTGTATGCTATTAATTATAGGATACCGTTAGCTTTCATGTAAGCTGTGTGTATTTCTATAAGAGCAGCAGCCTCAGGAGATTTTTTCTTCCATTCTTCCCAAGCACCAAGTGCAGCATTTCTGAACTTAAGTCTATCTTCTCTAGACCAGTCGTGAAGAGTAACGCCCATTTCATTTAAAGCTTTTACAGCTTCAGCGTTTTTTCTCTCAACTAAACTAGTGATAGTTCTTCCAGCGATCTCTATTCCTGCTTTCATTGCTCCTCTTTCATGAGGTTTTAACTTGTTCCAAACTTTAGTGTTACAAGCTAAGTGGTCAGCTGGCATAGAGTGGAAACCTGGATATGTAGCATATTTATTTTGCTCATAGTGTCCACCTGCATAGTTAGTAGCTAAAGACGAATAATCAGCTCCATCAATAAGACCAGTTTGTAAAGCAGTTGGAACTTCACCAAAATCCATTACGATTGGTTTAGCACCTAATGCTGTAAAGATCATACTTTCCATTCCTGGAGGTGATCTAAATTTAAAGTCTTTGATAGATGCAACATCTGGAATTGGTTTACTAGATATTAAAGACTCATGTCCTGGTATCCACCAGCCAATTAAAGTCATTCCATATTTGTTGTAAAGTGCATCAACAGCTTCTTGAGCTCCTGGGAAGTTCAAAAATTCATATTGTTGATATGGGTTATCGTATCCACCCATTACATCACCTGCGAATTGGAAAGCTGCATTTTTACCAGTTTGGTATCCAGCACCTGTCATATCACAATCAATAATTCCAGTTTGTGCAGAGTTAAATACCTCAGCAGATTTACCAGTTACTGATGATGAATAGAACATTTGTATTTTTAAGCTTCCGCCAGAAAACATTTCTACATTTTTAGCGAATTGAGCTGCAACTTCACCATTTGGTGAGCTAGCTGTAAAGTGAGTTTCTATTTTAAGAGTTTTTGCGTTAGCAGAACCAAATAAAGCAATAGAAACTACAGCAATAGCAGCAGTTATTTTTGTTATTAATTTTAACATTATTTTCCCTCTCGGTTATGTTTTTTTAAATTTAAACATAAAGGGAAAAAAAATTCAAATAAAAGAGGTAAATAAATTTCTAAAAATAATTAATTTTTATAATTGCAACCAAAAGTTGTTGTTTTTAAACAACCTCAGATAAAAGAGGTTTTTGAGAAAAAAAACATTTTATATTATCAACAGCTAACATACTCATAGCTAATCTAGTTTCATGTGTCGCACTACCTACATGAGGAAGAACAAAACAATTTTCTAACTCTAAATATCTCTTATCAAGATTAGGCTCATTATTGAAAACATCTAATCCTGCTCCATAGATTTTTTTATTTTGTAAAACTTCAATCAGAGCATCATCATCTACTGTTGATCCTCTTGAAGTATTTATGAAAACCGAATGTTTTGGGAATAGTTTTAAAATTTCTGAATTAATTATATTTTTAGTTTCTGGTGTGGCAGGAGTATGTAAACTTACATAATCGCAATTAGGTAGCATTGATTTTAAATCAGAGTAATAAGTTGCATCTTTTTCAAGATCTTTCGATAACTTATTTCTATTGTAATAAACTATTTTCATTTTAAACGCTCTTGCCCTGTCAGCAACTATTTGCCCAATTCTTCCCATACCTATTATACCTAAAGTTTTTCCTGTAATTTCATTACCAACCATTAATTTAGTTATATCTGGTCTATGATCTTTCCAAGTATTTGACTTAACTAGATTATAAGCCTCACCAATTCTTCTTGACGATGCTAAAATTAAAAGGATTGTTATTTCTGCTACAGCATCGTTTAATACATTTGGTGTATTTGAAACTTTAATATTTTTTTCTTTGGCTGATTGTGTATGAATATTGTCGTATCCAACTCCAACATGACCAATAATTTTTAATTTTCCATTTAAATTATCAAAAAAATTTTTATCTAATTTATCAAAACTTGTAGAGATTAAACCATCATATTCATTAGAAAGTTTTATTAATTGCTCATATGCGTAAGGTTTGTCTTCTAAATTAAGAGTTACATCAAATTCTTTTTTTAATATTTCTTCAGCGCCATCAGAAATTTTTCGAGAAACTAAAATTTTTGGTTTCATCTAATGAGAGTTTCTTAGAACACCTTTTGTTTTAGTGATATCTAAATACTGATCTCTTGACATAATGCATGCACCGTCTTCAAGTTGACCGACATTTGATCTGGATATTTCTTGCCACGGAGTTTGATTTGTAAGTTTCTTTATTCTTTTCTTTTTTCTTCTTTTAATAAATTCTGACTTTGTTATTTGAAGATCAACTCTTCTTTTATTTAGATCTATAGTCATTTTATCTCCTGTCTTAACAATGGCTAAATCACCGCCAACAGCAGATTCTGGTGATACATGAAGTATTGAAGGGCTTTCAGAGGTACCACTCTGTCTTCCATCTCCAAGTGTTGGAAGTGCATTAATGCCTTTTTTTAGTAGTCTATCTGGCGGTTGCATATTAACCACCTCAGCAGAACCAGGGTATCCAACAGGCCCACAACCTCTTATTATTAAAATAGAATTTTCATCTATTTTTAGTTTCTTGCTATTGATCCTGTCATGATAATCCTCTGGACCTTCAAAAACTACTGCTTTTCCTTTAAAAACGTTTGGATGTTTAGGGTTTGATAAATATCTATCTCTAAATTCTTTACTAATTACTGAAGTTTTCATAATTGCTGATGAAAAGAAATTTCCTTTCATAACTAAAAACCCGGCCTTATCAGTCAAATTATCTTTAAATGTTTTAATCACATCTCTATTTACATCGATTTTTTTTCTTAAATTTTGCGCAACTGTTTTACCAGTAACAGTAATTAAGTTTTGGTGAATTTTGTTATTCTTCATTAATTCTTTCATGATTGCTGGTATTCCTCCAGCTCTGTAAAAACCTTCCATTAAATGTTCACCTGCAGGTTGGCAGTTTGCTAATAAAGGTATTTTGTGCCCAAGCTTTTGCCAATTAGATAAATCAAATTTAACACCCATATGTTTTGCAATAGCAATTAAATGTGTAGTACAATTACTAGAAGCTCCTATAGCACTTGCAACTATAACTGCATTTTCAAAAGCTTTCTTTGTCATAATTTTTGAAGGAGTTAAATCTTCATGAACCATTTTTACAATTCTAGATCCAGTCTCAAAAGAAATTTGTTCTCTTTCTCTGTAGGGAGCTGGTATTACTGCACATCCTGGTAAAGACATTCCCAATGCCTCAGCAACAGAATTCATTGATGAAGCTGTTCCCATTGTATTGCAGTGCCCAGGGCTTGGTGAAGATGCTGCCGCCATATCCATAAATTCTTCGTAATTAATTTCTCCCTTAGCATGTAATCTTCTTGCCTCCCAAATAATGGTTCCTGCACCAGCTTTCTTACCTTTATAATTTCCATCAAGCATTGGACCACCAGATAAAACAATTGCAGGAATATTGACTGTTGCAGCTGCCATTAACGCTGCTGGGGTAGTTTTATCACATCCAGTTGTAAGTATAACTCCATCAAGTGGGTATCCGTAAAGTATCTCAACCAAAGACAAATATGATAAGTTTCTATCCAACATTGCAGTAGGCTTTTTTCCAGTTTCTTGAATTGGGTGAGTAGGAAATTCCATCGGAATACCACCTGCTCTTCTAATTCCATCTTTAATTCTTTTGCTTAAATCCAGAAAATGTCTGTTACATGGAGATAAATCACTACCAGATTGGGCTATTCCAATTATTGGATTTCCTGATTGAAGTTCTTTTCTTGTAAGACCATAATTTAGATATCTTTCTAAATACATGGCTGTCATACCTGGATCTTTTGGGTCGTCAAACCATTGTTTACTTCTTAAATTCTTCTTTTTCATAAAATAATAAAATATATTATAGTGATATATAAAACCTTAATTAAAAAATGAATAGTCTAATTGTACTCAATAAAAATGATAATGTAGGCGTAAGTCAATTTATTATACCAGAAAAAACGAAAATTAATGGTCAAGAGATAAGTACTATTGATCCTATACCGTTTGGACATAAAGTTTGTTTAAAACCCATAAACAAAGGTGATCCTATAATTAAATATGATCAGATAATTGGATTTGCATCAAAAAATATTACCGCTGGTGAACATGTTCATTCTCATAATTTAGAATTCAAAGAATTTGATAGAAAGTTTCAAGTAAAAAGTAAAAAAACAATTGTTGATGAAAAAGTTGATACATTTTTCAAAGGAATATTAAGAGACAACGGTCAAGTAGCTACCAGAAATTATATAGGTATCGTTAGTACAGTTAATTGTTCAGCAACTGTTACTAAAATGATAGTTGAAAAAATAAAATATTCTAACATTCTAAATGATTATCCTAATATTGATGGCATAGTGCCGATTACTCACTCAACTGGATGTGGCATGAATACTGTAAGCGAAGGAATGCAAATGTTTCAAAGAACAATCGATGGTTTTAAGAACCATCCAAATTTTTCTCATGTTTTTGTTATTGGTTTAGGTTGTGAATGTGCTCAAGTGAGTTTGTTTGATGAGTCTGTAAAAAAACACAATAGAATTCATTTTTTAACAATTCAGGATGAGGGTGGAACTAAAAAAATTGTCGAAAAAGTTCTATCGCAAATAAAAAATTTATTACCTGAAGCTAACAAAATTAAGAGAACACCTCAGTCTGTTAGTCATTTAACTTTAGCTCTTCAATGTGGAGGATCAGATGGATACTCTGGTATTACAGCAAATCCAGCTTTAGGTGTTGCAGCTGATTTGTTGGTT
This sequence comes from uncultured Pelagibacteraceae bacterium, assembly GCA_902596915.1. Classification (GTDB taxonomy): domain Bacteria; phylum Pseudomonadota; class Alphaproteobacteria; order Pelagibacterales; family Pelagibacteraceae; genus Pelagibacter. Next base: position 43,135 of record CACJVQ010000006.1, on the reverse strand, counting down.
AAAAAAGGTGGAAGTTCAATATTATCTGAAACTCCTGAAATCTACGGGGCTGAGCATCTTCTAATTAATAGAGCAAACAGTCAAGAAACAGCAGATAAATTAATAGAGAGATTAAAATGGTGGAAAAACTATACTTCTATTAATAACAGCACAATGGATAATAATCCTGCGCCTGGAAATAAACGAGGTGGTTTAACTACTATACTTGAAAAGTCACTGGGTGCAGTTGCAAAAGGTGGTAAATCAATTCTAGAAGATGTGCTTGAATACGCAGAACCATTAAAAAATAAAGGTTTTAACTTTATGGACTCTCCAGGGTATGACCCTGTGTCTGTAACAGGTCAAGTTGCTTCAGGTGCAAATGTAATTTGTTTTACAACAGGTAGAGGTTCATGTTTTGGATGCAAACCTGTTCCAAGTTTAAAATTATCTACAAATACTGCGATGTATGAAAAAATGGAAGAAGATATGGATATAAATTGTGGGACTATTGCAGAAGGTAAGGAAGACATTGAAAAAGTTGGAAATAGAATATTTGATCTAGTTGTAAACACTGCATCAGGAAATAAATCGAAAAGTGAAATTAATGGCTACGGTGACGAGGAGTTTAATCCTTGGCAAGTAGGCGTAGTAATGTAACTTTTTGATAAATTTTTCATAAATTATCATGTCAAAAAATCAAAAAGCCTCTTTAATTAAGGTTATTTTTCTATCAGCTTCAGGGTTTTTTTTATTTGTTTGTATGGACTCAACTGCAAAATATTTAGGAAATGTTATGCCAGTTACACAAGCTGTATGGGGAAGGTTTTTTTTTCACTTTGTTGCTCTTTGTGTCTATTTCGTAATCTTTAAGCCGAAGCTAAATTTAACTAGAAATTTTAAAATTCAAATTATTAGATCATTATTAATGGTTACAGCAACTTTCTTTATGTTCAATTCTTTACAAAGATTTGATTTGGTTGACATATATGTAGTTTTTTTTAGTGCTCCATTAATTGTTTCACTTTTATCTGCATATTTTTTAAAAGATATATTGTCTCCTAAAGGTACAATTTTGATGTTGCTAAGTTTTGGATCAATTATCTATGCTCTAGGACCTAGTATGAAAGTATTATCGCCAGAATTAATCTTTCCTATTGTGCCACCACTATGTTGGGCGCTTTATCAATTTTTTACAAAACTTATTTCAGGAAATAATGAACCTTTCTCAGCAGTTTTTTATACGGCAGTTACTGGAGCTTTGATATTTACAATTTATATTTCATTCAATTGGGTACCGATTGAAAATAATATTTATTGGATTGGTTTAGTTGCTATGGGAATTTTTGGTTTTATAAGTCACTTTATAATTATTTATGCAATTCAATTATCTAATTTGTCATTTGTAACTAATTTTCAGTATTCTCAGTTACTTTGGTCAACGATAATTAATTTTTTAATTTTTGGGGTTCCAGCAGATATAAGCAAAATAATTGGTCTCATTGGAATTATAATTTTTGGAGTTCTGTTTATTAGAGTTGAGGGAACAAAGAAGGTTAAAAAAATTAATTAATTCTTATTTTTTTACCTGATTTTGAGCTTTTGTTTATTGCATCAAAAATTATTAAAGAATTTAATCCATCCTTACCAGTTACTTTTGGTTTTTCTTTTTTCAAAACTACTCTAGAAAAGTGATCGATCTGATTAATTAAAGTTTCATTACTTTTTTGAACTTTTATTTTATTATTAAAAATATTATTCCACCAACTTCTTTCTTTTTTATAGTACCATAACTTTAAATTAGGAAATTGAACAGAACCTCTAGTTCCTCCAATAAAATAAGAAGATTGATCAGTTATTGGATAAGCAGGATTTTCACCAGCAGTTAATTCATAGCTCCATGGTGATGTTATAGTATCAGATACATTTAGAGTACATAAAGTTCCAGATTTAAAAAATAAATTTACTGAAGCTGTATCCTCAACCTTATATTTTCTAATATTATTTGATTTAAATGCCTGGACATATTTAACAGGACCAAGCAAATAACAAATCATATCAATATCATGAACCAAATTAATACCTAATGGTCCACCACCCACACTTACTCTCCATTTTTCATTAAAATATTTTTTATGTTTATATAGCCAGCATAAAATATTTGCAGATACAATTTTTCCAAGTTTTTTACTTTCTATTATTTTTTTTACATTGTTTACAATTGAATTATGGCGTCTGTGATATCCTATCAATAATGAAGTTTTATTTGAATGTGCGCTATTAATAATTTTTTTTGCAGATTTAATATTATCTGAAATTGGCTTCTCTAATAAAACAGGTATTTTTGTTTTTAAAAATTGTATTGTATCAGTTTCATGTAAAACATTAGGTGTTGCAATTATCACTGCATCGGGTTTATTTTTTGCTAATAAAATTTTGATATTTTTATAAAGTGGTACGTTGAATTTTTTAGACAATTTTATCCCATCTTTTTTTATTTCAACAATTGAGTGAAGAGTTGCTAACTTTGATTTTTGAATTGATTTAATATGTTGTAGTCCCATTAAACCTATTCCAACAACAGCTATTTTTATTTTCTTAGACACTTATATAAATTTTAAGTGATACCAGCGTCTATGATAAAGTTTTGTTTTGTACATCCTGACGATACATCGGACGAAAGATGAACAACTAAACTTGCTACATCATCAGGCTTTAGTTGTCTCTTCAAACATTGTTTATCAAGAATAAATTTTTTATACTTTGGAGTTAACCAATGCTTTATTTGTCTCTCGGTAGCAATTGATCCCGGTGTAACAGAGTTACATCTAATATTATATTTGCCAAATTCTCTAGCAAAAGATCTAGTCAATCCAATAACAGCAGACTTTGCTGTCTCATAAGCAACTTTATCACCCTCTCCCAACATCCATGAAACTGAACTTAAATTTACGATAGCGCCACCATTATTTTTAATCATTCCTTTTAAAACTGCTTTAATTGTAAAGAAAAAATGTTTTAAATTCACATCCATTCTGTTATTCCAATATTTTTCATCTACTTGATCCGTGGAGTGTCTATCATCATTAGCTGCATTATTTATTAAAATATCGATAGGACCTTTTGATTTAATTATTTTTTGAATGATAGTTTGTAATTTTTTAATTTTAATAAGATTACATTCAATAAAATGAGGTACTTTAAGACCTTTTTTTTTAAGATCTTTAATTAATTTATTTGAGTCTTTCTTATTGATATCAACAAAATAAACATCACATTCCTGTTCACAAAAATGTTCCACTATTGAAGCTCCAATACCTGAGCCACCTCCAGTAATAAAAACTTTTTTGTTTTTTAAGTCAAAATATTTTACTTTCATTTAAATTCTCTCCTCTGTTTTAGCATCAAACAATGAAATTTGAGTTAAATCAAAGAATAATTTTGTATTTTTTGATAGATCTATTTTTACTGTTGATGGAAACTTAGCTAACACCTCTTGATTTTCAAAATTAAAAGTCATTATCTGTTCATGTCCAATATATTCACTTAAATCTGCTCTTAAATTAATCTCAAAATCCTTTTCATTAGATTTTTTAAAAAATATATGTTCTGGTCTTATTCCAAAAAAAACTTCTTTATTGTCTAAATTAGACTTTTCTTTAAAATCATATCCATTTATCGGAATTTCGATATTTGATCCATGGGTAATAAATGAAAATTTATTTGAACTCTCTTTTAGATTGCCTTTTATTAAATTCATTGATGGAGAACCTATGAAGTCTGCCACAAAAGTATTGCTAGGTTTATTATAAATATTTTCAGGTGTATCATTTTGCTGAATTACACCATGATTCATAATTGCAATATTTGTACCTAAACTCATAGCTTCTGTTTGATCATGCGTTACATAAACTACTGTTGTTTTAAGTTGCTGATGAAGTTTTTTAATTTCTCGTCTCATCTCAACTCTTAACTTTGCATCTAAATTTGATAAAGGTTCATCAAATAAAAATATTCTTGGTTCTCTTACCAACGCTCTTCCTATTGCAACACGCTGTCTCTGTCCGCCCGATAATTGTGATGGCTTTCTCTCTAACAAAGCATCTACTTGTAAAAATTTTGATACTTTTTCCAATTGCTCTTCGATTTTCTCCTTTGAAACTTTAGCTTGTTTAAGACCAAAGATCATATTTTCACGTACATTCATAGATGGGTACAAAGCATAAGATTGAAATACCATTGCAATATTTCGGTCTTTTGGCTCTACTTTACTTACATTGTAATCATCTATGTGAACATTTCCTTCATTAATAGTTTCTAATCCTGCAATAATGTTTAACAAGGTTGATTTTCCACATCCAGAAGGTCCTAAAAGAACTAAGAAATTACCTTCATCTATCTCTAAATTTATTTTCCTTAAAACCTCAGTTGATCCAAAGTTCTTTGATAATTCCTCTATTTTTAATGTTTTCATCCCTATCCTTTTACTGCTCCTGAAGTTAATCCTCTAATAAAATATTTACCTGCTAGAACATACACAATAAGTGTTGGAATTCCTGCAATAATAGCAGATGCCATATCCACATTATATTCTTTAACACTAGTGCTTGATAAAACCATATTGTTTAAAGCAACTTGTATTGGAGCTGCCTCTCCAAATGAAAATGTTGAGCCAAATAAAAAGTCGTTCCAAATTTGTGTGAATTGCCAGATTATTGTTACTACTATAATTGGAGTTGATACTGGAAGTAAAATTTTAAAAAATATTTTAAAAAACCCTGCCCCATCTATTCTAGCAGCTTTTACTAATTCAGAAGGAATAGAAACATAAAAATTTCTAAAAAATAAAGTTGTAAAGGGAATACCATAAACTGTATGAACCAAAACAAGTCCAATTACAGAATTCGATATTCCTAGAACTCCAAGAGTTCTAGCCATGGGTAATAAGATGGCTTGATAAGGAATAAAACAACCAAACAATAAGAAAAGGAAAACCCATTTGTCTCCCTTAAACCTCCATTTTGTTAAAACATATCCAGCCATCGCACCAATAAAAGTAGAAAAGAATACTGCTGGAACAACCATTTTAATTGAATTCCAAAAATATGGTTTTAGGAAAGTATCACCTGCACCATATCCTCTTCCACCCCATGCAACTAACCAAGAGTCAAAATTTAATCCACTTGGCCAAGTTAGAAGTGTTCCTTGACGGATTTCTTCCATTGTTTTTAATGAAGTAACAACCATTACATACAAGGGAAAAATAAAATACAAAGCAAAAATTACTAAAACAAAATATAAAAACCATCTCAAAAACAAATTTGTATATTTAGATTTTTGTTCAAGCTGTTTATATGAAGAGTGTGTTTTATCTTGCATTTTCTCTCCTCAATTCAGAATATAAATAAGGTATAATCACAGCTGCTACTGCCATAAACATCATCATCGCACTCGCTGCTGACAAACCAACTTGACTTTTGTGAAATGCAGTTTGTGTCATATATAATGCAGGCATGGTTGTAGATATACCCGGACCACCCTGGGTTAACGCAACAATAAGATCATAACTTTTAATTGATATATGAACCAAAATTACAAAACTTGTAAAAAAAACTGGTCTCATCATTGGTAGTAGAATTTTCCAATAAACTGTAAATAAATTTGCGCCATCTATTTTGGCTGCTTTAACGATTTCATCTTCAACTGATCTCAACCCAGCTAGAAATAATGCCATTACAAAACCTGCAGATTGCCAAACACCTGCAATCACAATGGTGTAGATTGCCATTTCCCGATTGACCAACCAATCAAAAGTAAAGTTTTCAAATCCCCAATCGATAAACATTTTTTGGATACCAAGGGTTGGGTTTAAAATCCATTTCCAAGCTGTTCCTGTAACGATAAATGATAAAGCCATAGGATATAGATAAATAGTTCTCAAGACACCTTCTGCCCTAATTTTTTGATCTAGAAATATTGCAAGAATAATTCCAATCACAACACAAAAAATTAAGAATAAAGCTGTGAAAATAAGAAGATTATCAACTGCAATAAGCCATTTTCTAGAACCCCAAAGTTTAACATACTGACCTACTCCCCAAAGTTCATACTTGGGCAAGATTTTAGAATTTGTAAAAGATATATATAAGGTCCAAAGTACAAAACCATAGACAAACCAACCAATTAATCCAACAGCTGGAGCCATTACGATTTTAGGTAGGTTTTTTTCTAGCCACTTGAGCATTATAAATATTTTCTAATTTTGATTAAAAAAAAAGGCCACCTAAAAATTAGGTGGCCTTAATTTTTGTATTTTACATATTATCTAATACTGAATCAGCCAAAGCATTTGCTGCATCAACTGAGGACATGTCAGAATTAAAGTGTTCTGTAATCACATCTTGTAAAGCAGCTTTCATAGTATTACCTTGAGCCATTCCATGAGCAAAACTTGGAACTAATCCACCACTTGCTCCTGCAGTTTTGATGTCAGAATTTGATGTTTTTGCACATTTATCAAATTCATCCATTGGCACATCTAAACGTGCTGGAATTGATCCTTTGTATAAGTTGAAAACTTTTTGGAAGTTTTTACCCATCATTAATTTAGCTAATAATTTTTGACCTTCTTGTTTGTCTGGGTCACTTGTTTTGTAGAATATAAAGCTGTCTACATTGTACAAGTATCCATTATTAGATGGAGTTGCAGCACAATAGTAATCTACACCTGGTACTTTTCCAGCAGCAGTAAATTCACCTTTTGCCCAGTCACCCATAATTTGGAAACCAGCTTTTCCTTCAATAACCATTCCAGTAGCAACGTTCCAATCTCTTCCTGGGCTACCTTCATCAGTAAAACCTTGAAGTTTTCTCATTTGATCAAAAACTTTTACAGTTGTCTCACTTCTTAAACAAGTTTCTTTAAGATCTACATAACAGTTTTTGTAATAGTTATTTCCACCAATACCCATAGCTACTGCTTCGAAGACTGTTGCGTCTTGCCAAGCTTGTCCACCATGTGCAAAAGGAATGATACCTGCAGCTTGAAGTTTTTCTGCTGCTGCATTTAATTCATCCCAAGATGTAGGAACTGAAATTCCATTAGCATCAAATACTGCTTTGTTAGCCCACATCCAATCAATTCTATGAATGTTTACTGGAGCCGCACAATATGGACCACTGTTATTCTGACATTTGTGAACTGCAGCAATCATAGGATCTAATAATCCATCCCAACCTTCTGATTGAGCAATAGGATCAATGTTGTATGGAGCAACTACTCCTTCTTGATCATATTCTTGAATTGTTGGACCTTTAATTTGAGAAGCTGAAGGAGGATCTCCTGCAACTATTCTTGCTTTAAGTGCAACGTTGGCAGCATCTCCACCACCACCTGTTACAGGCATGTCTAACCATTCACCACCGTTTGCAGCGAAATCATCTTTTAATACTTTAAGTGCAGCTGCTTCACCACCTGATGTCCACCAGTGCAAAACCTCAATTTTTGGTCCTGCAAAAGAAGATGTAGAAGTGAATGCAAAAGCAATTAAAGCAATTAGCATTTTTTTCATATATTTCCCTCTTATTTGTTAAATTAAGTTAACTTAAAAAAAAACAATTATAGATTGATTTATTAAAAGACTACAAGAAAAAAAAAATACAACTATTAATTGATATATAATATTAATAGATTGATTTTCTTCCTAATCTTGCAGCACCTCTAACGCCACTAGCATCTCCGTACTTTGGTTTAAGAAACACACCCTCATACTCTCTGCCAGTTACAAATTTTCTTACGATAGTTTCGATTTCACTTAAAAAATCAATTTCATTTGAAACACCCCCACCAAAAACAAAACAATCAGGATCAAGAATATTAATTATATTCGCTAAGGACATTGCTAAATTTACTTTAAAATTATCTATTAAATCTTCAGCATCTAAATCATGCTTTCTATAAGAATCAAAAATTTCGTTTGTCTTTAAATTCTTTTTGAATTTTTTATTGAATTTTTTTGCTAAACTTAAACCTGACATAAAACTCTCAATTTCACCCTCTCTTAAATTGGTAGACTCGAAGTTTTCTTTTTTTGCAATTAAATGAGTAATTTGATTATGTCCCCACTCTCCTGCTACTCCATTAGGTCCGCTAACTATTTTTTTATCTATTACCAAACCACCACCAACACCTGAACCAATTATAATTCCATAAACAATTTTATAATGTTTTCCCGCACCATCTAATGCTTCAGATAAAGCAAAACAATTTGCATCATTTTCACAAAATACCTCTTTACCCAATTCTTTTCTTAAATCATTTTGAAATGGTTTTTTTTCTAACCAATAACAATTTGGCGCATTTTTAACTAATCCAGTTTGAGGTGAATGTATGCCAGGATGACATACACCAATTGGTAATTCTTTATTCAATTCTTTCTCTAACTTTTTGTTAATATCTTTAATTGTTTTAACAATTTGGAAATAATCTTTTGGACAATCTGTTCTTTCACGATTACTTTCATTGCCTTTTTCATCTAAAATTACACTTTCTATTTTTGTTGCACCTACATCAATTCCTATTTGCATAACTAATAAGTTGCTCTTCCACCACTTAAATCAAATACTGCAGCTGTTGAAAAAGAATTTTCTTCACTAGATAACCAAGTTACTAGAGATGCTAATTCATTAACTTTGGCAAATTTATTTCTAGGAATTTTAGATAACATATAGTTTATATGTTCCTCAGTCATTTGATCAAATATTCTTGTTTTTGCTGCTGCTGGAGTAACACAATTAACTGCAATATTTTTTAATGCTAATTCTTTTCCCAATGACTTTGTTAAACCTATTACTCCTGCTTTAGAAGTGCTGTAAGCACTAGCGTTAGGATTGCCTTCTTTTCCTGCAATTGATGCAATATTTACAATTCTTCCATAATTATTCTTTATCATGTAGGGGGTAACTGCTTTACAACAATAAAATACTGCATTTAAATTTAGGTCTATAACCTTCTTCCATTCATCAAGTGGATAATCAACTACCGTGGTATTTTTTCCTGCAACGCCTGCATTATTGATAAAAATGTCAATTTTTTTGTGTGTTTTTTCGATTTCGGCTAAATTTTTTTCTATATTCTCATAATTTCCAACATCAACAATTTGGTATGAAACCTTATCTGAATTAATTTTATTGATTGCTGTTTTAATTGCTTCCTCATCAATGTCCCAAATCACTACACTTGCCCCTGATTCAATAAATCTTTCTGTGATAGCTAAACCAAATCCTTGAGCTCCTCCTGTAACAACTGCAACTCTATTTTTTAAATCAAAATTAATCATACTATTTTTTTTGTTTTTTTGACCTTAATAAAGGAAAAGCTAATGCAATTAAAGATAAAATAAAAAAGGTTAAAGCTATAGGTCTTGTTAAAAACATCAGCCAATTTCCATCAAAAATAACTAAAGATTGTCTTAAGGTTCCTTCTACTAATTCTCCTAAAATTAATCCTATAATTACTGGAACAACTGAAAAACCAAATCTTCTCATAAAAAATCCAAGCACACCAAAAAATAACATAATCCAAACATCAATTATTGACTGACTTAAAGAATAAGTACCACACACAGATACAGCAAATATCATAGGCCATAAAATTTTGTTAGGAACAAGAGTTATTCTTGCAAATAATTTTGCACCAAAAAATCCAAAAATAAAAAATAAAACATTAGCAATTAACATTGCCCCAAAAATTCCATACAAAAAGTCTGGTTGCTCTCTAAATAGATCTGGACCTGGTCTGACACCATGAATTATAAGCCCAGTTAATATGACTGCTGTTGTAGCACTTCCAGGTATTCCTAATGCTAACGTTGGAACCATTGCACCACCTGTAGCAGCATTATTTGCTGCCTCAGCACCGGCAATACCTTCTATTGACCCTTTTCCAAATTCTTCTGGCTCTTTAGAAAATCTTTTCGCTTCTGAATAACCAATTAAGGATGCTACAGTCCCACCCTCAGCTGGCAAAACTCCAATAAACGAACCAATACCACTAGATCTAAGAATAGTTTTCCAAGTTTTTTTATAATCATCTATGGATGGAAGTTTTACCGCTTTTAGTGCAACTCTTTTGAAAACTTGATCAAGAAGTGTAGACTGAGTTAACATTTCGCTTATTGCAAATAAACCTACTACAACTGGTATAAATCCTATTCCTACAGAAAGCTCATTTATACCATAAGTAAATCTATCAATTGAAGTCATAAAATCTTTTCCAATAGTAGAAATTAAAATTCCAAACGCACCAGCGATTAAATTTTTGATCGGACTTCCTTCACCAATTGATGCTAGCATTGTTAAACCAAAAATAGCTAACGCAAAATATTCTGGTTGACCAAATTCATAGGCAAGTTGAGCTAAAACAGGTGCAAAAAATACCAAAACTATTACGCTAAAAATTCCACCCACTGTGCTTGAAACTGTTGCCATACCCAAGGCTCTTCCTGCTTCCCCCTTTTGAGCTAGGGGATAACCATCCAGACAAGTGGCTGCTGCTGCTGGAGTTCCAGGGGTATTTATTAAAACTGCAGTGATTGCACCGCCGTATGTTCCAGCACAGTAAATTGATGTTAAGAGAACTATTGCTGAAAGAGGGTCTAAAGTCATAGTAAATGGTAAAATTAATGCACCACCAGTTGTAGGGCCTAATCCTGGAAGAACGCCTAAGATCAATCCAAATAAAGTCCCAAAAATTAAAACAATTAATAACTTAGAACTAAACAAAGGTGCCATCATTAATAAAAGATTGTCCATACTAGTAATAATAAAGGTTTGTAATTATTCCTGGAGGAAATCTAAGTCCCAATATCATTTCAAAAAATATGAAAACTACTAATGGAAACAAAATTCCAACTAATAATAAATAAAAAATTCTCTTTTCACCCCAATTGTATGAAACAAATATTGAGAGTACTGATATAGCTAAGAAAAAGTCTAATGTTTTAGAAATTATAATAAATAAAATAAAGCTTAAGATTGTTAAAAAAAATGGTTTTGGAAGTTTTTTTTCTTTTTTCCAAGGATTTTTGAATGAAAGATAATAAATAACTGCAGTTAAAAACATTATCAATACTAACAATCCTTTTGGGAAAGTAGCAGGTTGTATGCCTCTATTTAAAATTGGAGGAACCTTATCAAATGTAAAAGTAGTTACTAATAATATTGTCGAAACAAATATAATTACAAAAAAAACTTTAAATTCATCTTTAAAAAAAAAGGGCAAACTTTTGTTTGCCCTTTTTTTATTTCGTACATTATTCATAAAAAAAATGTACTTTCTTATGACTAATTAATGTAACCCAAAGCTTTAAGTTGAGCAGTCATTTCTGCAAGCATTACTTCCATTTGCTTGCCCCACTCATCAGCTCCAACAACACTAGTTGAATCAAGTCCGATGTCAGTTAAAAAGCTTTGGAAATATTTATGCTCCATAGCTTTTATCATTGCATCTTCCAATTGTTTCTTTCTGTCAGCAGGAACACCTTTTCTTGTTACAAATCCTCTAACAGTTGATAACACAACCGGTATTCCTAACTCAGTAGCAGTAGGAACATTACTTAATTTTTCCATTCTATTGCTAGCAAGTACAACTGAAACACACAATGTACCATCTTCAATTTCTGTTACAGCTTCTCCTAAGTTTAAAACACCTACATCTATATCTCCTTTGATAAGGTTAGTTTTAATAGGACCAACACCTTTATAAGGAACAATTGTTGGATCTGTTAATTTTCCTTTTTTTGTAAAAGCAATCGCACTTACATCATCAATACCACCAACATGAGTAGTACCATATTTTAATGATTTTGATTTTTGAGCGCTAATAAATTTTTTAGCGTCTTTAATATCATTTTTACAATTTACTACAAATAATTGAGGATCATCAGTTCCTCTAGCAAGTGGTTGCATATCACTTAATTTAACTTTTGTTTTTCCTAATGCCATAGAAACAGCATGTCCTGTAGTCCAAGTTAAAGTATGTTGACCATCTGCTGGTAAAGTCATCATGTAATCCATAGATGCAGCTCCACCACCACCCTTCTTGTTAACTAATTGCATATCTTGTTTTAGATACCTTCTAGTTCTTAACAACATCATTCTAGTAGTTACGTCTGTACCACCACCAAAACCAGCGTGTGTAATAGCTTGAATTGGGTGACCATCTGCTTTTGCAGAAGTAATCATAAGTGGAAGTGCAACAACAAAAAATTCAGTTACCAAAAATGCGGCAGCTAAAAATAATTTAAAACTTTTTTTCATTATTTCCCTCTTTTTAGTTAATTTATATTTAAATATATAAACATAATCTGATACATAGCGTAAAGTAAAAAATGGCTCAAAATAAAATTAACATGGTAGTTCTTTTAGGGGACCCTTCTGGTATAGGCCCCGAATTGGTCTCAAAACTATTATCAGAGGAAATCACTAACAAGGCTAATTTAATTATCATAGGTGAAAAAAATATATTAGAAAGTGGAAATAAAATTTCAGGCAAATCACATAATCTAAATTTTGTAGAAGATTTCGATAATATTGATTTTGCGAAGAGTAATAAATTTTTTCTAGATATCTCTAATGGTAAAAATCATAATTATAAATTATCTGAGTGCTCTAAAGAGGCGGGAGAAAGCGTCTTAGCTTCGCTAAATTTAGCTTTAGATCTTGCTAAAGAAAATAAAATTCATGCAATAAACTTTGGACCTTTTAATAAAACAAGTCTTAAACTTGGAGGAAATAAATATTCTGATGAATTACATTTAATGGCTGAAAAGTTAGAGGTTAAAAATTTTTTTTGTGAATTTAATGTTATTGATAATTTTTGGACAGCAAGGGTATCATCACATATTCCAATAAAAGAAGTTCCAGAACATGTAAAAAAGGAAAAAATTATTAAGCCAATTAAACTTATAAATGAAGCTATGAAATTAAATGGTATTAAAAGTCCAAGAGTAGCAGTTCAAGCACTGAATCCTCATGCTGAATTTGGAACTGAGGAAAAAGAAGAAATTATACCCGCAATAGAAGAGGCAAAAAAACTAGGTATTAATGCTGATGGACCTTTGCCGTGTGATACTTCTTTTATTACTGCTTATAAAGATGGAAATCATGATTGTATTGTTGGTATGTATCATGATGCTTTACAATCAGGTTTAAAAGCATTTGGATTTGATCGAGGTGTAACCGTTCAAGGAGGTTTACCTTTACCTATTACCACTCCTGCTCACGGTACAGCGTTTGATATTGCAGGTAAAAATGTGGCAAACTTAGAACCTACTTTGAATTCATTTAAAATTGCATTAACAATGGCAGAAAATAAAAACAATTAAATGTCTAAAATAAAAAGTATTCGTACCAAAGTATATCAATGGAACGGTAAAACAGTTCCTCCACAAAATAATTTTTGCACAAATGCTTCAGACCTTTTGTTTGAAAAATCAGATGCTATGGGTTCATTTAGATTTCATGAATGGTTAATATGTGAAATCGAAACAGACGATGGTATTATTGGAATTGGAAATGCGGCACTAGCACCTCAATTGGTAAAAAAAACAATCGATACTTATTTAACTCCTTTAGTAATAGGCGAAGATCCTTTTGATTATTCTTATGTCTGGGAAAAAATGTATAGAAGAACGCATGCGTGGGGAAGAAGAGGATTGGGAATGGTAGCTATTTCTGCAATTGATATTGCGCTCTGGGATATAATGGGAAAAATTACAAACAAACCTGTTTTTAAACTATTAGGTGGAAGAACAAAGGAAAAGATACCAGTCTACGCATCTAAACTATACAGCCAACCAATTAAGGATTTGCAAAAAGAAGCTGAAAGCTATGTTAAGCAAGGTTTTAAAATGTTTAAAATGAGATTTGGGTGGGGGCCAAAAGATGGACCTGGTGGTATGAAAAAAAATATTGAGCTAGCTGAAGCAGTTAGAGAAGTTATTGGATATGATACCGACCTAATGATGGAATGTTATATGGGTTGGAACTTAGATTATGCAAAAAGGATGATCCCGAAATTAGTAAAATTTAACCCTAGATGGTTAGAGGAACCTGTAATAGCAGATGATATTCATGGCTATGCAGAATTAAATAATATGAATGCAATTCCAATTTCTGGTGGAGAACATGAATTCAACTTATTTGGATTTAAACAATTATTGGATATTAAAGCAGTGAGCTATATTCAATATGACAATAATAGAGTTGGTGGATTTACAATTGCAAATAAAATAAATGCATTGGCAGAAGCTTATCAAGTGCCAGTTATTCCTCATGCTGGTCAAATGCATAATTATCATTTAACAATGTCAAATTTTAATTGTCCAATATCAGAATTTTTCCCAGTCCATGATGTAGAAATTGGCAATGAATTATTTTATTACATTTTTGAAGGTGATCCTGCCCCTAAAAATGGATATATAAATTTAGATGATAACAAACCTGGTCTAGGTTTAACAATTACTGATAAATTTAAGTCTGATTTCAAAATAATAGAATAACTAATAAGCTTCTACTTCATCAAGTTTTGGCATTGCATTAGCTGCGCCTGCTTTTGTTGTGGAAATTGCAGCTACTTTATTTGAAAATTCTAGAGCATCTTTAATTTTAAATTTATTGGATAAAGCATATGCAAAAGCTCCGTTAAAAGCATCACCTGCTCCAGTGGTATCTATAACTTTATCCTTTAAACTATAAACATCTATAAAAAAACTCTCCTCAGAGTTTGCAAAGTATAGGCCTTTTGGACCTAATGTAATGATAATATTTTTTACTCCTTTTTGTAAAAAAGTTTTTGCAGACTCTTCAATTTCTGTTTTACTCTCAACCTTTTTGCCTAAATAAAAACTTGCTTCAGTTTCATTGGGAGTAAAATAATCAATACACTTAAAATCACCTTCTTTTATATCTGATGCAGGTGCCGGATTAAAAATTGTAATAGATCCTGTCTCTTTTGCTCTATTGAGCGCATAACTAGTTACTTCATTAGGTGTTTCTAGTTGAGTTAAAAAAATTTCAGATTTTTTTATAAACTCAATATTGTTGTCAATATCTTCATTAGATATAGAACCCGCAGCTCCAGGTACAATATTAATTGCATTATCCCCCGTTTTTTCATTTATCATTATACCTGCAACACCAGTTGACTGATTTGGATCTTGAATTATTGAGTCTGTATTAATTCCAGCCTCCTTATACAACTTAAGAGCCATCTTGGCATTTTGATCATCTCCTATCTTAGTTATAAAATTTACATTTCCACCAAGTCTTGCAGCAGCGATAGCTTGGTTTGACCCTTTTCCACCTGGACCAACTATATGATTTTTACCTAAAACTGTTTCACCTTTGATTGGAATTTTGTCTGCAAAAAAACAAAGATCAGCTACAAATACTCCAAAGACACATATTGAGCTCATTATTTATCAAGAACCCAAACACTACCATCTGGTTTAATTACTCCCTTTGTTAATATAAAACACCCATATGGTCTCATTTCAGAGGTTGATACTATTAATTGAGATTTTTTTGCCTCTTTATAAAATTCTTGTCTTTCAATTGAACCAATCTTCCAATTTTCTCCGGAAGTTTCTTTTACAGCTTTAATAAAATCTTTATGACAATCAGTTAATTCATCAGGTTTGTTATCAACTTGCATTCTTTTTGCAGCTGAATCAATGAAACTATCTAATGGAAAAACAGAAAGAATTGCCTTTGTAGCATCATAAATATCTACTCCATCTAATCTAATTACTTTATTATTTAAAGAGTGAGAATATGCTGGAAAATTAGCATCAGTTAAAACAAGTTTATCACCATGACCCATTGCCCTTAACTGATATAGGAGCTCAGGGCTTAAAATTGGATTAATTTTAATTAGCATTAGGCCACTATAATATATAAAAAAAAAGGGTGAAATAAAATTCCACCCTTTTAATTTTGATTTTTCTAAAGATTATTTAAAATCGTTAGCGTTTTCTGTTGTTACTAATTGTGTACCAGTATCAATATTAGGATCAATACTTCCACCATTAGCTAGCTCAAGAGCATATTTAACTCCATACGCGCCCATGTTGTATGAGAACTGAGCTATTGTTGCAGTCATCTCTCCTTTTAGGATGCTAGTAGCAGCATCTGGAGTAGCATCAAAACCAACAACGATCACATCATTCATGTCAGCATCTTTTAGTGCTTGCATAGCACCTAAACCCATATTGTCATTAGAAGCAAAGATTGCTTTGATGTTAGGATTTTTCAAGATAATTGACTCAGTAACTGATCTACCTTTTGCAGTATCCCACTCAGCTGTTTGAGTAGCAACAAGGTTTAAACCACAGTTTTTAAATCCTTTAATTGCACCATCTCTTCTTAGTAATGCAGTCGATTGAGACTCAATCCCAGTAAGAATTGCAACATCGGATCCTTTTGGAGTTTTATCACAAATAAATTTTGCAGCTAATTCTGCACCGTTCATATTATTTGTCCCAATGAAAGTTACACCTTCATTAATTCCTTTTGTATCAACAAATACAACTGGAACACCGCTTTTAATAGCATCGTCTACAATTGGTGCAAAAGCGTTTGGATCTCCTGGTGCTAGTGCTAGTGCATCAACCCCTTTTGCAAGTTGGTCCTCGACTTGGTTAATCTGGGCTTGTACATCACCTTCTTGTGGAGGAGCAATTAAAATTAATTTTACTCCTAATTTTTTTGCCTCTTCTTCAGCACCTTTTGTTACAGAAGCCCAGAATGGGTTTCCAGAACCAGGTCCTTTAATACTGAATAAGATTTTTTTACCATGTCCGTCAGCAAAAGATACTGACCCCATGCTAATCAATAAAAAAATTGCTGAAATGAAAACAACAATTTTTCTGTTTAGTTCTCTCATATATTTACCCCTTTAATAATTATTAAAAAATTAATTTAATGAAATTTTTAAAAAAAATTCAACTGTTATAAAAGACCATCAAATTTACAGTTACAACTTTTAGGTGTGCTATTTTCTTGTACCAAGGTCTCTTCTGAGAACGTCGATATATACAGCTAACACTATAATAGATCCAATTAGAACCTGTTGCCAAAATGAACTTACATCCATCAGATTAAGACCATTTCTTAAAATACCCATGATCATTACACCAGCAAAAACTCCAAGAACTGTACCTCTTCCTCCAAAAAAACTCGCCCCCCCCAATAATGCATGCTGCTATTGCATCTAATTCAGATTGTAATCCAGCATTAGGATATCCCGAGTCTGTTCGTCCAGCTAAAATAAGTGCTCCAATTCCAGATAGAAATCCACAGAGTGAGTAAACTATTACTAGAATTTTATTGACGTTAATACCGGAGGCTCTTGCAGCATTAGGATTTCCTCCAATTGCATAAATCCATTTTCCTGTTCGAGTTTTATTCATAAATATCCAAAAAATTATATAAACAATTGCAATAAGAACTAAACTGACTGGTAAATATTGTGATTTTTCTAAACCAAGCCAAGTTAAATCAATCCGTCCATGACCAAGATATCTAACTTCGTCTGTAAAACCACTTATTGGCGTTCCACCTGAAATTAAATTTCCTGTACCTCTAAAGATATACAATGTTCCTAAAGTCATTATGAAAGGATGAGGCATCCTTAGGAGGGTTATTCCTAATCCATTAAATAGACCACATAGAAATCCTGCTATCAAAGGCGTTATAACTACTATGTACCAAGGCGCTCCTGCTTTAGCAACTATTGCAAGTATCATTAACGACAACATCATTATTGATCCAACCGATAGATCAATCCCTGCAGTAACTATCACCATAAATACACCTAATGCTAACATCGATTGCCAGGAAATTTGCTTGAATACATTGGTAACATTTCTCCAGGATAAGAAAACATCTGGCTGAAGGAAGTGCATTACTACAATCATTATTACCAGTAGCAATAATATTCCATACTTTTCAAGGTATGGCATTATTTTTAAATATAGCGAATTTTTTTCTTGATCTTTATTTTCCATAATTATTTTTTACCCATAATCCAACCTATAACTTCATCTCTTGAAGTTTTAGATAATTCAGACTCTGCAAAATTTGTTCCTTGGAATAAGGCCATCACACGATCACACACGGCAAAAATATCATCCATTCTATGACTGATAACTATTACTCCAACACCTGTTTGTTTTAAACTATTTATAAGATCTAGAACTTTACCAACTTCTTTAATTGCAAGTGCAGCAGTTGGTTCATCCATTATTACAACTTTAGCATTAAATGCTGTTGATCTTGCAATTGCAACTGCTTGCCTTTGACCACCTGAAAGTTCTTCTACTTTTTGATCAGCACTTTTGACATTAATTTTTAATTTACCAAGATGCGCATCAGTAAGTTCTTTAATTTTTTTATAATCTAGAAATTTAAGCAGTCCAAGATTTTTAGTTGGTTCACGCCCTAAAAAAATATTTTCACCTATTGGAAGATTGCCAGCTAATGCCAAGTCTTGATAAACCATTTCTAGACCTAAATTTTGAGAATCTTTAGGACTTTCTAAAATTTTCTCTTTACCATCAAAGAATAATGAGCCTGCACTTGGTTTGTATAGACCTGATAAAACCTTCATTAAAGTTGATTTTCCAGCTCCATTATCGCCCACAACACCAAGACATTCTCCTGCATGTATCTTTAAATTTACATTCTCAAGGGCTGTTATTGTTCCAAAGTATTTTGTTACACTTTTTGCTTCTAAAAGTAATTGATTAATTGATGACATAAGTGAAGAAAATATAAAAAAATCAGTTAATTGCAACAGGTTTTGAGGCTAACAGATTTACTGTTTTTCTTTGAGCCCTTTTGCAGAATTTTGGAGGCATTTTTTTTAAAATTAAGTTCATATCTTTTAGAACAATATCACCCATTTCAAAAAAAGCCTGTTCTAAAGCTCCAGCTCTATGAGCTGAAAACAATATATTTTTAAGCTTTCTAATTGGATCATTTTTTTTTACAGGTTCTTCAGGAAATACATCTGTTGCGACATATATATCTCCCTTTTTAATTCTTTTTTTTAGGTCCACAAAATTAACGATTGCTGCTCTACTCATTAAAACAAAAACTGATTTAGGCTTCATTTTATTTAATAATTTTTTGCTTATTAAATTTTTGTTTTTAGTTGTGACAGTTGCTAAAACATAAATAATCTCACAATCACTAAACATTTTATTTAAATTAATAGACTTAAAACCAGCTTTTTTTATTATTTTATTTGGGACCCAGGGGTCATAAACATTTATATTTTTTGTAAATGGTAGCAGCAATGGGTAAAGCGCCTTAGCTAAATCTCCAAAACCAAGTAAACCAATTTTTTTATTTGCCAAAAGGGAAGCATTCAAATTACTCTTTAAACCATATTTTTCTTTACCTTTTATAAAATCAAAATGAGCATTATGTATATTTCTTAATATAGACAAAGTCATACCTAAGGCTATTTCAGCAACAGGCTTTGAAAAAACAGGTGATGTAGCAATGACATCAATTTTTTTTTTAAAGCAATAATCATAGTCAATATTATCCATAAAATTACTTTCGACATTTATAATACATTTCAACTTAGAAGCTTTTGATAAAAGATTTTTATCAAGATCTGGCTGACCTATTATAAAAGTAGCTTTATGAATATTTTTTTCATAAAAATCTTTTTTATTTAACTTAGGAGCAGTTATTAATTTATATTTTAATTTTAATTCCTTAAGTTTTTTTTTTGAAAAGATTAAATCTAATCTTCTTGGATATGGATCAGAAATAACTATATGTTTCTTCACAGTCTATTTATTTAAGTAATTTCTTTGCATCTATTTCTAAAAACTTTTTTGGTTTTACACAGTTAGAATTAATTGACACAGATGTTCCAAATTTAGCTGCTTTCATAATAGAAGTAATAATTTCTAATACATGTAAAGATATCTCACCATTACATAAATGTTTTCTTTTATTCTCAATTGAATATGCCATTTCAGATAGTCCAGCTCCTCGATAGTTTGCATTAGTTGGTGCTTCGTTAGCTCTAGAACTTTGTGTTCTTATGTTAATACGTCCTAAAGACATTTTTGTAGTCTTAAATTCTTTCCAATTTTCCCCTAATTTATTACAAGTTAACACTGATCCACCAAACATATTTGGGTCAGGAACAATCATTGAGCCCTTTTCTCCATATAATTCAATGTGATTTCTTTGATGAGCTATTACATCAAATGATAATGTTAATCTTATAACGGAGTTATTTTTAAAAGTGATTGTAGATAAATAAGTAGTTGGACATTCTACTTTAAATTTTTTTCCTTTTTTGGGTCCTATACCAATAGTTCTATATTTTTGACCTTGAATGATGGTGCTAGTTACTTTTTTTGCAGGTCCTAACAGATTTACTAAAGCGGTAATATAATACGGTCCCATATCGATAACAGGGCCTCCCTCATTTTTTGCAAACCAAGGTTCAGGGTTAGGATGATAAGACTCAATTCCAGGAAAAGCAAAAATTGCATTACCTAATTTAATTTTTCCAATTATGTTTTTTTCAACTAGTTCTTTTGATTTTTGAATTCCACCACCCAAAAATGTATCGGGAGCATTACCTAAATATAATTTTTTTTTCTTTGATAATTTTATTAAATCTTTTCCATCTTTTAAATTTATTGCTAATGGCTTTTCAGAGTATACATGTTTTCCATTTGTTAAAGCATTTTTAGATATTGAATAATGCGCTTTTGGAATTGTAAGGTTTAAAATAATTTCAACCTCTTTATCTTTTAGCAGTTCATTTACAGTTAAAAATTTTATTCCATAGTTTAATGCACAACGTTTTGCAGCTTTCACATTAATATCGGCGCATTTAATTATTTTAATATTATTAAAATATTTTTCAGCTCTAAAATATGTTTCAGCAATATGTCCACAACCTATTAAACCAATTTTAAAAACCTTATTCATAAAAAGTTTTTAAACACCTTGTCTCTGTTTTGATTTTCCTTCTTTGTGGAGTTTTAATGCTTCTTCATTTTCTTTTGATGTTGGTATTTCAAGCGTAGGACTTTCCCAATAAGCAGATCCCTCAAGCCATTCATAACCATGCGTTTTGATTGAAATGACATAAGTGATATCTGACTGCTTAGCTCTTTTAAATGCCTCTTCTAATTCTGAAATACTAGAAACATGTTCTGATTTTGCACCCATACTTGCAGCATGTTGAGCAAAATTAACTTCTTTTAAATTTTGAACATTTGATGAATTAAATAAACAGTTAAATTCTTTTCCACCTTTGAAAAGTTGAAGTCTGTTAATAACAGCATGCCCACCATTATCACACACGATAATTATTAATTTGTTATTTGTTAATACTGAAGAATATATGTCAGAATTATTTAATAAATATGAACCATCTCCTACAAATGCAATAACATCTTTATCTGGGTTTGCCATTTTAATTCCAAGAGCACCAGAAATTTCATAACTCATGCAACTAAATCCCCACTCTGTCTCATGAGTATTTAACTCTTTTGGCCGCCAAACTTGAACAACTTCTCCGACCAAACCTCCGGCTGCTGTAACAGCTATATCAGTTGGATCTGAATTCCTATAAATTGCCCCAACAGCGTGAGCATAACTTGGTAATTCTTGATTAGTTGGCCCACTCTCTTTATCTACATATTCATTCCAAGACTCAAGCTCATCTTGTGATTTTTTATGCCAACTATCAGATGATCTCCAATCTCCAAGTGCATTTGATAATTCTATTAATGATACTTTTGCATCTCCAATAACTGCCTCTGCTAAATGTTTATTTGCATCATGTCTAGCAATATTGATTGAAACTAGCTTAAATTCAGGATTTTCAAAATTTGCCCATGATCCAGTTGTAAAGTCAGCTAATTTTGTACCAATACAAATTGCTAAATCAGTTTTTTTAGCTAAATTATTTGCAGCCTTTCCTCCAAGTCCTCCAATTGGTCCTACAAAATGAGAGTGATCTTTTTTCATTGTTGAGTATCCCATAACTGTTTGGGTCACTGGTATATTATGTTTAACTGCAAAATTTCCTAATTCATCCATTGCATCAGAATAAAATACTCCTCCACCTGAAATTATAATTGGGTATTTGGAATTTTTAATTCTTTCAACAGCTTGTTTAATTTGAAAATCATCTGGCTTAGGTCTTCTAATATTGTGAACTCTTTCTTTAAAGAATTCTTCGGGATATTCAAATGTTTCTCCTTGTACATCTTGGCATAAAGATAAACATGCAGGACCACAATCTGCTGGATCTAACATGGTTTGAATTGCTTGAGGAAGTGACTGTAATATTTGCTCTGGTCTTGTAATTCTATCAAAATATTTTGTAACTGGTTTAAATGAGTCGTTTGCTGTCATTCCTGGATTTGAAAAGTGTTCAACCTGTTGCAAAACTGGATCTGGCATTCTATTTGCGTAAATGTCTCCAGGTAAAAATAAAATTGGCAATCTATTACTCATTGCTACCGCTGATGCTGTAACTAGATTTGTAGATCCTGGTCCAACCGAACTTGTTGCAATAAAAATTTGCTTTCTTCTTTTTGCTCTTGAAAAAGCCACACCTGTTAAAGCCATATTTTGTTCATGATGACCTCTAAATGTTGGAAGTTTATCTTTATTTTCCTCTAAAGCTTGTCCAATACATGCTACATTTCCATGTCCAAAAATACCAAAAGCTCCTGGAAATAAAGGTTCAACCTTACCATCTATATAGATTTTCTGTGCAATTAAGTGTTTAACTAAGGCATGCGCGCAAGTAAGCTTTATTTTTTTCATTTTTCTAGTTATATTCTCCTCAAATATTCAACTAATAAACCACAAAATAAAAATTATGTATAGCAAATTTGGACAATTCATTGATGGCAAATGGCAAGCATCACAAAATAATGAAACTTATGATGTTTTAAATCCTGCAACAGAAGAAGTTTTAGGTAAGGCATCTAAAGCAGGTGAAGAAGATGTAAACAAAGCACTTAAGTCTGCAGAAAAAGGTCTAGAAGTTTGGAGAAATACTCCACCTTGGCAAAGATCAAAAATTATAAGAAAAATTGCCGACCTAATGAGAGAGAGAACTGATGTTTTGGCTAAGTGGTTAACATTAGAAGTTGGAAAGCCACTATCAGAAGCAAAAGGGGAAGTTGGAGGAGCTGCAGATATTTTTGAATGGAACTCTGAAGAAACAAAAAGAATTTATGGTCAGATAGTTGAAAGTAGATTTGAAAATACAAGAATGTATGTAAAATATGAGCCAGTTGGAGTTGTTGCTGGATTAATACCATGGAACTTTCCAATAGTTTTATCCTCAAGAAAAATTTCCACTGCTTTAGCTGCAGGATGTTCAGTAATTTGTAAGCCTGATGTAATTACTCCAGGTAGTGTAATGGAACTTATGAATATTATAAATGATGCGGGCGTTCCTCCAGGAGTAGTAAATTTATTATCTGGTGATCCAGCTAAAATCTCATCTCAATTAATATCATCTGATATAGTGAAAAAAGTTTCTATTACTGGTTCAACAAGAGTTGGAAAACTAATTTTAAAACAAGCTGCTGAAAAAGTACAAAGAGTTACAATGGAATTAAGTGGCCACTCACCTTTCATTGTTTTTGACGACGTAGATATTAACAAAGTAACCGACATGGCAATCACTGCTAAATTTAGGAATAATGGTCAAGTTTGTATATCGCCAGCAAGATTTTATATTCATGAAAGTAAAAAAGATGAATTTGCTAAAACATTAGTTGAAAAGGTTACTAAACTCAAAGTTGGTAACGGAATGGATGAAGATACAATTCTAGGACCTTTAACTACAGAAAAAAGATTAAATGAAATAGAGGCATTAGTAGAAAAAACTAAAAGTGAGGGAGCAACAGTTTTATGTGGGGGAAAGAGGCCAGCTGGTTTTAATAAAGGATATTTCTATGAACCAACTGTTTTTGACAATGTTAAAGATAATTTTACAATTGCTAAAGAAGAGCCATTCGGACCTTTAGTTCCATTGCTTACTTTTAAAGACACAGATGAAGTTGTGGAAAGAGCAAATGACAATGACCTTGGTTTAGCAAGCTATATTTACACTAATTCTTTAGAAAAAGCGCACAAAGTCTCAGAAAAAATGGAAACTGGAACATGCGCAGTGAACCATCCGACAATTGCTTTTGCTGAAGTGCCTTTTGGAGGAATAAAACAAACAGGCTATGGAAGAGAAGGTGGTTCTATGGCTATCAAAGATTATTTGAACATTAAGTACACTCACTTCGGTCTCAATTATTAATGAGAAAAAATAAAGTCAAACAAATGATGGCTGAAGGTAAGCCTGTTGTAAATGGTTGGTTACAAATACCAAGCACTGTATCAGCTGAAGTTATGGCGCATCAAGGTTGGGATTCTCTAACTGTAGATATGCAGCATGGACTTGTTGATTACACAAACGCACTTCCAATGCTTCAAACTATTTCATCAACTGATGTAACTCCTCTTGCAAGAGTAAATTGGAATGAACCAGGCCAAATCATGAAAATTTTAGACGCTGGTTGTTATGGAATTATATGTCCTATGGTAAGCAATAAAGAAGAAGCAGAGAGATTTGTACAAGCCTGCATGTACCCTCCAAGAGGATATAGAAGTTTTGGTCCCGTTAGAGGATTGATTTATGGTGGAGCTGATTATGCCGATCATGCAAATGATGAAATTTTAAAGTTAGCTATGATTGAAACAAAAGAGTCTTTAGATAAATTAGATGAGATCATGTCTACAGATGGTGTAGATGGAATATATATTGGTCCAGCTGACTTAAGTTTAGCAATTGGAGAGAAACCTGGATTTGATAGAGCGGAGGATACAAAAGCTTATTCAGAAATTCTTAGAATATTAGAGCATGCCAAAAAACATAATATCTTTGCAGGAATACATAATGGAACAACTGAATATGCCCAAAAAATGATTGATAAAGGTTTTAATTTTGTAACAATTGGAGCTGATCAAAGAGCAATGAGTGCTGGAGCTAAAGCAATTGTTGAAAAAATGAAAGGCTCAATAAGCAAAAAAGAGTCTGAAACATATTAATCAAGTTTATCAAGAAAAGATTCGAACTCCTTTTTATTTAAATTTGAAGACTGTTTTTTTCCTGGAAATTTTCCTGCGATAGAATCTTTTTTGAATGCCTTAAGAGCTCGAACTCTCTCAATTTTTATTTCATTTTTTAATTTTAATAAATTTCCATAAGCTTTTGAATGTCTTGGAGGATTTAAAGTATCTCCACATATATCTTCCATGAACAAATACATTACATCCGCCTTTTTTCCTGAACCTAAAGAAACTGTAACTATATTTGTTCTTTTAGAGATTTCTCCCATAACATTTTCTGGAATAACTTCACATTCAGCAGAAAAAGCTCCCGCATCTTCCAATCTTTTAAATTTTAAAAAAAGTTTGTGTGCCTCCTCACTGTCTTTTCCAACTGCTCTTAATCCACCAATCCATGTGGATTTTCTTGGAACTAAACCAAGATGCCCCATAACTGGAACATCTTCATTAGCCAACATCTCAACTATTTTCATACTTCTAGGTGTCATTACAGCATCAGCTCCATTTTCTAAGGCTTCAAACGCTCCTCTCATTATATCTTCTGAAGTGACAAACTTATTTAATACCAGCGCAGCAGTTAAAAATAGATTCTTTGATCCCTCTCTCACCTGTTTTACATTAAAAGTATTGCAGATCATCATGTCAAATCCAGCCTTATCTGCGGCCTCAGCTTCATCTATTGTATTAGCTGTGACTTGAGTAAATTTTTTTTTTCCTTTTGCTTTTTTAAGATCATCAACTGTAAGAGTTCTGTTGGCAGGTTGAGCGGCCCAGGTATAAATCTTTTTCATTTTATATTTTTTAATTCTTTATAGATATTATTCACTCTATGTACTTCTTGTGCAATATTAAAATATCCTTCATATTCAATTTCATCTGGAGATACATCAAAATGATAATGTCCAGCATCATTCTTATGCTCATATGAGTGAAAGTGAGTATGCTCACCGGATTCTCTTAAATTTAATTCTCCCCCCGTAGGATCACCAGACCATAAAACAGTATAGCATTGTAATTTTGGTCCAACAGGCTCGTAAAATTGTAGAAAATCTTTTGTACATTTCATCAATTGCGGATCATAATATTCATGTTTTATATCCTTATAATCTGGTTGTACGTGTGATCTTATTTTTCCATTCAAAACTCTAAATACACCAGCAAGAGCAATATGATCTTTATTCCCAATTTTAAGATTTTCTGAAAGTGCTGTTCTTATTGATTGAGGTAATGAACCTTGTTTTCCAATTCTTTTTTTTATTTTTAAATATATAACTTCTCCTTTAATTCCATCGGAATAATAAACATTACCTAGCCCACCATGTTTGCTTGCTGTATAGTCCTCTACTATACATTCTTTATCTTTTCCTACCCTAGCAATTAAAGATCTATTTTCTTTTGTTATAAAGTTTTCATTTATAACCAATTCTCCACAGTGTCCATCAAGGCAAGACATTGCTCCAGATCCTGCACCAAGTGCGTATGATTTTTCTGATCCTATCATCTTTGAAATTTCTGAATAATCAAATTCAGTTCCAAGATATTTTGGATCATGCATGTAAGGCTCTCCTCCAACATCGATTATCCTTTGGTTGCCACTCATACCTTCAGATGGACAATCCCAATTTCTTAAATTTGGACAATCAATTACCTCTGCATTTACACTATCATAATTCTTTGACAGACCTTTTTCTAATGCGTTTGATATTTCTTCTAAACTAAATTTTTTGAAAATTCCTTTTTCTATTTTTAATTCCATATATAAATTAGGTACATAATATATTGCATAATTTTTTTACATAAATATATTTCGTTTCTTAAAAATGAATAATAAAGATTTAAAAGTTGCAGTTCTTGGCGCGGGAGCAATGGGTTGTCTATTTGGAGGCCTGCTTGCTGAAAAAGGTCTAAATGTAATGCTCATTGATGTTTGGAAAGAGCACGTTGATGAAATTAATAAAAATGGTCTAAAAATGGATGGTCATGGAGGTGATAGATTTATAAAGGTACCAGCAACATCAGACCCATCTACAATGGGAAAAGTTGATGCTGTGATAGTCATGTGTAAAGCAACATCTCTAGAACCTGCTTTAAAAAGTATAAAAAACATTATTAACGATAAAACAGTTTTCATGTCTTTTCAAAATGGAATTGGACATGAAGCAATAATTAAAAGTATTGTTGGCGATGAAAAAGTAATTGGTGGAACAACAACTCAAGCATCGAATATCTTAGGCCCTGGTCATATTATGAATCATGCAGCTCTACCCTCTTGGATAGGAGAATATGATGGTGGGATAACAGATAGAATAACTGAAATTGCAGACACATTTACTGCTCATAATTTAGAAATGATTGCAGCTGAAGATGTAAAAAAAAGAAAATGGATGAAACTTTTTGCTTTAACCGCAATAGGTCCACTTTCGGCTATTTTTGATCTGCATCACACCGATCTTTACATAAATAATAATGCCAATGATGTTTCTAGAAGTTTAGGTAAAGAGATAATTTTAGAAACAAGAGATGTTGCTTTAGCAGATGGTGTTGATGTTTCTGAAGATGAGTGTTTATTTATGTTCAACAAAATTGTTGATTCAAAACAAACAAATAAGTCTTCAATGGCTTTTGATGTACTTTATAAAAGAAAAACTGAAATTGATTTCATAAGTGGCGCTGTATCTAAAATAGGAAAAAAACATGGAATAGCCACACCATTAAATGACCTTATGTACAAAATGATTAAAGTAAAAGAGGGTATGTACAGCTAAATGCTGAAAATTAGCAAACTAAAGAAAATTAAATCAAACTTCCCAGTCATTGTTGGAGAACAAATAATCAGTAAAAAGGTCTGCAATTCTTTAATTAAAGAAATAACTAATTCAAAAAGTTTTGATGATATGATTATGGGTGGCAGAAGCAGGATTAACAAAGGATCAAAAAATTTCAACAAATATATCTCAAGTTCTAAAATCTCAAAAAAACTTTTTGCTACTTTCAATACACAATCATTTTATAAGAAAATTGATAAAAAATTTAAATTAGAGTTTAAGGCAAATACTTGGGAAAGTTTGTTTAAACCAAAAAAATTTAATAAAAAAAAATATACACTAAAAAGAAAAGTAAATTCCAAAGAGCTAAAAAAACTACTAGGTAAAAATTATAAAAACCCAAATTTAAATTTAGATATTGATTTCTCAGTATCTAAAGGAGGATATAGATTAAGACCACATAGAGATGATGTGAATAGGCTATATAATTTTTTGATCTATTTAACCGATATACCAAAAAAAAATGGAGGATCTCTTACTTTATATAAAAAAAAAGCAAACAAAAACCTTAGAAAAAGCTTTAGAAGGTTTCCTAAGATTAATGAACTTGATAAATTAAAGGAATTTACACCAAAACAAGGAAGTGTAATTTTCTTTAAATCTACTCCTAATTCTTATCACGGAGTAAAAAGATTTAAGGAAAAAGAATGTCCAAAAAGATTTTTTATTTATGGAAGTTATGCCCTTAATAAACCAGTAATATGGAAATATAAAAATTCTGAATATCATCCACATATTGTTGCGACGAAAAAAAGAATGCTTACATCTTTTCATGATTCAAATTATTTGCTAAAAAATTAGTAATTATGCAGATTAAGACTAAATTAAAGAGTATTTTAGATAGGGATGGTTTCTTAAGAGTAAGAAATGTTCTTAACTTCAATAAAGATTTAAAACCAATTTTAAATGACATGGAATATGTAATGGACAATTTAGTTCATAAATTTGCACCAGCGCATATGAAAGAAAAGATTTTTAAATATAACTTTAGGAAAAAATACACATACATTTCAAAGCTAAATATTTATGATCTTGATCAATATTTTAATACTAGACTTCCAAGAGATCACGTGAAGAAAGACAGCGATTATTTTGCATCTCAATCTTTATGGAATTTAATAAATCACAAAAGAATCTTGGATGTGGTTGAAAAATTATTAGGGCCAGAGATACTTTCAAATCCAGTTCAAAATACAAGAATTAAACAACCTGAAAATAAATTACCTAAACATTCTGTTCACGATGGTCTCTCAGGCCGAACGCCATGGCATCAGGATGCAGCAGTATTATCATCTTTGGGACAAAGATTAACAGATATGGTTACTGTTTGGATCCCATTTACTAAAACTACAAAAAAAAATGGATGTATGATTACAGTCAAAGAAATTAATAAATTAGGACTATTGAATCATGTATCGGGATACAGAGGTCAGGTCGAAATAAAAGATAGTAAACTACTTGATAATTACAAACCGGTTTTTCTAGAAGCTAATGTCGGTGATATTATTATTTTGCACAAACATTCCATTCATTGTTCATTGCCTAATAGATCTAATAATTTTAGAATTAGCGCTGATTTAAGATACAATAGAGCCGGAACCCCATCTGGTAGGAAACCTTTGCCCAATTTTTATGTAAGAAGTAAAAATAAAAAAAATATTACAATCCACAACTATAAGCAATGGATTGCTTTGTGGGAAAAAGCAAAGAATAAATGTATTCCAAGAAAGTATGCATTTAAATATCCACTTCCAACATTTAGAAATAGTAAAAGAGATCTTGCTAGACTAGTATAATTTCTTTTTTAAAATTATGAAAAAAATTCTCATTGTCCAACCTATTCATGAAAAAGGTATGGAATTATTAAAAAGTAATAGTGACTATAGTTACGAAGTTGTTGAAGATTTAAGTATTGAAAACGTGAAACAAAGAATTGTAGATGCAGACGCAGTTTCTTTAAGAACTTCGATATTACCTGCTGAGGCAATTGAAAATGCAAAAAACCTTAAAATAATTTCAAGACATGGAGTTGGTTACGATAATATTGATTTAAATAGCTGTAAAAAAGGAAATATCGATGTAGCAATAACTGCAACAGCAAATGCTGTGGCAGTTGCAGAACATGTTCTTTTCATGCTTTTAAGTATCTCAAAAAGAAAGAATATGTATGACCATTCAGTCAAAAGTGGAAAATTTACTGAACGAAATAAATTACCAAAAACTATAGAGATTTGGGATAAAAATATTCTTATTGCTGGATTTGGAAGAATAGGAAAAGCGTTGATTAAAAGATGTTTAGGATTTGAAATGAACGTTTTTGTTTACGATCCATTTGTAGATACAGAAATAATAAGCAAAATGGGTGGTAAAAAAGTTGAAGATTTATCAGAAGCTATTAAAAATATGGATGTTGTCTCACTCCATATACCTTTAACTGATCAAACTAAAAATATTATAAATTATGAACTTCTAAAAACGATGAAGAAAAACTGCATCATCATAAATGCCGCAAGAGGCGGTATTATAAATGAAAAAGATTTAGATAGGGCTTTGAATGAAAATTTGATTTTTGGAGCAGGAATTGATGTATTTGAGATAGAACCTCCAGAGGCTGATAATCCTCTATTAAAAAATGACAAAGTTTTCCTTAGTCCTCATGCTGCAGCATTCACTGAGGAATGCATGACAAGAATGGCAAAAGAAACTATTCAAAATATTTTTGATTTTTTCGATGGTAAACTTGAGGATAGTAAAAAAATAAAATTATAAATTATTAATCTCTAAATTTGATTTCTTTAAAGTATCTGTAATATATTTGTAACCTTTAATAGCATATTCAAGTGGATTAGCTTTTTTAGGATCTTGTTCAGCTTCTACAACAAGCCAACCCTGATAATTATTTTTTTTTAAAATATCAAACAGAGGTTTATAGTCGATGCACCCATCTCCAGGCACGGTAAATGCACCTTCTAAAAACGCATCTCTAAAACTGTAATCTTCAGAAAGAGCTTTTTTTAATACTTCTTGCCTAATATCTTTGCAGTGAATATGGATTACTCTTTCCTTAAATTTATTAATTAAATTAATTGAATTTCCCTGAGCAAATAACATATGCCCGGTATCTAAGGTTAATTTTACACTATCATCTGTATTTTCTAACAATCTAATAGTTTCTTCTTCTGTTTCTATTACTGTACCCATATGATGGTGGTAAGCTAAAGGCATACCTTCATCTTCAAGATACTTTGCAAGTTCAGAAATTTTTGTGCAATAATCTTTCCATTCTTGGTCCGTCATCTTCGGCCTTCTTGAAAGATTTACTGTTGGATCGCCTTGTATTGAACCAAAAACTTCAGCAAAAACGATACATGGAGCTCCACAATCTTTAAATAATTTCAGTTGATCTTGAATTAAATTTTTTTCTTGTTTAACAGAATTTTTTCTGAGATTTCCGCTATACCACCCAGAACATAATTTTAAGTTATACTTATCTAATTTTGGTAATAGTTCTTCAGATGTTTTTGGGAATTTACCACCTGATTCAATACCAACAAATCCAGCCTGACTTGCTTCTGACAAACATTGCTCTAGAGGAGTATCTCCACCTAGCTCGGGCATGTCATCGTTACTCCAAGCGATTGGTGCTATACCTAATTTTACTGACATAAATTTTTTATTTGTTAAGATATATTTAATCATGAGATTAATTAAAGGAAAAAAAATCCAGCTTGGCGTAGTTGGAGGTGGACCAAAATCTTGGATTGGTCATGTTCATAGAATTTCATCAAGATTTGATAATCAATATGAGATAGTTGCTGGTGTTTTTTCAAGAAATTCAAAACTATCTAAAAGCTTTGGTCAAACCCTAGGTATTTTAAAAGAGAGATGCTATTCAAATTTTAGAGAGATGGCTGAAAGAGAAGCGGAAAGAAAAGATGGTATTAATGTTGTGGCAATAATGACACCTCCTTCAAGTCACCAAATTATTGCAGAAAAATTTATTGATAAAAATATTCATGTGATTTCTGATAAACCATTTGCTGGAAATCTTACTCAAGCCAAGAAATTATTTAAAAAAATAAAATCAAATAAAAAAATTAAGTATGCTTTGACACATAATTATTCTGCTTATCCTATGGTTAGAGAAGCAAAAGTATTGGTTGAAAAAGGTAAAATTGGAAAAGTTGAATATGTAAATGTTGAATATGTTCAAGATTGGTCAGATGGAGAAAATATCTCTCAAAAAAATGCAAAGAAAAAGTTTAAATGGAAAATAGATAAAAATATTGTTGGAACTTCAGCAGTCCTGAATGAAATTGGATCCCATGCATATCATATCGCAACTTATATATCAGGTTTAAAAGGTGAAACTATTTTTGCAGATATTAAACAAGTTTCAAATAAAGTTAAAATGGATAACAATGCTCAAGTAATGATTAATTTTAATAATGGAGCTAAAGGAATGTTTTGGACAAGTGTGATGGCTAGAGGTGGTGTTTACGGATTACGAATAAGAATATTTGGAACGAAAGGAAGTTTGGAATGGGTTCAAAATGATCCAAACTATTTAAAACTTAATCCATCTAATGGTGCTGTTAAATTTATTGAAAGAGGTTTTTTTAATGCTGAATTGTCTAAAAAATTTTCTAGGTTAAAATTTGGACATCCTGAAGGTTATTTAGATGCATTTGCAAATATTTATCGTGAATTTGCAGATTCCTT
Source organism: uncultured Pelagibacteraceae bacterium (assembly GCA_902596915.1). GTDB lineage: Bacteria > Pseudomonadota > Alphaproteobacteria > Pelagibacterales > Pelagibacteraceae > Pelagibacter. Next base: position 10,415 of record CACJVQ010000006.1, on the reverse strand, counting down.
GAAAAATAATGCAAAAAAAAGGTATTTTTACCCTAATGAGGATGAAGGACTGGAAACTGCAAAATTTATTGATGCATGCAAAGTTTCAAACAGAAAAAAAAGATGGGTAAAAATAAAATAAAAACTGCTCTGTTTGGCCTTGGTAGAATTGGCCAAATGCATGCTAATAATTTAAGAAAAAATAGTGAATTTGAATTAAAATATGTTTTTGATTTAAATAAAAATCTATCAAACAAAATTTCAAAAAAATTAAATTCTATTTCTATAAATAATCCAGATATAGCTTTTAAAGATAATGAAATTAGATGTATTTTTATAGCCTCCTCTACCTCTACACATTTAAAATTTATTGAAAAGGGTGCAAAATACAAAAAAGTAATCTTTTGCGAAAAACCACTAGATTTAAATTTAAAAAAAATTAATTCATCTCTAAAGAAAATTAAAAAACTTAATCCTAAAGTTCAAATAGGCTTTAATAGAAGATATGATCCTGGACATAATTTACTTAAAAAGAATTTATTGAAAAATAAAATAGGCAAACTAGAAAAAATTATTATAACTAGTCGGGACCCTGCTCCTCCTTCTTTATCTTATTTAAAAGGTTCTGGAGGAATTTTTAAAGATATGATGATTCATGATTTTGATTTAGCAAGATACTACCTAGGTTCAGATGAATTTACATCAGTATTTGCTACTGGGAGTAATATATCAGATCAAAGATTTAATAAGATAAAAGACTATGAACTTGCAACTACAGTGCTTAAGTCGAAAAAGGGAGTGCAATGCATTATAACTAATTCGAGACATTGTAGTTTTGGTTATGACCAAAGAGTTGAGCTTTTTGGAACAAAAGGAATGATGATATCAGATAATAAAAGAGATACTGAAACTAATCTCTTTTTAAAAAATTCAACAAATAATAAATCCCCACTCCTTCATTTTTTTATAGAGAGATATGCAGAAGCTTTTAGGTTGCAACTATCTGACCTTGAAAACTTTTGCAAAAAAAATAAAAAACCTAGAGCTGTTTTTGAAGATGGAAGAAAGTCTATAATACTAGCAGAAGCTGCACAAAAATCTGTTAAATCAAAAAAATTTGAAAAATTAAAAATAAATTAGAAGTTTTTTATATACTTTGTATTTTTTTATCTCCCGCTTTTTTTACAAAATAAATTCCTAAGACAACAGCACATAAAGCAATTAAAATTTTAGGTGTTACTAATTCATTTAGGAAAATATATCCTAAAATAACTCCAAAAATTGGTATTAGATAAGCAACCTGACTTTGAAAAACTAAGCCATTTTTCTTTAAAATCATAAATCTTAATAACCATGCTACTCCAGTTGGAAAAACACCAAGATAAATTAATGATAATGTAGATTCTAATGATGGATTTAAATTCCAAGGTTGCTCAATTATTAGTGATATTGGACAAGCAATTATAGCTCCCCAAATAAGAATTGATGCAGTTACATTTTCATTTTTCTTATTACTAATTTTTAATGTTAAAATTCCCCCAATAACATAAAAAGTAGATCCCAATAGTATCATAAGAGCTGAAAATAAATTTTCATTATTTATAAGTAAATTTTCTGAAAATAAATAAACAATTCCTGAAAAGCCTAATACTATTCCAAATATTTTTATTATGTTTATTCTCTCACCATCTGCAAAAAAATGTGCGAGAATTGTTGCACTTATAGGTGTAGTTGACATTAAAATTGCAGCTAAGTTACTTTGAACCTTTTGAACTCCATATGCTATTAGAAAAAAAGGTATAACTAAATTAATGATACCTATTGCAGCAAACCATTTCCAATCCTTAGAAAAAGCCTCAATTTTAATTTTTTTAAAATAACAAAGTAATAATAGAGGTATCATTCCAAAAAAAATTCTTAAAAAAGCTATGGTTATCGGTCCATAAGAATATGTTGCAATTTTAATGTTAAAAAAAGCTGAAGCCCAAAGTAAGGCTAAAAAAGTAAGAATGAAATAATCAGTAGCGTTTGGAGATTTCATTCAATTAAATCTTCTATTGATCCATTTGTTATTTTAATAAGATCATCAAAATTAATTTTAAAAATACAGTTTGGATGTCCTGCTGCTGCAAATAAATCTTTAAATCTCTTCAAAGAACTATCAACTAATATCTGCAAGCTATTAGTGTGTCCTATTGGAGATACTCCTCCAATTGTATATCCAGTTTGTTCTTTCACATCATTAGGTGATGCCATGCTTAAATCTTTACTATTAAAAAACTTTTTTAATTTGTTTAATGAACATCTTTTGTCACCAGAGACTAAGCATAAAAAATAACTATCACCATTTTTAAAAAGTAAACTTTTTACGATTGCTCCCACTTCACAATTTAAAGATTTTGCCGCGTCTACCGCTGTTCTTGCTGTATTTTCTAATTCTGTAACTGATAAAGCCTCATCGAATTCTTTTAATGCTTTTTCAGCTCTTTTAACTGGTTCTTTATTTAATAAACTCATCATTGCAACTTAGGATTGATTGAATATTCCAATTTTTTAAGGTTAATATACATGTAAAAAAAGCATAAGTGATATCTATTTAATAGGCATTATTTATCTTTTCTTAACTGATAAGAAAATTAAAAAATTATAGGAGATAATATGAGCGCTAAGGACGTACTAAAATTAATGAAGTCTAAGAATATTGAGTTTGTGGATCTTAGATTTACAGACCCAAGGGGTAAACTTCAACATTTAACAATGGATACAACTATCGTAGATGAAGGAATGCTAAATGACGGTGTTTTTTTTGACGGATCTTCAATTGCAGGATGGAAAGCGATTAATGAGTCTGACATGATATTAAAGCCTGATTTAAGTAGAAAAGTAATAGATCCTTATACATCTCATAATACTTTAATTTTATTTTGCGATATTTTAGATGCAGTTAAGAGAGATCCCTATGAAAGAGATCCAAGAGGGATTGCAAAAAAAGCTGAAGCTTATTTAAAGAAAACAGGAATTGGAGATACAGCTTACTTTGGGCCAGAGCCTGAGTTTTTTGTTTTTGATGATGTAAGAATTAAAAACGATATGAATGAAACAAGTTTTTCAATTGATAGCACAGAAGGTCCTTATAATTCTGGAAAATCTTACGACAATGGAAACATGGGTCATAGACCTGGAGTAAAAGGGGGATATTTTCCAGTACCACCAGTTGATAGTGCTCAAGATATGAGAGGTGAATATCTTAAAGGACTAAGAGATGTTGGAATTACTGTAGAAAAACACCACCATGAAGTTGCTCCAAGTCAACATGAACTTGGAATGTTATTTGGAACTTTGGTTGATCAAGCAGACAACGTTCAACTATATAAATATGTAGTTCAAATGGTTTCTCACTCTTTTGGTAAAACTGCAACTTTTATGCCTAAGCCTGTTAAAGGAGACAATGGTTCTGGAATGCATACTCACCAATCAATTTGGAAAGGCAAAACTCCCGTATTTTCTGGAAACAAATATGCTGGATTGTCACAAACTGCTCTCTACTATATTGGTGGAGTACTAAAGCATGCAAAAGCGATTAATGCATTTGCTAATGCTACTACAAATAGTTACAAAAGATTAATACCAGGATTTGAAGCTCCTGTTTTACTTGCATATTCTGCAAGAAATAGATCGGCTTCATGCAGAATTCCAATAACATTGAGTAAAAAAGGTGCAAGATGCGAAATCAGATTCCCAGATGCATCTGGAAATCCATATTTAACATTTGCTTCAATGCTTATGGCTGGAATTGACGGAATAAAAAATAAAATTGATCCAGGTAAATCGTTTGACAAAGATCTTTATGCTTTATCAGAAAAGCAAGTAAAAAAAGTGCCAACTGTTTGTGGCTCTTTGAGAGAAGCGATGGAAGCTTTGGATAAAGATAGAAGTTTCTTAACTCAAGGTAATGTATTTACTGATGATCAAATAGATGCGTACATTGAACTTAAATATGAAGAAATTCATAATTTTGAACATACGCCGCACCCTATTGAATTCGACATGTATTATAGCTGTTAAAAAGCTTATTTTATGGGATTACCTGCAGTAATAGCAGGTATTCCCATATTAGAATTCTAATTTCATTCAATTTTGTTATGAGAAGGCTATGACCAAGTTCATATCAAACTTAAAGAATATTATTGGTTTAAAAAAACCTGAAAATAGGAGACCTAAGAGAAGAAAAAATAAGACTTATTCTATGAATAAGAGAGGACAATATTGGTTTATTTCCTATTACCAATAATTAAACTTTAAAAGACTCTCCACAACCGCATCTTTCAGTCTCATTAGGATTATTAAAGACAAATTGAGAGGAAAATTGCTCTTTTTTATAATCCATTTCAGTTCCAAAAAGATACATAACAGCTGCTGGATCAATGAATACTTTTACTCCTTTATCCTCAATAACTTCATCATTAGGATTTATTTCCTTTGTATATTCCATAATATAAGACATTCCTGCGCATCCACCTGATTTTACTCCAACTCTAACACCAATAGAGTCATTATCAGCAGAAGACATAATTTCTTTTATCCTATCTGCTGCTTGATCACTTAATGATATAACTTGTTTCGTCATAAATTTAATTCTAATCTTGCTGCCTCTGACATCATAGACTTATCCCATGGTGGTTCCCAAACTAAATCTAAATCTACTTTATCAACTTCATCTAATTGCATAATACTATCTTTAACTTCTTTAGGCAAACTTTCGGCTACTGGACAATTTGGAGTAGTAAGTGTCATTTTTACACTAATATTTTTTTTATCTACGGCGATATCATATATTAATCCAAGTTCGTAAATATTTACTGGTATTTCAGGATCGTAGATTTTTTTTATTTCTTCAATTACTTTTTCTTTTAATTCCATAAAGTTAAGACTCGGTATTAGTGATTTCCTTTGAGTTATCCATTGCTGATGTAAGGGTATGCCACGATAATGTTGCACACTTAACTCTCATTGGATATTGTTTAACACCAGATAAACACATCAATTTGGTTTTCTCATCTTCTTTTAAGTATTCTGATTTTAATTCTGGATTTTCTTTTATCATTCCTAAAAAATCTTCAACTATCTCTTTAGCCTCATGTTCATTTTTACCTTTAATTAAATCAGTCATAATCGAAGCTGATGCCATTGAAATAGCACACCCACTTCCCTCAAACGAAATATCCTCGACTATTTTTTGTCCATTTAATTTTAGATAAACATGAACATTGTCTCCACATAACGGATTATGACCTTTTGCATCTTTATTAAACTCATGTACTTTTCCAAGATTCCTTGGATTTTTCCCATGTTCTAAAATAATTTCTTGATAAAGTTCTTTTAGGTTCATTTTAAATTAAATATTTTTTTACAGTTATTAATTGAGTCGTTTAACTTGTCTAAATCATCTTTAGTATTATAAATTCCAACCGACGCTCTTGCACTAGCAGGTATATTTAATTTATCGTGTAATATTTGACAGCAATGGTGGCCTGCTCTTATTGCAACCCCATCTTCATCAAGTATTGTTGCAATATCATGTGGATGAACGCCCTCCAATGTGAAGGATAAAACTCCACCTTTATTTTTTGGACTACCAATTAATTTAACTGAATTATTTTTTTGTAACAATTCTTGACCATATTCAATTAAATCAGCTTCATGTTTCATAATATTCTCTATACCAACACTCTCCATAAACTTTATTGACTGATCAAACGCAATAACTTGTGCTGTAGCCATGGTACCAGCTTCATATTTATTTGGTAAATCTCCATAAGATATTTTATCTTTTTTGACTTCTCTAATCATTCCACCTCCGCCTTGATAGGGTGGCAGTTCCTCTAACCACTTTTTTTTACCATATAAAACACCTAGTCCAGTTGGTCCGTACATTTTATGGCAAGATATTGCATAAAAATCACAATCTAAATCTTGCATATCTAATTTAAGATGAGGAGCTCCCTGACAACCATCAATGACAACTATTATTCCTTTCGAATGAGCTAAATCTGTTATTTCTTTAACAGGCAATATTGCTCCCGTCACGTTGGATAAATGAGTAATTGCTATTACTTTGGTCTTAGATGTTATTTTTTTTTCAATATCCTCTAAAGAAATGTCACCATCTTCATTTACCTCTGCAAAATTGATTTTTATATTTTTTGATTTTCTTAAAAAATGCCAAGGCACATAATTTGAATGGTGCTCAAGCTCTGTAATTAAAATTTCATCTCCCTCATTCAGATATTTTTGCCCTAGAGTATTAGCAACTAAATTTAATGCCTCAGTTGCTCCCTTTGTAAAAACTATTTCATTTTTATCTTTAGCATTTATATATTTTTGAACAGAAGAACGTGTATTTTCATATAAGTTTGTCGCTGGAACTGCTAAATAGTGAACACTTCTTCCAACATTTGAAAATTGTTTAGTATAGAATTCATTTATTTTATCCGCTACAACTTTTGGTTTTTGTGATGAGTTAGCACTATCTAAATAGACTAGATCATTATTTTGAATTTTTTCATCAAATATAGGAAACTCAGTTTTTATATTTTCTATTTTCATTCCTTTATTCCAATCATATTTTTAATTAAATTTTTTACTTCAGGGTCTGTAATTTTTTCAACTACATCAAGCAGAAACCCGTTTATCAAAAGTTCTTTTGATTGTTGATAATTTAATCCCCTAGACATTAAATAAAATATTGAGTCCTCATTAAGACTACCTGATGCAGAACCATGTGAACATTTCACGTCATCTGCATAAATTTCTAACTCTGGTTTAGCATTAAACTCTGAGTCTTTATTTAATAATATTGCTTTACTAAATTGATAGCCATCTGTTTTCTGTGCTTTAGAGTTAACAAATATTTTTCCTTGATAAACCGCTCTTGAACTATCTTCTAAAACACTTTTTATAAGCTGATAGCTTTTTGTGTTTTCGGTTAAGTGATTAATGATTGTTCTAATTTCATGGTGTTTATTATTATTTATAGAGAAAATACCATTTACAAAAGCTGATGAATATTCTCCATTTAAATTACAGTTAATTTCATTCTTACAAAAATTTGACCCCGAAGATAAAATAAATGTTTCTGAAATACTGTTTTTGTCTTGATCAATATTGTTAAAGGAATACTTAATATTTTTATTTTCTAATTTGTCTACTTTATAGTTTTTTAAAACAGAATTTTCTTTTAAATCAAAGTTGTAAAAAATATTTAGGAAATTTTTTTCTGAAGTGTCTCTAAATAAATCAATTAATTTTAGAGAACTATTTTCATATAATTCAAAATTTAATCTTAAATTAATATTTTTAGACCAAATTTTTGAGTTGGTAGTATGATAGATAATAAGAGGTTTTGTTAATTGATAACCCTCTTTTACCACTATTTTAAAAGACTTGTTGGTAAAAGCACTATTTAAATCAGATAAAGAGCTATTATTATTGAATTTATTGATAGTTTCCGACTGATCAATTATTTCTATTTGGTCTTTTTTTTCATAATCAAAATCAATTTTTTCTATTCTTCCATTGATAAATACTATTTTGTTATGCTCTAGACCATCTACGAATGCAGAAGTATCGACTTTATTTGTAGATGTATAGTCACTATAAAAACTTAACTCTCCAATATTTTTTTTTATTATTTGGTTAAGATCAGAAAATTTCCAATCCTCTTCTTTTCTGTTTGGAAAACCTTTGTTGATAAAATTATCTAAATAAAATTTTTTTATTTCAATATCTTTTTGAGATAAAGTTAAATTTCTAATAGTATTATCAAAATCTTTTTGTAGTTGCTCTTTCATCTAATGAAAATTTTCATACCCTTTTTTTTCTAATTCCAAAGCTAGTTCTGCACCACCAGATTTAACAATTTTTCCATCCATTAAAACATGGACAAAATCTGGTTTGATATAATCAAGTAATCTTTGGTAATGTGTAATTATTAAAAATGAATTTTTATTATCCCTTAATGTATTAACTCCATCAGCTACAATTCTTAATGCATCAATATCTAAACCTGAGTCTGTTTCATCCAATATTGATAATTTTGGAGCCAATAATGACATTTGTAAAATTTCATTTTTCTTTTTCTCTCCGCCTGAAAAACCGACATTTAGTTGTCTGTTTAATTTTTCTTCATCGAATTTAAGTTCTTTAGATTTTTCCTTCACCAATTTTAAAAATTCTATTGCATCGAGCTCTTTTTCACCTCTTGCTTTTCTTACAGCATTTAATGAAGTCTTTAGGAATATATTTGTATTAACACCTGGAATTTCTAATGGATATTGAAAAGCAAGAAAAATACCTTTATGAGCTCTTTCCTCAGTTTCAAGTTCAAACAAATCTTTTTCCTCAAAAAGTACTTCTCCTGAAACTTCATATCCCTTTTTACCTGACAAAATATTTGATAAAGTACTTTTACCAGATCCATTAGGACCCATAATAGCATGAACCTCTCCAGGATTAATATTTAGAGAAAATTCCTTTAAAATCTCTTTGCTATCAATTTTTGCGTTTAATTTATTTATTTTTAACATTAGCCAACACTACCTTCTAAGCTGATGCCAACTAGTTTTTGAGCCTCAACAGCAAATTCCATTGGTAATTGTTGTAATACCTCTTTACAAAATCCATTTACAATTAGCCCTACTGCTTCTTCAGCACTCAAACCCCTCTGTTGACAGTAATGTAACTGCTCTTCACTAATCTTTGATGTTGTTGCTTCATGAGCAATGTTGGACTCTGAATTTTTATTTTTAATATAAGGAACTGTGTGCGCCCCACATTTGTTACCCATTAATAAAGAGTCACATTGAGTATAATTATTGGAATTTGCGGCTTTCGAAGAGATATCAACCAAACCTCTATAGGTCATATCAGAGAAACCAGCACTAATACCTTTTGATATTATTTTGCTTTTAGTATTTTTTCCTAAATGAATCATTTTAGTTCCAGTATCTGCTTTTTGATGATTATTTGTAATAGCTATTGAGTAGAATTCACCAACAGAATTATCACCTTTTAAAATACAACTTGGATATTTCCAAGTAATGGCAGAACCAGTTTCGACTTGTGTCCAAGAGATTTTGGAGTTCTTTCCTTTGCACAATCCACGCTTCGTAACAAAATTATAAATCCCACCTTTTCCATCTTTATCACCAGGGTACCAATTCTGAACTGTAGAATATTTTATCTCTGCATCATCTAATGCAACTAATTCAACATTTGCAGCATGTAACTGATTTTCGTCTCGCATAGGAGCAGTACAACCTTCTAAATAACTTACATAGCTTCCCTTATCAGCAACAATTAATGTTCTTTCAAATTGTCCTGTATTAGATGCATTAATTCTAAAGTATGTTGAAAGCTCCATTGGGCAACGTACACCTTCGGGTATGTAGGCAAATGATCCATCAGTAAAAACTGCAGAGTTTAGAGTTGCAAAGAAATGATCAGTGACTGGTATAACCGAACCTAAATATTTTTTAACTAATTCAGGATGATTTTGTATAGCTTCTGAAATTGGACAAAAAATAATTCCCTGTTTTGTAAGTTCTTCTCTAAATGTTGTTGCTACAGAAACAGAATCAAATACTGCATCAACTGCTATACCATTAAGTCTCTTTTGCTCTTGAAGTGGGATTCCTAATTTTTTATATGTTTCCAAAAGTTTAGGGTCCAAATCATCCAAGTTTTTTGGTTTATCTTTCATACTTTTAGGAGCTGAATAATAATATAAATCTTGGTAATCTATTTTTGGATATTTTGGTTTTTGCCAATCAGGTTCTTTTAACTGTTTAAATCTTTCATATGCTTTTAATCTAAAATCAAGCATCCATTGTGGTTCTTTTTTAATGTTAGAAATGAATTTTATCACATCTTCGTTTAATCCCTTGGGCGCTCTTGTGTTTTCAATATCGGTTGTAAATCCGTATTTATAATCTTTTAAATTATCAATTTCTTTTTGTCTGTTATCCATTTACATTTCTCTTATTAATTAAATCACTTAATGTTTTTTGCTGGAAAAAGTTATTTATATAATCTTCTAGCTCATCCCATAAATCATGCGTAATACATTTAGAAGATTTACCGTTGCATCCATTCTCTGAATGTTTTTCACAACCAACTGTTTTTACTTTTTCATCAACAGCAATAAACACATCTGAAATTTTTATCTCAGATGCTTGTTTTGATAATACGTAACCACCTTTATTGCCTCTAACACTTGTAACAATTTGGTTCTTTTTTAATTTTGAAAAAAGCTGTTCCAAGTAAACAAGCGATATACCTTGTCTTAGAGATATATCTCTTAAAGATACCGGCTCTTTTAAATTAAATTTTGCAAGATCCGCTAAAGCCATTACAGCGTATCTACCTTTACTTGATAA
>CACJVQ010000005.1 GCA_902596915.1 uncultured Pelagibacteraceae bacterium | reverse complement strand
CTTTGATGCTATACCAATATTAGACTTTTTAACGTGTCCTTTTTTTAATTTAAGAATAGATTCTTCTCCTACGGAGATTCCCTTGTCATTGCAACCATATAGATCAATATTAAATATATCATATTTTCCTTTACTAAAATCTGCACAATCATTTAGCGCATATTGAATTTTTAAATTGTTAATTTGAATATCAGAAAAATCAGCATCCAAACCATCAGCAGCAGCATTTTTTATATCAATTAGATTAATTAAACCAGTAGAATTAATAAGGTTTATTGAATCTTCACATAAACCATCTAATGAAAGAATTTTGGTATTGTCAAATTTAACATTATAAAAATTTAAACAACCTGTCATTCCATAAAAATTAATTCTTTCAAAATCTTTTTTCTTATCTTTTAATTTTATACCTTTAAAATTTATATTCCATTGTTTTAAATTAATATTTGAAAATAGAATCCAGTCGTCATGATTTGTTTGGATAATATTAATGATCTTGTCCTCAATAAGAATTTCTAAAAGTAGATCCTTTGAATATAATATTTCTCCATTATAAAATTTTAATTTTTTTATTTTAGATGCTGTAGAATCGTACTTTGATTTAGCGTCATTTTTTGGTAAAAAGACTGTCCTTTTTTCCTTATACAAATTTTTGGACAATATCTCGCCTAATACTTCTGGTGAGGTATGCTTAAAATATTTTTGTCCATTATTAATTGATTCTAGAGTTAATAAATATTCATTATTTTTTTTTTCAAAATTTTCTATAAACAATTGATTAAAGTTATTTTTTTTATGGTTTTCGAAGTAATCATCTCTATCTTGCTTACTAATATGATTTATTGAATATAGAGGTTTTTTATTTTGAATGGATGTATTAATTTTCTTTAAATTTTTAATTATTTGATTAATGCATTCATAAAAAAATTCTTCATCTGGTTCTATTATTCGATCATAAAACTCTATTTTTAAAGCTTGTAAAAATTCGTCACTTTTTAATTTTAAAATTAAATTTATAATATTTTTTTTTTCTTTTTCTGAGTAAAGATAGTTTTTTTCAAATTTTATTTCTTTATTTAATTGAAAATCACCATCATAATAAATTGGCTCAAAATAATTAGTGAAACTATTAAAATAAAATTTTCTGTTATGAGGCCTTAGAGCATGTGTACCGTTCATTGCCTCTAGAATGAGGTAATAGTCCCTAAAAATGCTATTTTTATCAAAATTTGGCTTTAAAACTTTTAAAGATTCAAAATAATATTGAATGTAATGAAGATAGGCATTCTGAAGTCTTTGAAAAGCATTTAGAGTAATTTTTTGATAATTTTCACCTTTATTAAACCAGTTTTGATTATTTAGTCTTGCAAGAGATATATTTTCTAATTCAAAATTATCATATTCTTTATATGACCATAATAAATTTTCATCTCCTTCAAATATAGGACCTTCTCTTTTGTGATTTCTCTCCAACAATTCCTTGACTGCTTTTTCTTGAAATAACATTAAAAATTCATCACCATTTATTTTTGTCTGGACTTGAAAAGTTTCTGGCGCAATAAAACCTAAGTTTTTCAAAATTAATGAACCTAAAATTTCATGTTTGTTAAATCTTGTTTCAGGTATAAGTAGTTTGTATTTAACAGCATTTATAATATTTCCATTGTTCATTGAAATATCTAATGATCTTAATGGTCTACTATTATCCCATGATATGTGATTTTTCCAATCTCCATGTTGTCTTATCTTTGCCTCATAATTACAATTACCAAAATCATATTCCACTTTTATATTAGATTTAAATTTTTTTTTTTTTAAATATGGAGGAATATTTAATCCCTCTGAAGTTATAATCTTTGCAAAATTTTTGTTAAATGCTGATGTTTTAAATGTTTTTATAGTAATTAATTTTATACTTTTGGGATTTGAAAGTTCTTTAATATAATTACTTGTATTGAAGTCACAATCTGCAAATACTAAATTAGATTTAAGAATTAATATAATAAAAAAAATTCTAAAAATATTCTTCATTATTTTTTATGGAGACTTAATATTATAACCTATAATTTTGTTTTGCACTTTTACTTCTTCTAAAAGTTTTTGTAGCTCTTGAAATTCTATTGATGCTAAAACATAAGAAATATCATTCTCATTTTTGGTTTTTGAGATCAACAATTTGTTTTGGTCTAATAAATTAATATCTTCATTTGTTAAAATTTCTAGAGTAGCTAATGGATTGCCTTCTGAAAATGACACCTTATAGAAATCTTTTTTATATTTTTTTGCAACTTTTGTTGCAATTTTGATTGACCAAGATGCTAACAACATTGCAATAACAAAATAAAACAACCACCTTATATGAACAGATGCTGCAATTCCCATAGTAATTGCCGCAAAGTAAACGCTTAGCTCTAATGGGGATCTTACTGGATTTCTAAATCTGACAATGGAAAGAGCTCCAACCATACCAAGAGACAGAGCAATATTTCCAGAAATGACTTTTGTAATCATAAAAGTTATAACTGGCAGCAAAATTAAAGTAGTGGTATGGGCAAATGTAGTAATCCATTTTTGACCTGCTTTTTCTAGTATTACTCTTCCAAGAATACTGAATAATATCAAAAAAATTACAATGACAATAGGTTCGATAAAATCTTTCATGATGTAATTACTATATTACATATTTTTTATAAAGGTCACAAAAATTAGAATTAATATTCGTTTAATTTACTCTAATTCAATCGTACTTGGCGGCTTTGAGGTAATATCATAAACAACTCTATTAATGCCTCTTATATTATTTATAATTTGATTAGATATTGACTGCATAAAAGATTTATTAAATTGAAAGAAGTCTGCTGTCATTCCATCTTCAGAAGTAATTGCCCTCAACAAACAAAGATACTCATAAGTTCTATTATCTCCCATTACACCTACAGTCTTAACAGGAAGTAAGGCAGCATAAGCCTGCCAGATCTTGTCATATAATTTATTTTCTTTTAAAGATTTTATAAAGTAATTGTCAGCCTCTTTTAAAATTTTTATTTTTTCTTTAGTTATTATACCAGGCATCCTTATTGCAAGACCTGGTCCTGGAAATGGATGCCTAGATATTATTTCGCTACTTAGTCCAAGTTCTAATCCTAGTTTTCTAACTTCATCTTTAAAAAGATATTTAAGTGGTTCTACTAATTTAAGTTTCATTTTTTCTGGCAAACCACCTACATTATGATGTGATTTAATTTTTGATGTTTGACTCCCTGTAACAGATTTACTTTCAATTAAATCAGGGTATAAAGTTCCCTGAGCTAAGAATTTTACATTTTTAATTTTATTTGAATATTTCTCGAAAATTTTAATAAATAGATTTCCTATGATTTTTCTTTTTTTTTCTGGATCAGAAACATTTTTTAATTTTGACAGAAATAAATTTTCAGCATTTACATAGATCAAATTTATTTTAAATCTCTTTTTAAATGTATTTACAACTTGCTTTTCTTCATTTTTTCTAAGGAGTCCGGTATTTACAAAGATGCATGTTAATTTTTTTCCTATAGCATTTGATAGTAATTTAGCAACTACACTGCTATCAACACCTCCAGATAATGCACAAATAACCTTTGAATTTCCTACACTATTTCTTACTTCATTTATTAATTTTTTTTTCTGGTCTCTTGAGGACCAGTTTTTAGTTAATTTACATATAGAAAATATAAAATTTTTTAATATTACCTTTCCTTTTATTGTATGACTTACCTCCGGATGAAATTGGATGCCAAACATTTTTTTTTCTACGTTTTCGATAATACACATCTTAGAATTGACACTTTGTGCAATTATTTTAAAGTTTTTTGGTAATTTTGTTACTTGGTCTGCATGGCTCATCCATACATTATTTTTTCCTTTAGAAAAAAAATTTTTTGTTAATTTACTTGTTTTTATTTCTTTTACTTCTGCTAGTCCAAATTCTCTATACTTAGAGCTTCTTACGCTTCCACCCATAGCTTTTGAGATGATTTGATGGCCAAAACATATACCTAGTACGGGTATACCTAGCTTTAGAATTTTATTATTAAATTTTACTTTTTTACTTTCATAAACATTCAAAGGTCCTCCAGATAAAACAATACCTTTAATATTGTTTTCAAAATTTTTGAACTTTTCTATTTTTTTGTGACTTACAATTTCGCAATAAATGCCTAATTCTCTAATTTTTCGAGCAATTAATTGTGTAAATTGAGAACCAAAATCTACAATAAGTATTTTGTTGAGAGTATTCTCAAGACGCATCTTTTCTTTCAAAATCTTTTAAACGGCTTTCAATTGCAGCTATTTTTTCACACATCTCAACACAAATTTTCTTAAAATCTTTACTTAATTCATCCGCTTTTGAAAAGTTTGATCTTTCTAATTCTATATCAATTAAAAGGAACATTGCCTCCTCATTCTTGGGGTCTAAAAGTAAGGTAGTTTTAATATTCTTTTCTTCTTGTCTTATATCTTCTTCTATTTTAAAAATTTTAGCTAGATACAGGTAAGATTCTGAGTCTTTTGGATTATAAATTATATTTCTATGAAATAAAAATTTTGAGTCCTCATATTTTTCTTTTTCAAACAAATCTTTAGCCTCATTAAAAAAATTATTTTCATTTGCCTTAGCAATAATAGTAAACAAAAATAAAGTAATTATTAAAATCAAGTATCTCATAGTTATTTTTTTACCATATCTATATTATGTACCATACTTTCATAAAAACCTGCTTTAGTAATTTTTACAAACTTTGGCTTATTTCTTAAATCGATTACTTTCTTAGCTCCCAAATAGCCCATTGAAGATTTCAAACCTCCAACTAGGTTATAGATTATTTTATCAACTCCACCTTTGTATTTAATGTATCCTTCTACACCTTCTGCTACATATTTTGATGTATCCTTTTGTTTTGATTGAAAATATCTATCTGCTGAACCTTTATTCATTGCACCTATTGATCCCATACCTCTAAAATATTTGTAAAGTTTACCCTTTTTCTTTATTTTTTTTCCGGGCGCTTCATCTGTTCCAGCAAATAATGATCCTATCATAACTGCGTCTGCCCCAGCAGCTAATGCTTTTGCGATATCACCAGAAAATTTTATTCCCCCATCAGCAATTAATCTTGTTTTATTCTTTCCGATTCCCTTTTTAACATTTAATATTGCGCTTAACTGTGGAACTCCTATTCCCGCTACTAGTCTTGTTGTGCAAATAGATCCTGGGCCTATCCCAACTTTTATAATATCTACGCCTAATCCAACTAAAAATTTTGCAGCCTCTGCCGTAGCTATATTTCCTGCGCAAATTGCAGTTTTTTTAGGGCGTAATTTTTTAATTTTTTTAATTATATATGCTACTTTTTTGGTATGACCATGTGCGGTATCAATTACAATTATATCTAAATTCTCTTTTAATATTTTTTCAGCTCTCTTTAATTCTTTTTCACTTGCTCCAACTGCCGCCCCTACTAATATTTTTTTTGACTTAACTTTTCTAATTTCTTTAATTTGTTCGTTTATATTTAGATTTCTATGAATTATTCCTAATCCTCCAGCTTTTGCCATTGCAATGCCCATGGATGATCCTGTAACAGTATCCATTGCGGAGGATAAAAGGGGTATTTCTAGCTTAAGACTTTCTGTTAAATTAATTGAAGTATTTACTTCATTAGGTAGAATTTCTGAGTAATTTGGAGCTAGAGTAACATCATCAAATGTTAAAGCTTCATTAATAGTTTCCATGTCCTTATATAAATGATTCGTGAAAAAATAAAAGGATAACTATCTCAAATTTCTACAAATTATAAAATTTTCCTTAGAGTCTTTCCTGCTTGAAGGCGGCTTAAAAATATCAACATCTAAGAATAATTTTTTACCTAATGCGACAATCTCGTTAAAAGATGATCCCATAAAAAGTTTTGAGATAAAACTTCCTTTTTTATTTAGTAATTCAACCGCAAAATTCATTGCATCTATACATAATTCACCTGTAACTAGTGAGTCTACACTTTTATTGCCTGTAGTATTAACAGCCATGTCTGAGATTATAAGATCAACTTTTTTTCCAAAATAATTTTTAATATTTTTTTTATGTCTTTCATCTGTGAAATCTCCTTTTATGTGTACTAAATTCTTAATTGGCTCAATATCTTTCAAGTCAATCGAAATTATTTTTGAGTTATTGAAATTTCTTGAAATGAACTGTGACCAACTACCTGGGGCTGCACCAAGATCTATGACTAGGGTATTATTTTTAATGAGGTTAAATTTATTATTTATTTCTTCTAATTTATATACTGCTCTTGATCTATACCCCTCTAATTTTGATTTTTTAACGTAAATATCTCTTTTTTGCTTAATTATCCAATTCTTAGAAAACTTGTTCTTTTTCAACTAATTCTCAAATCTTAAGGATTTTTCAATTATATCACCATCCAATGTTTCAATCTTGGAAATATGATTTTTATCGTTTCTTATATTGTCATTATTTTTTCCTGCGAGATGGACAATTCCAATTTCATGGTTTGGCAAATATGGTTCAACGAAGGTGCCATTCTTTTTATCAAATTTCATTGCATCTATATGTGTCCAATTACAATACGCAGGTAATATTTCTACATCTAAGTTATCAGAGTAAATTGTAATGTTCATCGCTATCTGCTCGGAGCCCCATATTTTACCTGAAGCTAATGCTTTTTTTAAATTTTTTTGCCATGCGTCCCAATGTGGAGCATTTTCTTCCAAAGAAAATAATCCTATATTTAAGTGAGGCTCTAGAGCTACATCTCGTGCAACTTTTTCAGAAAATCCTGAAGATTTAGCATGTTTGTAATTCTGTGATCTTATTCTAGCCAAACTTCCAAATATCCATTCTGCTCTCAGAACTCTTCCGTATGATCTATCAGCCGAAGTTGCTATAGCTAATTTTTTATTTTCACATCCCTTAAAATATAAATCTATTGAGTTCCAAGAATTTACCCAAGCATCTGCGTCTATCCATAAATATTTTTTATAACCTGGAAAATAATTTGGTATAAAAGCTCTTGAAACTTGACTCTTCAACCATTCTCTTCCTTTAACCTTTGAATTTGGTACTTCTATGTCCCACTCTGCTTTTTTAATTTGAAATACTTTTTTTTGTAAAATCTTAATTTGATCAGTTGTTAATCCAGCATCCATTATGCAAATATCTATTTCTTTACTTTGTTCAAATCTATTAATCGAGTCTACTAATTCATTTAAAAGATTGAAATAATTTGAGTCTGCTAGTGAAATTATTGTTTTAGCATTCATTTATAATATATCTTCATGATGATCTGTATGCTCTGTGATAGTTTTCTCATTTTTTTTAATCATAAGATAATGCATTGAGCTTATAGGAACCATTAATAAATAAATTACTCCTGAAATAATTATTGCATTAAATGTGTAAACAAGAATTAAGCCAAAATATAAAATTATCCCAAACAATAGAAATATTGATGCACTTCTTGGAACTACTATCCTTTTAAAAGAATAAGTAGGTATTTTGCTTATTAATAATATTGAAACAATAATAAACATGATAGGTACAATAATTTGATAGTTTAAGTTTAAAAATTGAAATTCACTTATGCTTAATATTAAAGGCATCAAAACTAGAACTCCACCCGCTGGTGAGGGGATACCTTCAAAAAAATTATCTTTCCAAGAACTTTCTTCGTTTGATGAAACATTAAACCTTGCAAGTCTAAGTGCAACACAAACAACATAAATTAACGAAATTAACCAACCAACCCTTCCAGTTTCGGATAAGGCCCAAAAATACATTATAAAAGCAGGCGCAACACCAAAACTTATAACATCTGTAAGTGAGTCTAGTTCTTTACCAACTTTAGAAGTTCCTTTAATCAATCTAGCAATTCTGCCATCTAAACCATCAATAATTGCAGCAACTATAACTGCAATAATTGACAATTCAAACTTACCATCAAATGCAAATTTAATTGATGTTAAGCCAATACAAACTCCAACAAGTGTTAATATATTTGGTAAAATTACCCTTGTCTTTTTATTAGAAACTAATTTAATATTTTTTTGTGGTTCCATTAAATTATTTTTTTGCTATTAGGGTCTCACCAGCTATTGTTTTTTGATCAACTTTTACTAAAGGTGTATAATTTTCAAAATATATATCTGCTCTACTTCCAAATCTAATCATTCCTATTCTTGAACCTTGTTCTAAAAGTTCATCTTTAGAAACTTCTGTTACAATTCTTCTAGCAACAAGTCCTGCTATTTGAACAACAATTATATCTTCTCCATCAGAATTTTTTATTTTATAATAATTCCTCTCATTATCTTCACTTGCCTTATCTAATGAAGCATTAAAAAACTTTCCTGGTTTATAAAGTATTTCTGATATCGCTCCAGAGCAGGGTGATCTATTTACATGACAATCGAATACATCCATGAAAATACTTATCTTTTTCATTTGTTTATTTTCTAAACCTAGTTCTTTTGGACCATTAGTATCCATTACTTGTAATACAACTCCATCAGCAGGACTTGTAAGAAAATTATCATCTCCTATAGATATTCTTTCAGGATCTCTAAAAAAATAGTAACACCAAATAGTTAATACTAATCCGATAAAACCAAGAAAACCATTAATGAAGTAGAGAATTATAGTTACGATTGCAAAAATAATAATAAATTTGTACCCTTCATTGTGAATTTTTGGAAATATTTTACTCATGACAATCCTATAATTGATAATTGTGGATTAATATGTATACAAAAAGAATAAATTCAACTATTAAGATATATCGAAAAAATGAGTAAAATAAAGGTTAAAAACCCCATTGTCGAACTTGATGGTGATGAAATGACCAGAGTTATATGGGACTTCATTAAAAATAAGCTTATTTTAACTTACTTAGATTTAAAAATTGAATACTACGATTTGGGGATGGTAAGTAGAGATAAAACTGAAGATAAAATCACTGTTGAATGTGCTAATGCAATTAAAAAAAATGGTGTTGGAATTAAATGTGCAACTATCACCCCTGACGAGGCCAGAGTAAGAGAATTTAATTTAAAAAAAATGTGGAGGTCTCCAAATGGTACTATTAGGAATATTATTGGAGGAACTGTTTTTAGAGAACCAATAATTTGTAAAAATATTCCAAAACTTGTTCCCTCTTGGACAGATCCTTTAATCATAGGTAGACATGCCTTTGGGGATCAATATAGAGCAACTGACTTTACTGTTCCTGGTAAAGGTAAATTAGAAATTAAATGGACTGCTGAAGATGGATCTGATGAGAGAAAATATGAAGTATTTAATTTTCCTGGGCCTGGAATTGCTTTATCAATGTATAATTTGGATAAATCAATAGAAGACTTTGCAAGATCTTGTTTTAATTATGGATTAATTAAAAAATGGCCTGTTTACCTTTCAACTAAGAATACAATTTTAAAAAGATACGATGGTAGATTCAAAGATATTTTTCAAGAAGTTTTTGAAAAAGAATTTAAAGATAAATTTGAACAAAATAAAATTACCTATGAACATAGGTTAATTGATGACATGGTAGCATGTGCAATGAAATGGCATGGCAAATATATCTGGGCATGCAAGAATTACGATGGAGATGTTCAATCAGACACTGTAGCTCAAGGATATGGATCATTAGGTTTAATGACAAGTGTTTTGCTTGCTCCAGACGGTAAAACTATGGAAGCTGAAGCGGCACATGGAACAGTAACCAGACATTTTAGAATGCATCAACAAGGAAAAGAAACTTCAACAAATCCAATAGCTTCAATCTTTGCTTGGACACGTGGTTTAGCTCACAGAGGAAAGTTAGATGGAAACGAAGAACTGATTAAATTTGCAGAAACACTTGAAAATGTATGTGTTGATTGTGTTGAGGAAGGATCAATGACTAAGGATTTGGCTATATTAATAGGTCCATCTACAAAATATCTAACAACTAATCAATTTTTAGATACTTTAGATGGTAAGTTGAGACAGAAATTAAATTAAAGACTTAATTTTTTTGAAAGCCTCATCAATTTTATCTTTAAATTGACCACCAGCTTGTGCAAAATCTTTTCTACCACCCCCGCCTTTGCCACCAATAACTTCAGAGCCTGTTTTTGCAAATTTAACAGCATCATACTTATCTGAAAGTTCTTCTGTAATTCCTACTGCAATACCTACTTTGTCATCTAAACTAGCAAAAACTATTATTATTCCACTTTTTAGATCTCTTTTGCCAGTATCAACTAGTTTTCTTAGTTCTTTAGGCGGAAGATCTTCAACTTTTTGAAATCTTACATTTATATTATTAATTTTATCATCATGAATTATATTTTTTGAATTATTATCCAAAATTGAACTAAATTTTAGTTGTTCTAATTGTTTTGATAACTCTTTAAGTAAAATCTTATTATCCTCATTATCTAAATTTGGCTTACCACCCAATTTAATTATTTGTTTTGATAAATCATTAATCATTTCTTCATCTTTCTGATTTGATAAATCAGATAATTTTTCTTTTTTTTGTAAAAAAATATTTAATTGATTTTCTCTAAGAGCTTCAACTCTTCTAACACCAGCTGCAATTGAAGATTGACTAATAATTTTGAATTTTCCAATGTCACCTGTATTTCTTACGTGTGTACCACCACATAATTCAGTAGAAAAATACTTTTCTTTATCATCTCCCATAGATAATACTCTAACTTCTTCTCCATATTTTTCTCCAAAGAGTGCAAGTGCTCCATTATCAACTGCCTCTTTAGGTGTCATTATCCTCGTTTTAACTTCTGATTTTTTTTGAACCATAGAATTTACATGACTTTCTATTTTTTCAATTTCTTGATCTGAAATCGGCTTCATATGACTAAAATCAAATCTTAATCTGTCCGGTGCAACTAATGAACCTTTTTGTGTTACATGAGTTCCTAATACTCTTCTTAAAGATTCATGTAAAAGATGAGTTGCTGAATGATATGCTCTAATATTATTACGTCTATCTATATCAATTTTCATCTCAACGTTATCTTTGATCTTTATACTTCCTGATTTGACTTTTCCATAATGCACAAATAGATCACCTAATTTTTTTTGGACATCTGTTATCTCAAATATAAAATCTCCAGATATTATTTGACCAGTATCTCCTACCTGTCCTCCTGACTCACCATAAAAAGGAGTTTGATTTAAAATAATCATACCCTCATCATTTTCACTTAGTGCATTTACCTCTTTATTGTCTTTTAATAATGATAAAACAATGCCTTCTGCTTGATCAGTTTCATATCCTAAGAATTCTGAAGGGCCTAATTTATCTTTTATGGAAAACCAAATATCATCTACTGCACTATCACCAGAGCCTTTCCAGTTTTTCTTAGCAAGCTCTTTGCTCTCTTTCATTAATCTTTGAAATTTATCGTTATCTATTGTTAATGATTTATTTTTTAAGATGTCTTGTGTCAGGTCTAGTGGAAAGCCGTAAGTATCATAGAGTTTAAAGGCTACTTCTCCTGGTAATGTCTTATCTATTTTAGTTATTTCCTCATTTAATATTTTAATACCTCTATCTAAAAGAACTAAAAATTTTTCTTCCTCCATTTTTAATGTTTCTTTTATTAGAGATTCAGCCCTTTCTATTTCTGAGTAATTCTCTTTCATTTCATCTCTAAGTGTTTTGAAAATATTATAAAAAATAGGCTCTTTAGACCCAAGAAAATGAGAATGCCTCATTCCTCTTCTCATTATTCTTCTTAAGACGTAACCTCTCCCCTCGTTTGATGGCAAAACTCCTTCTGCAATTAAAAATGAACTTGCTCTTAAGTGATCTGCTATTACTCTAAAACTTGCTAAATTTTCTTTATTTGGTTTAACTTTTAAAATTTCTGCAGCAGAATTAATTATTTTTTTAAAATGATCTGTTTCATAGTTATCGTGAGTTCCTTGAAGTAATGCAGCAATTCTCTCTAATCCCATTCCAGTATCAACTGATGGTTTTGGCAAATTAATTCGTTTGTCTTTTGAAATTTGCTCATACTGCATAAAGACTAAATTCCAAATTTCAATAAACCTATCTCCATCTTCATTTTTTGTTCCAGGCAATCCACCTTCAAGATGGTCTCCATGATCATAAAATATCTCTGAACAAGGACCACAAGGTCCAGTTTCACCCATAGACCAAAAATTATCAGATGTTGCTATCCTGATGATTTTATCTTCACTTAACCCAGCAATTTTTTTCCAATAATTAAAGGCTTCATCATCGTCATGGTAGACAGTCACATAAAGTCTGTTCTTATCTAAACCAAATTCTTTTGTTATTAAATTCCACGCAAGTTCAATTGCTCTTTCTTTAAAATAATCACCAAAGGAAAAGTTTCCCAGCATTTCAAAAAATGTATGGTGTCTTGGTGTATAGCCAACATTTTCAAGATCGTTATGCTTACCACCTGCTCTTACACATTTTTGAGATGTTGTAGCTCTTTGATAGTCTCTCTTTTCAAGTCCAGTAAACACATTTTTAAATTGGACCATTCCTGAATTAGCAAACATCAGAGTTGGGTCATTATTCGGGACTAAATTGCTAGACTCAACTATTTTGTGATCATTTTTTTCAAAATAATCCAAAAATGCTGACCTTATTTCATTTAATGTTTTAGCCATATTTAACCAAAATACAGCATTTTTATATGATGTCTACACTTCTAAAGGGAAAAAAGGCGCCCATTAGAGCGCCTTTTTTTAATAACTAAAAGTTATCTGCTAATTCTTTTTAGTAGGAACTTCTTCCTCTTTTTTCTGCGCTTCAAGCTTTTCTTCGCTTAAAGGGTTGCCTTCAATCTTCTTTGAAATAACACCAGCTTTTTCTCTAATAGCCATTTCAATTTCAGCCGCAGCTTTTGGATTTTGTTCAAGGTAAAGTTTAGCGTTCTCTCTACCTTGACCAATTTTTTCACCTTTATAAGCGTACCAAGCTCCAGATTTTTCAACAATCTCGGCTTTAGCACCAAGGTCGATTAGTTCCCCTACTTTACTAATTCCTTTTCCATACATTAAATCAAACTCAACAACTTTAAATGGTGGTGCAACTTTGTTTTTAACAACTTTTACTCTTGTTGTATTTCCAACAATTTGCTCTTTATCTTTTATTGCTCCAATTCTTCTAATATCCATTCTCACTGAAGAATAAAATTTCAAAGAATTACCTCCGGAGGTTGTTTCTGGACTTCCAAACATTACACCAATTTTCATTCTAATTTGGTTAATAAATATAACCATTGTATTAGTTCTGGAAATTGATCCTGTTAATTTTCTAAGAGCTTGAGACATTAGTCTTGCTTGAAGACCAACATGGTGATCCCCCATGTCTCCTTCAATTTCTGCTCTTGGAGTTAATGCTGCAACTGAGTCGACTACTAAAACTGACATTGAGCCAGATTTAATTAAAGTATCTGTTATTTCCAATGCTTGTTCACCAGTATCTGGCTGTGAAATAAGTAATTCTTCAGTATTAACACCTAATTTCTTTGCATAAACTGGATCCAGTGCATGTTCTGCATCTACAAATCCACAAATTCCACCTGCTCTTTGTGCTTCAGCAACAACTTGTAAAGCTAATGTAGTTTTACCAGATGACTCTGGTCCGTAAATTTCAACAATTCTACCTTTTGGCAATCCGCCTATTCCAAGTGCTAAATCCAAACTTAAAGATCCAGTAGAAACGGACTCTATATCCATTGCTTTTTGTTCTCCAAGCTTCATCACAGAGCCTTTTCCAAAACTATCTGTTATTTGGCTGATTGCAGCATCTAGTGCTTTATTTTTTTCTTTATCTTCCAATTCTTTATCTTTTGCGGTTTTCACCACTTTTAGGTTATTTTTAGTCATTTTTTGCCTCGTTTTTTTCATTTATTAACATTCGAATCATGAAAATAAATGTACACATTTTGTTCTCATTGGCAATATTTTTTTGAAATTAGGCCTAGAAGTCCC
This sequence comes from uncultured Pelagibacteraceae bacterium, assembly GCA_902596915.1. Classification (GTDB taxonomy): domain Bacteria; phylum Pseudomonadota; class Alphaproteobacteria; order Pelagibacterales; family Pelagibacteraceae; genus Pelagibacter. Next base: position 53,703 of record CACJVQ010000005.1, on the reverse strand, counting down.
TATTTATCTGAGTTTTAGGTATTCGCTATTTAATAAACCTGCAGACTTCAACAGTCTATATTGCGCTAATAAGTAATTTCTTTCAGCCTCAGCGAGATTTATTTTAGCATTGATTAGATTTGATCTTGATTGAAGAACATCAAATGTAGATCTATTCAATCCACTCTCATATTCAAAACTAATCCCTTCATTAGCAATTTCAGCAGCCTTAACTTGTGATTGTACGGCTCTTAGAAGACTTTTCGAAGACTCTAAAGTAGACCAAGCTGCAGTAACACCTTGAGTATTATTTCTAAAAGCATTCTCTAGTAGTAATTTTTTCATTCCTTTAACTTTAAGATTTTTATTTATATTAGATTTATTCTTTCCTCCGAATTGAAATGGCCAACTTACTGTTGCTTGTAGTACATCTTTTTCTCTTTCATCATAAGTTGCGCTTAGATCATCAGTATATGATCTTTCAAGTGAAAGTTTTGCTGTCGGAGATAAATCTGATCTTGCAATTTTAACATCTAATTCAGACTGTCCATATTCTATTTCAGCAATAATAAGATCGGGACTTTTTTGTTCAGATATCTTTTTTGCATCAACTAAACTTGGAGGTAGTGGAACTTCAGAATTATAAATTTTTTTTAATTTTTCATTGCTGTTGATTGGTCCAATTATATTTTCATAAGCTAATTTGCTGGTTACGATATAATTTTGTGCTCCAATGTAACCTGCTTGTGCCCCTGATAAAGAAGATTGTGACTGTGCTAAGTCAGTTGCAGTTATTTGAGCTCTAGATAGTCTTGCATTATCTATTTCGAATTGTCTTTGGAGTAGGTTAACATTTTCTTCATTAATACTTAGTTTTTCATAAGCAAGGATTAAGCCTGTATAAGCCTCGATTGCTTTCATAAAAACATCTTGCTCTTTTTTAATAAGTTGTGCTTCAGATAAGTTTAATCCTAATTTACTTTTTTCGTATTTTGTACCACGTTCACTACCATCTAAAAGTGTTTGCTCTAACTTTACAGAAGATGTCATTGGATTTGTATTGGTTATAGAAGCATCAGTACCATCTTGATTTGTAAGTTTATTTGTATCTTCAAAACTTTTAGTACCTGAAAGAGTTAAAGTTGGAAAAAAATCACTTTTAGAAATATTCAAGACTTCCTTTTGAACTTCTAAATTTTTTCTCTCAGCTTTAAGCTCTAAATTGTTCTGATAGGTCTGTTTTAATGCATCACTTAAAGTTGCTGCATTGACTGGCAGTATAAGAACTATTACACAAAAAGTTATTAATGAGATTTTATTCATTAATTATATTTTATTGATTTAATTTGATGATTTCTATTTAAATTTAATACAATTGAAGAATATTTTGGAGCAAATTTGAACATATTTTGTGTGACCCTTTGGTAAGTCTGCATAAATGTTAACACCTCATTTTTGCTCATAACCTTGCTATTTGCTTTATATTTTGAGTTTAATTTTAATAACGCCTCCTGCTTAAGTCTCCAACTTTGTAATAGTTTGAAGCTACCAGCTTTTAAAAATAACAAACAGTCTAATTTAGAAAATAATTTTTTATATTTTGTTTGTAATTGATAATTTACATATTTTCTCCATCTTAAATTTTTATCTTTTGATCTTTCAAGAGAATTAATCGATTTTTTTAAAGTTGTATTTTTTTCTGCTCTAGCTCCTACACACCACCCTTCAAAGATTATAACATCTGGTACCTTTTTAAGTAGATACCAAGACTTTCTTTTTAATCTATCATCTATTGCCTTATTAAACTTAGGAAGTCTCTGTTGATTGAATTGCTTTTCCTTTGTTTTTTTTAGAAGATCAAAAATAAAATTTATGTCATGGGTACCTGGAACGCCTCTAGTCATTAATAAGGGATGAATTTTTTTAGACAATTTTATTCTATCTTTTCGGGTTTTGTATAAATCATCAATTGAGATTTTAAAAACGTTTAGCTTAAAATATTTTGTTAGAACAATTTTTAGAATAGAACTAATCGTTGTTTTACCAGTTCCTTGACCTCCCCCTAAGCCTATTAAATAAGGTTTAGACTTTTTTGCTCTATTTGAAATCCAGAAACTAATTGGAATTAGAAAAGATTTTATCATCTTTTCTTTATTTTTAAATTTTTCTTTAGATGTTTCTTGAGATCTTATAAATTTAAAACAATCTTTACTAACTTTTCTATAACACTCAGCAATTGATTGCATAAAAATTTATTGTTTTTGATCTAATGGATGGTTTTTGCCATCGTTCACTGGCACATCTTCAATTTCGAATGGCTCTACACCTTCTATACAAGCAATATTTACGCCATATATTTTTGGATTGCTTCTAGGTCTGTTATGAGTGTGGATTCCACAGATAGAACAAAAATAATGCTTAGCTGTATTAGTGTAAAACTGATAAAGCGATAACTTATCTTCTCCTTTTGTAAGTTTAAAATCATCAGGACCAAGGACTCCTATAATGTAACCTTTTTTTTTGCAGATCGAACAATTGCAACGCATAATTTTTTCGACACCACCTATGGGAATTTTAACTTCGGCTTCAATTGCCCCACAGTGACAAGTTAATTTTTTCATATTTTAATCTCCTAATAAAATTATTTGTTAATGACTTTTAAATATTCTCCGTATCTTTTTAAACTTTCCTCTGGCCATGTTTTCTTTGGATCATACATCTTTTCAAAACAAATTACATCATCTGTCAGTTTTAACCATGGATCTTTATCTTTTGTAAAAATATGTGCTTGTGGTGGATAACTTTCTGAATTATCTAAAGTTTTAGTTCTAACTGTTAATCTACCAGCAGCCGAGGCATAGTCAGTATAAATATAAGTTCCACATTTGGTACAAAAATATGCATTAGAAGTGGCGCCGCTTCCTGCTTTAAGTTCTGTTGATGCAACTTCTCCTTCTATAATTAAAGTGTTATCTAAGACGCTTGTATTAATAACATACGAAGACCCAGTTATAATTTTACAATCTTTACAATGACAAGCTTGGGTGAATAGAGGCTTTTCTGTAATCCTATATCTAACCTGACCACAAATGCATCTTCCTGTTAAGGTTTCGTTTTTTTCCATTTATTATTTTTAAACTATTTGTGGTTAAAGTTATCCACAAGTATACTAAATATAGTTTTAATGTTCACGTTTTGATTCACTTTTGATTCAGTTACAGACTCAAAATACAACCTGATTGACACTATTGAATAACTTGGATATTAATTAGAACAAAATAAGAACATTTATGAAGCTAACTATACCTTACTATTTACATAAAGCTGGCGCGGGTTTTCCGTCCCCTGCTACAGACTATATTGAGGAAGATATCGATTTAAATGTTCATTTAATCAAAAATGTTCCAGCAACCTTCATCATAAGAGTTCAAGGAAAATCAATGGTGGATGTTGGGATTAACGATGGCGATCTATTAGTTGTTGATAAAAGTTTAACACCAAAAAACTTCTCAACAGTTATTGCAAATGTTCATGATGAACTAGTTGTTAAAAGTTTAGTTCAAGAAAGAGATAAAAAATTTTTAACATCAGGTTCTAAAGAATTTGCAGATCGAATTTTAATTAACGAAGATGAAGATATATTTATTTGGGGAGTTGTAACTTATGTCATCCATTCAGTATACTAAAAAAATAGCACTTATTGATTGTAATTCTTTTTATGTTTCTTGTGAAAGATTATTCAATCCTAAAATAAGAAAAAAACCTGTTGTAGTTTTATCTAACAATGATGGTTGTATAATTTCAAGATCAACAGAAGCAAAAGCTTTAGGTATTAAAATGGGAGAACCTTACTTTAAGGCAAAAGATATTATTATGAAAAATAAAGTTGAAGTTTTTTCATCTAATTATTCTTTGTACGGAGATTTATCTAGAAGAGTGATGCGAACGCTAAAAAGATTTAATTCTGCTATTGAAGTTTATTCTATCGATGAAGCATTTTTAGATTTATCGAATTTTCCAGATAATGAAGTTGAAAAAGTTGGAAAAGAAATTAGGGAAACAGTTTTAAAGTGGACAGGTATTCCAACTAGTATTGGTATTGCTAAAACAAAAACTTTAAGCAAAGTTGCAAATCATATTGCAAAGAAAAAAAAATCAGGCGTAACAAGTTTGATAGGAATTGAAAATATTGATCCCATATTAGAAAAAGTTGAAATTAATGATGTGTGGGGTGTAGGAAGACAATTGACAAAGTTTTATCATAAAAATGGAATTTATAACGCCAAGCAACTAAAAAATAAATCAAACACATGGGTAAAGAAAAATTCAAATGTTTTGGGTTCAAGAACCGCAATGGAATTAAGAGGGATTCCTTGTATTGATATTGAAACAACTCAATCAAAAAGAAAAAGTTGTGTAGTATCTCGTTCGTTTGGTCAAAGAATTGAGAAATACCAAGAATTAAAAGAAGCAGTTGCAAATTATTGCTTGAATGCATCAGAAAAAATAAGATCTGAGTCTTTGATTGCAAAATCAATTACTGTTTTTGTTAGAACAAGTCCTTTTCAAAGTAGATTTGGATATTATTCAAACTCAAAAACGATAGATTTTGCAATTTCTACAAACAACAGCATTGAAATAGTTAAAACTGCTTTGGTTGCTTTAGACTCTATCTTTAAAAATGGCTACCGTTATCAAAAAGCAGGCGTAATGCTGACTGGTTTATCTAATGAAGATGGTAGTAAGAACCTATTTTCTTCTGAAAAAGATGAGAAAATAAAGGGTTTAATGAAGTCTATTGATAATACTAACTATCGATATGGAAGATCTACGTTAAGTCTTGCTAGTGCAGGTGTTCAAAAGAGATGGAACATGAGAAGAGAGCATTCATCTAAAATAGATACTGCTGATTTCTACTTGCTACCAACAATTAGTACAAATTAAGATTTAAAAAGCTTATCAGATAAGTTTTGTAAATTTTCACCCCAGAAAACTTTGTCTTTAATTGTATTAAAATCAATATCAAAGACAGTAGACATAGCTGACGCATATACGGATCTTGCATCAATTGTTGAATTTAAGTCTCTTCCTTGGAACAACTCTTTGCTTTTTAAGCCTGGCCAATCAGTATAAACTTGGTTTTTTTTAAGAAGACCTCCGCCCATAAATATAGCAGATCCATAACCATGTTCAGTTCCTAATCCACTATTTTGTTTTATTGTTCTGCCAAATTCGGTAAGCGTAACAATCAGCGTATTATCAAATTCTTCTTTCAATCTTTTCTTTAAGGTGCCAAATACTAAATCCATTTCTTTTAGACAGTCTGAATGAGTTCCATGTACACCTCCTTGTGCAGCATGAGTATCAAAACCTCCAACTTCAAAAACTGCAACTCTTGGACCATCTGGTTTTTTCAATAAAGTTCCTGCTTCATTAGCTAGAGAGTACAAATCATCTGCAGCATAAGATCTTTCTTTAGGTCTGGATTTGATTATTTCTAACATTCCAATAAGTTCATCTTCAGATCTTTCTTTATAAACATCCTTTAGTAATGATAGAACTTTGTCAGTTGGTAACTTTCCTTTTGTTGGAAAGTAATTATTGTTTTGAGGAACACCTCTTAAAATAAGAGGCATTGGTAAGGCTAAAGCTAGTCCCTCTTGTTTTAAACCTGCAACTTTCATTCCTCTACCTAACCAACCAGTTTTTACTTTGTAGGGAATTTTTCCACCAGATTCCATTAAGTTTTGTCCATCAAAGTGTGATCTTTCTGTATAAGGAATATTTGTTGCATGAACTATTGCCCCTTTACTCTCATTCCACAATTCGTGGAAGTTGTCTAATACAGGATGTAATGAAAAATCAGAGTTTAATTTAATTGTATCGTCTAGAATTAGTTGTTTTCTTCTTTTTTCGAAATTTTTATCTCCTATTACTGGAACTGCACAAAGAGCGTCCATTCCGCCTCTTAACATAATTACAACCAGATTTTTTTTAGCTTTTGTAGATGAATAAACTGGAAGACCTGTTCCTGCTAAAAACAATGTTGCCAAAGATCCTTTTAAAAAACCTCGTCTTGAAATTCTCATGCTCTTAAAACCTCCGGTAAGTTAAATAACAATATATGCTTATCAATTGTTTTTTCATTTTGATTTAAAATGCTCATTATTTTATCAGAATTATCGAAGTTTTTTTCTACTACACTTTTAAAAAATTCATCGTTTTTGTTATCAGGTTTTAAATTAATATAACCTTGTCTAGCATATAAAAGTCTTCTTATTATAAGTTCTGGAGACATCCAATCTTCAGCTATATCTGAATATCCATTAGGCTGCTGAGAAAGATAAGGATGATGACCCATATCTTTCATAAATTTATGTGGTTTAGCTTGATAAGGATCAAGACCATACCCTAATAAAAAACTATCAAATTTTTCCTCTTTTGGAGGCCACTTTGCATCTGTCATTCTACTCATTTGTAACCACCAATTTTCAGGATTTTGAAATTTTGAATATTCATCGTTGAATCTAAACGCTACTTCAATAGCAGCTTTGTGTACCTCTGGTAAATAACCTCCACTTTTTTCCCATGCATTAACAATTGGATCAGTCATTTCTTTTGTAGGATAATCTGTTATTAAGTATCTGCATAGTTTGTAGGCTATAAATTCTCTACAAGACGGATGCTCTGATAAAAATTTAATTGCAGCTGGCAAACCTTTTTTACCTTTTGGGAAATTTTGACCCCAAAATATTTTTTTTCCTGGTTGATGGTACTTTCTCTGGAATTTAACATCTGCAGTTTCAAGCTTAGTCTTATGATATTTATCGTCTGGAGCCCAACCAGTCATGATGTAAGCTAGCTCAGTTATATTTTCTTGCGTGTATCCAGAATTTGGGGACACAGTATGAAGTTCTAACAATTCTCTTGCATGATTTTCATTAATTGTGGCCGGTCTTTTTTTTCTTTTTCTCCATTCTGCTCTTGCATCTTCTGATTTAGGACCAACATTTTGAGCATTATCTAAATGATGGATCATGGCCCAAGCAACAGTTGACTCATATGCCAACTTCTCAAAAGTTTGGTTCATATTAACTCTAATTGTTTCTCTTTGATATGCTCCAGTTGAGTAATGAGCCAAAAAGTCTTTTTCACTTATTGTAAAATGATTTCCCCAAAAATACCAAAGTTTTGCAAGTACTGGATGGGCACCTGATGTTGCCTCTTTATGTCTTATAGCAATTTCTAAGTTTCTCCAAAATTTTTGACCTGTGTCTACTCTAGCTTTATTTTTTGCTGCTTTATAACCCATCTTGTCATTTTTAAATTTTTTTCTTAAAACTTTTCTGTCTTGGTAAACCCACTTATTATAATGCTTTCTCAATTCTTTTTCTGAATATATCTTTCCTTTAAAGGCAAATTCAGGTATTTGATCTGTAATTTGGCTTTGCGCCCAATTTAGAGGATCAGATGGTATTTGTTCATCAGGACCTAAACCAAATGCTACTTTTCTAAAAAAATTTTTCATTTTATCAAATAAATTTATTTCAAGTTCTCAATATATTCAATATTGTTTAAGGAATTATTAAATTCAGTCATATTTTCTCTTCCTGAGATTTTTAAGATAACTAGACCAAAAATAATGATTAAAGCTAAAGGGATTGCTGTAATTACACTTATATATTCTGCAATTATTATTAAATATATTGCATAAAACGCTATCGATCTAAAGATTACCCCCGTTTTAAACACAGCAATTATTGCCAAAGAGTGCTTTATCAAATTTAAAAAGCTCATCTTTGATGGTCCAAAGTATCTTGGACCTCTTATTGATGGAGAATTAATTAAATGAATCTCATTTTTTGCTAGTGAACCAGAAAAACTACTCCAAGTTGCTTTATCTTCAATTAATTTTTTAACAGTTTTTTTTGTGAGGCAAGTATAATTTCCAAATTTTATAAATTTTCCAGTAAAGGTAAAAGTAATAATTTTATGAAAAAAATAACAGACCTTGAAAACTAAACTTTCAGATCTTTTAACTCTTTCTCCAACAATGGTATTATTAGGATTATCTTTAATCTTTTCTACAAAGTTTCTTATTTCCTCAGGTCTGTCCTCTCCATCACCATCCATTGGAATTACATAGTCAAAATCTTCATTTTCTGAAATATGTTTAAGCCCTGCTGCAATACAACGTGCATGTCCTTTATTATTTCTCATATTTATTAATTTTAGTGATTTAATATTATTTAAATTTTTAGTTTCTAAAATTTTTTCCTCTGTTGAAGCATCATTCACTACTATTACTGAAAATTCTGCTTTAAGCTCAGAAATATTAATATCAATTTCTTCAATTAATTTTGATGCAGATTTAAAGTCATTAAAAACTGGAATTAGAATTACTATTTTCATTAACTCACTGAGCCTATCAGTCTAAATAGAGAAGCAAAAAAACCATATCCTGAGAGTTCAATTAAAACAACAATTCCAATAATAAATAAAAGTCTCTTGTTTTTTTGGTTTAATTGAAATTTCATTTATATGTTAAGCATTTCATATCTTTGTTGCACAATTGGACTTCGGTTGAACTATAAATCCATTTTGGTCTTTCTGGAAGATGGTAAGATATATTTCCTGCAATCCATTCATTTCCTTTAATATATTCCATTTTTCCAAGATCCTTACCTTTGGTTTCGTAAAAAACTTTAGCCTGCTGAGCTAACTTTTTACCATCAAAATCAGTTCTTTTATCAGTTTGTGAGATTGAAACATAAGAATACAAAATTGGAGATAATAAGAATAATATCAAAAAGATTGAAGAAAACGCTCTAATTTTTTCAAAATTAATTTGAGACTTTAAAATATAAACAAATAACAAGCCAAAGCTTATATAGAATGGCGTCATCCACATAGTTCTAATTTTTACACCCATAGTAAATGATGTAAGAAAAATAAAAAAAATTGGAATTAAATTAATTGATAATAAAAACAAAAGCTTTTCGTCGTTTAAATTAATATTTATTTTAAATTTTTTAACTAAAACAAAAATCATTAGTAAAAACGGCAATAATATACCAACTTGCTTAGCTAAAAATATCGTAGGATGTTTTAAGTGGTTTAAAATACTTGCTTCTTCTGATCCAGTTCTTAGGAGTCCATAAGTAATGGTTATATAATCATTTTCAGTTAACCAAATTATGTGTGGCAATAAAATAATAATAAATGGAACGAAAGAAACTAGGCACTTTAAATTTAGTCTTTTGGTATAAATCATGTAAATTAAAAGTACATCTATTGCTAAACCTAAATAGACAAATAAATATTTAGATAGAAATCCAAGTCCAGCAAATAGACCGAGTACTAACCAATCTAATATTTTATTATTCTTAATTCCTCTCCATAAGTAAAAAACAGAAAGAGACCAAAAGGGTATTAAGCAAACATTTACATTAAATTCAGGTGTAGTGAAGTTATAGAAGTATATTCCTTCCAATAATAAAACAGATAACAAACAATAAATTTTATTATCAAAAAAATCTTCTGCTAACTTAAAAACTACAAAAAATGATATAACTATACAAATTTGACTTAACAAATAATAAGCCCAATCTTGAGGTCCAAAAATTTGGTAAAATATTTCTGGTAAAAATGCGCTCATGGGTGGGTGCTTATTAAATCCCCAGTCTAAGTTACTACCCCATGCTAGGGCCTCAATAGTATCAAGTGGTAAATTATGATTTGTAAAACTTGGAACCAATGTCCAAATTAATAAGTGTGATGTAACAAAAATATAAAATAAATTATTAATATTTTTTTTATAAATGGCCATTTTTATTAATTTATACAATTAATGCATTCTTGACACTGATTAAATGATGAATATATTCTCGAAATTCATAAATTTGAGCATGGTAAAAATCTCTAAAAAATATATCCCAAAAGAAACAGAAAAGTATATGTGTGCTAAGCATCTTGCTTTTTTTAAACAAAAACTTACGGAATGGAAAAAAGATCTAAAAAGAACAAACAATGAAGCAATATTTAATGCTTCAATGGATGACAATAGCGCCTCAGCAGACATAGTTGATCAAGCAAGCTCTTATACAGAAAAAAACGTTGAGATGAGAGCAATCAATAGACAAATTAAATTGATTTCCAAAATTGATGGAGCTTTAAAAAAAATTCAAGATGGAACTTATGGTTTCTGTGAGGAAACAGCTGAACCTATCGGTCTTAAAAGATTAATGGCAAGACCAGTTGCAACTTTATGCATAGCAGCTCAGGAAAAGCACGAAAAAGAAGAAAAAGTTTACGCTGATATTTAAGGGTAGTCTATTTCAGCATCTTTATTTAATACTTTAAATCCTTTAATCACCGCAGGTCGTTTAGCAATATTAACAAACCATCTTGATAAACCTTTAAAGTTTTCTAATCCTATGTCATGTCTTTTATGCCTTGCAATCCAAGACCATGTTGCGATATCTGCAATAGAGTATTCTTTGCCTGCTAGATAATCACTCACAGAAAGTCTCGCTTCTAAATCTTCATAAATTTTTCTCGTAATCTTGAAATATCTTTCTTCTCCCCATTCACTTTTTCCTTGATGGTAATAATGAAACTGATGATGTTGTCCTATCATAGGACCAATCAAGCCCATTTGGGCCATTAACCATTGATTAATCTCTAGTCTACTTTCCTCAGGATAAAACATTTTACTTTTTTCACCCAAATACATCAGTATCGCTCCAGACTCGAAGACTGATTTATTATTTTCATGATCTGTAATTACTGGAATTTTATTAAAAGGACTAATTTTTTTAAATTCTGGTTTATGTTGTTCCCCTTCACTTAGGTTGACTTTTGTTATTTTATACTCAAGGTTTATCTCCTCGAGCATAATACTAATTTTCCAGCCATTTGGAGTATCGGCAGTGAATAGTTCTATCACTATTTTATGCCCAATCTATCTTTGATAGTATTTGATGCAGTTGTAAATTCAAATCTGTATTTTTCGTTAGGTCTTGCATATTTAAAACAACCTCTTGCTGCTAAAGCTCCTTCATGAAAACCAGAAAGAATTAGTTTAAGCTTTCCTGGATAGGTACAGATGTCTCCAATTGCAAATATACCTTTCTTATTGGTTTCAAAGTTTTCAGTATTAACTGGAATTGTTTTTTTATCTAAATTAAGGCCCCAGTCAGCTATAGGGCCAAGTTGCATTATTAAACCAAAGAAGCCCAGTACATAATCAGCTTTAATTGTTTTGCTTTCACCTTCTTCACTTTTAATCTCAATTTCCTCTAAAGTTCCATTTCCTTTAACATCTTTAATTGAATACTTTGTAAATAGATTAATAATACTCTTCTTACTTAGCTCTTTTATTTTTTGAACACTTGCTGGAGCTCCTCTAAATTCATCTCTTCTATGAATTAGTGAAACTTTAGAACTGTTGGATAATTCTATCGCCCAGTCCAGTGCACTATCTCCTCCTCCAAAGATAGCTACAGATTTATCTTTAAAAATAGTTTTGTCTTTTATTGAATACAAAACTGAAGTTCCATCAAACTTTTCTGCACTTTTTGTTGGAAATTTTCTTGGTTCAAAAGATCCGACACCTCCAGCAATTACAACATTTGGCGCTAGAAATTTTTTTCCACTAGTTGTTTTAACAATCCAATTATCGTTTTCATTTGTAAGTTCTTGAACTCTGTCATTTAAATGAAAATTAAAGTTAAAAGGTTTTATTTGTTTAATCAAATTGTTAGTAAGCTCTTCTCCTGTACACTTTGGTACAGCAGGAATATCATAAATTGGTTTATCTGGGTAAAGTTCAATGCATTGGCCACCTATTTTATCTAGGTTATCAACTATTTCACATTGCAGACCTATAATTCCAAGTTGATGTGCACAAAATAATCCTGTTGGACCTGCACCGATAATAACAACATCAGTTTTAATCATTAAACTTGTTTCTCCGGCATATAAACAATTAGACCATCTAAGTCATCTGAAACCATAATTTGACAACTTAATCTGCTTTTTGAATTAGGTTCATAAGCTTGGTCTAACATATCGTCTTCTCCCATTTCTTTTTTTGGTAACTTATTGTACCAATCCTCTTTGACATAAACGTGACACGTGGCACAAGACATGCTTCCTCCACAATCAGCATCAATACCAGGAATATCATTTTGAACAGCACCTTCCATTACTGTTAGCCCATTTTGGACCTCAGCTACATGCTCTTTTCCATTATGTTCAATATATATGATTTTAGCCATTGCTTTTATATAAGCACAAAAAAAAATAGGGCAAGTAATCAAACTCGCCCTATTTTATATATCGTAACTAATTGTTACTACGCTCTTCTTGTAGAGTTAGAAACTGCACAAGACCAGATAATTAAACCAAATGCGATTTTATTAACAAAGTCTGCTAAGTTATAGATAACGTTTAACGCGTTACCATCTATTCCACCTGTTAGGTAACCAAAAATGTAACCTAATGGGTAAATAGCCCAACCTACAGTAACAATCATTCTTAAAGCTCCAAATGCAGTTACTAAAGCTTTGTTTCCAGATTTAGCAGCAACTTTTCCTGCTTCTCCTGAAAAGATTTCATAAAGAATGTAAATCCATCCAGCCATACCGATTACAAAACCTAGTGTAGCGTTGATGAATCCAGCTTCTCCAAGATATCCACCTATTAACATAACTAGTGAACCAATTAAGATTCTCCAGAATATGTTTGTGTCAACTTTTCTTACTGCTGAAAGAATTAAGTAAAATTCTACTAGCTGTAGTGGTACAGTAATTAACCAGTCAATGTATCTGTAAACAGTTGGAGTATCACCTGTTTCGATCCATACTGCTCTCATATACATATAGTGAATAAATGCTATACCTGTTACTAATCCAGCTACATTTACTGATTTTCTCCATTGTGAACTGACGTTAGCCTGTTCCATAAAGAAAAACGCTGTAGCTGCTAACATACCCATTGATATTAACCAAAACGAAATACCTACGAAATCGTCAGTGGCTAAAAAGGCTGTTGCCGCGTTAGCTGCTGTAGTTGCTCCGAAAAGCACTGCCGCTAATGCTAACATTTTCATTGTCTTCATAAAAAACTCCCTCATAGTTAGTTTTTTTATTAGTTTAAATTTAAACTACAGACTAATCTAATGATTAGCCTAAAGTTAGGGTTAGATAGCAAAAAAATTTACTTTATTGAAGAGTTTTTGACCTCTAAAAAGTATTGATTTTACTTACTTTGTAAAATTAAATACAACCTGATACGTAAAATCATTATAAAAGTGAACTAAAAAACAAATCACTATGAAAAATAGTTTTAATAAAATTTATGAAGAATCTATTCAAAATCCTGAGGAATTTTGGAAAAATGTATCTGATGATGTCTTCTGGTTTAAAAAACCTACTAAGATTTTAAACAAGTTTAATCCTCCATTTTATAAATGGTTTGAAGATGGCGTTACAAACACCTGTTACAACGCTATTGATCTTCATATTGACAAAGGTAACGGTGATAAGACAGCTTTAATCTATGATAGCCCCATAACTAATAGTAAAGCAAAATTTACATATAGTGAATTAAAAGAAAAAATTTCAAAATTTGCTGGAGCGCTAGATAATCAGGGTATTAAAAAAGGTGACAGAGTAATAATTTATATGCCAATGATACCTGAAGCAGTTATAGCGATGCTGGCCTGTGGAAGAATTGGTGCAATACACTCTGTGGTCTTTGGTGGATTTGCTTCAAATGAATTAGCAAGTAGAATTGATGACAGTAAAGCAAAAATTTTAATTACGGCCTCTTGTGGGTTTGAACCAGGAAGAACTGTTGAGTACAGACCTTTGGTTGATGAAGCATTAAAACTTGCAAAACACAAAGTTGAAAAAGTAATTTTCTTTCAAAGGAAAGATCACGAAGTAAAACTCAATTCTCCGCTTGAAATCAGCTGGGAGGAAACACTTGTTAATGCCAAAAATAAAGACTGTGTTGAGATTGGAGCAAATGAATTTGCCTATATTTTGTACACATCAGGAACTACTGGCATTCCAAAGGGTATTGTAAGAGATGTAGGAGGTCATATCGTAGCTCTTAAATGGACTATGAAAAATATTTACAATATCGAAGAAAATGATGTGTGGTGGTCAGCTAGTGATATTGGTTGGATAGTAGGACATTCTTATATTGTTTATGCTCCATTATTCAAAGGATGTACTACAGTTTTATTTGAAGGAAAACCTGTTGGAACTCCTGATGCAGGAGTATTTTGGAGAATAATTTCAGAGTATAAAATTAAATCTTTGTTCACAGCTCCAACAGCGTTTAGAGCTATTAAAAAAGAAGACCCAGACGGAAAGTTTTTTTCAAAATATGATTTGAGCTCATTCGAGTCTTTATTTTTAGCTGGAGAAAGAGCAGATCCTGATACAATAAAATGGGCTGAAAATCTTTTAAATGTTCCCGTCATAGATCATTGGTGGCAAACCGAGACTAGTTGGGCAATAAGTTCAAATTGTACCGGAATAGAAATGCAAAAGACTAAGTATGGTTCAGCGTGTAAAGCAGTTCCTGGTTATGATGTAAAAATAATTAAACCAGATCATTCAATTGCAGCACCTAATGAGATGGGTGATATAGTTGTTAAATTACCTTTGCCACCAGGTACTTTTCCTACTCTTTGGAATGCTGATAGAAGATATGAAGAAAATTATATGACTAACTATAAGGGTTACTATCAAACTTATGATGCAGGACACATTGATGAAGATGGATATATTTGGATTATGTCACGAACCGATGACATTATAAACGTTGCTGGTCATAGATTATCGACAGGTGCGATCGAAGAGGTATTATCCGAACATCAATCAGTTGCTGAGTGTGCTGTTCTTGGAATTGCAGATAAATTGAAAGGACAATTGCCTATTGGTTTAGTTGTTTTAAAATCTGGTGTTGAAAAAGACAATGAAACTATCTCAAAGGAATGTATTAAAATGGTAAGAGATAAAATTGGACCTGTTGCTGCGTTCAAAGTTGTCATAGTTATTAAAAGATTACCCAAAACAAGATCAGGAAAAATATTGAGAGGAACTATTCGTAAAATTGCCGACAAGGAAAATTATAAAATGCCGGCTACAATCGATGATCCAGCAATTCTTGATGAGATTACACAAAGTTTAATAGAAAATAAAATTCTTGCCAAATAAATTAGGTTAATTATCAAACTTCAAGGGCTTGCCTGATGCTTCACCAAGGATTTCTCCATCTTTCATTTTAATCTCTCCATTTATGATTGTATAAACTGGAGTTCCTTTAAACTTGTGTCCATCAAAAGGTGACCATCCACACTTACTCTCTATTTTTTCATTTTTGATTTCGATAATTTTATTCATATCCACAATTGTAAAGTCCGCATCATAGTCTTCCTTTATATAACCCTTGCCTATAATGCCAAATATTTTAGCTGGATTTTCACAAACTAGATTCATTAATTGAACTAAAGTTAGTTTTCCATCATTTACATGGTTAAGCATCACAGGTAATAAGGTCTGAACTCCAGGCATTCCTGAGGGAGTATCTGGATATTCTTTATCTTTATTTACTTTCAGATGAGGAGCGTGATCTGAACCAATAGTGTCATTATAATTATTTCTTACAGCATACCATAGTCTATCGTAATGACTTTTTTCTCTAATTGGTGGATTCATTTGAGCATAAGTTCCAAGTTTATCGTAACAATCAGGAGCAAACATTGTTAAATGTTGAGGAGTTATTTCAAAAGTTATGTCTCCCTTATTCTGGGATAAAAAGTCTATCTCTTGTTTTGTTGTAATATGAAGTATATGAGCCTTTTTTCCTAATCTTTTTGCAATTTTTACAATCTTTCTTGTAGATGAAATTGCACATTCTTCATCTCTCCATATTGGATGAGAATGAACATTGCCTTTTTCTCTTAATTTCTTTCTTAAATTTAAAATATCTTCATCTTCTGAGTGAACTGCAACAATTTTAGATGTACTTTCAAAAACTTTTTCAATGTCTTCTTCTTTATGAACTAGCAAAGTTCCTGTGGACGAGCCTGCAAATAATTTAACTCCACAGCATCCATCTAAACCTTTAAGATCAGCTAATTCACTTTGATTAGTTGGAGTAGCTCCAAAATAAAAAGCATGATTACAGTACATTCTATTTTTTGCTAAATCTATTTTTCTTTGAAACTCTGCTTTATTTGTAGTTGCAGGATTAGTATTTGGCATTTCAAATACTGAAGTTATACCCCCAACAATTGCTGCTCTACTTCCTGAAGCTAAGTCCTCAGTATCTGTTGAGCCTGGTTCTCTAAAGTGTGTTTGAGTATCAATACAACCAGGAAGAACAGTAAGACCTGTTGCATCAATTGACTGACTTGCATCTTCATCTAGCTTTCCAATTTTTACAATCTTGCTGTTTTGAATACCTATATCGACCTTTTTTAGATTTTTATCGATATAGCACTTTCCATTTTTAATTATAAGGTCTAACATTTACAAAAAAAGTACTTATATCATTTGTTATAATATTACAACATGAACAAAAATAATGTTTACATACTAGAAGATAGAGGTCTTCTTTATATTAATGGGGACGATGCTAGAGAATTTTTACAAAATATAATTACAAACAATATTGAAAGTGTATCAGAAGTCAAAAGTTGTTTTTCTGCTCTTTTAACACCTCAGGGCAAATATCTTTACGATTTTATAGTTATAAAACATAAATTAGGTTATTTTTTGGATTGTGAAAAAAAAAATATTGAAAATTTATATAAACAGTTAAATTTATATAAACTAAGATCTAATGTAGATATCTTAAATCTAAGTAACGAATTTGTAGTTGCTAATTTAACGAAGGAAAAGTTTTTAGAATTAGAAAATTCTAAAGATGAAGTGGGTTTCACAATTAAATTTAGAGAAGATCCTATTCTTTTAGACCCTAGATCTGACAAGCTAGGAGCAAGACTAGTTATTAATTTAGAAAAATTATATCTTTCTATCAAAAAGTTAGAATTAGAGGTTTCAGATGTTGCTGAATATTATAATTATAGCCATGAATTAGGAATTGCTCAAATTGATACAAATAGTCTACAAAATAAAATATTTGGCATTGAATGTAATTTTGAAGAGCTCAATGGAATTGATTTCAGAAAAGGATGTTATGTAGGACAAGAGAATACGGCAAGAATTAAACTTAAAGATAAACTTAATAAAAGACTATTTGCTGTAAAACTTAAAGAAGGTGAAATAACTAGTGATGAAATAACATTTGATAATAAAAATATTGGTAAATTATTAATCAATAATAAAAATCCATTTGCTTTACTAAAACTAGAAAACAAAAAATTCAATTTTGATGCAGATCTAAGATGTGGTGATGCAAAAATTAAGGCCTTAAAACCAAATTGGCTGTAAATTATTTTATAAATTTAGATAAATCTGGTTTAAAATAGTTTGGTCCTTTCATAACTTTTCCAGACTCATTGAATATTGGTTTTCCATCTTTTCCTAATTTACTCATATTAGATTTTTGAACTTCCTCAAAACAATTATCCAAATTAATACCAAATGCATGTCCTGCTCCATAAGTGACATATAAAATATCTGTTAATGCATCTGCAACTTCAGTTAAATTTTTTTCTGATATTGCTTGTTTAAGCTCTTCTAACTCTTCATTAATTAATGAAATTCTAAGCTTATTAATTTTGTCTGTACTCAGACTCGATGAATCTTTAACATCTTGGTTAAAAGTTTTCATGAACACACCAACTTTTTCAAAATTTGTCATTTTACTCCTATATGATTTTATAATTTTTTAATGTATAAGTGATTAAATATACTCTCAAAATTAAAACTATGAAATTCAGAAAAGAATATGACAGCATAGGTTCTATAAACGTGCATGTGGATAAGTATTGGGGAGCATCTACAGAAAGATCAAAAAAATACTTTAATATTGGAGATGTTTTAGTGGGATCAAAGTTAATAAAATCCATAGCTATAATAAAAAAAGCAGCTGCTATTACAAATTATAAGAACAATGATATTAGTTCAAAAATTTGTAGATCAATTGTACGTGCCTCAGAAGAGGTAATTAAGGGAAAATTAGATAATCACTTCCCTCTTAAAGTCTGGCAAACTGGCTCTGGTACCCAAACAAATATGAACGTTAACGAAGTAATTTCTAATAGAGCAATTGAAATGCTCAAAGGGAAAAAGGGCACAAAAAAACCTGTTCATCCAAATGATCATGTAAATAAATCTCAATCTACTAATGATGTATTTCCCACAGCAATGCATATAGCAATAGCAATGGAAACTAGAGAAAAATTATTACCATGCTTAGTGCTGTTGAATAAAGAATTAAAAAAAAAAGTTAAAGAATTTAATAAAATTGTTAAAATAGGAAGAACGCATTTACAAGATGCAACTCCTTTATCCCTTGGTCAAGAATTTTCAGGTTATCAATCACAACTTGAAGAGTGCATAAAAAGAATAGAACTATCACTAAATGAAATTTATTATTTAGCTCAGGGTGGAACTGCTGTTGGTACTGGTATAAATACAAAAAAAAATTTTGACAAAAAAATAATTAGTGAAATAAGAAAAATAACTAAGTTGCCTTTTAAACCAGCTAAAAATAAGTTTGCAGCACTAGCCGCTCATGATGCAATAGTAAATTATTCAGGAACGTTAAATACTACAGCGGTTTGTTTGATGAAAGTAGCAAATGACATTAGATTTTTAGGCTCAGGACCTAGAGCAGGATACGGAGAATTGATACTCCCAGAAAATGAGCCTGGATCTTCAATTATGCCTGGCAAGGTAAATCCAACTCAATGTGAGGCTGTTACAATGGTATGTGTAAAAGTAATTGGAAACCATAATGGAATTACAATGGCAGGATCACACGGACATTTTGAACTGAATGTTTTTAAGCCTTTAATAATTCATAATGTACTACAATCTATTCAAATTCTTTCTGATAGTACAAAAAGTTTTGCAAAATATTGTGTTTCGGGACTTAAAGCAGATAAAAATAGAATTAAACATTTGGTAAATAATTCTTTAATGTTAGTAACTGCCCTATCTCCTAAAATAGGCTACGATAATGCTGCAAAGATAGCTAAGAATGCATTAAAAAACAAAACTACTCTCAAATCTGAAGCTATGAAATCAGGGCTAATAAACGAGAAAGAGTATAATAAAATTGTTGATCCTAATAAAATGATTAAACCAGACTAATTATTTATAATTTTTTTAATCAAAGACTTCAGTTTTTGAGTACTATTTATATCATACCTAAGTTTAGCATTATTCTTCTCTTTATATTCTTCTTGATTAGTTTTTATATCAAATATTGAAATCAACCCGGTATTGATATTTTTATCAATTTTAAAATTAATAATGTTTATGTCCTTTACTTTGTCAAGCTTTACTTGGAATTTTTTAGCAAACGCTTTTTTATTTTTTATTTGCAAAGAATTAGATGAGTTAAAAATTATATCTCCATCTTTTTCATTATATCTTATCTCAGAGTTAATTTGACCAATATCACCAATATTAAATATAACTTCGTCGAAATTAATAGTATTTTGACTTATACTAAAACTTATTCTACCATTTCTTATAAGTTCATGTTCAACATTAGTTAGCAGTAATTCTATATCTCCATTAACATTGCCCAGCAAATCAGGCTTCAAATTAAATAATGAAAATATTAATTCATCAATCATAAAATTTAAATTTTGCTGATTCAAAGTAATGTTTGAATTTAAATAAAATGGTCTTAATTCAATTGATGAATTAATTTTTATATCATTAGCATTATTAGGTGATGTTAAAGTAATTTTATTATTTTCATATATATAATCAATTTCAATATTTTTATTATTGAAAGCGATTAATATTGAGCCATCGAGACTGGATCTATCTTTATAATTTAATTGATTTTTTATTAAAATATTTGGTTCTTTAAAATCTATTTCTATTTGAGAATTCATTTCTGAATTATATTTTTTTTTCCATAATGATTTAAAATTAAGATCAAATAAAATTCCTTTAATATTTAATTTTTTAAAGTTGTCTTGTTTTGATGTAATAAAGTTTATTTTTTCAATAGGTGATATGATTAAAGTTTCATCTTTTTCATCAACCACAAATATTTTACTTTTTTTGATATAAAATGATTTACTTTCACTATTGTGAAAATAATTCCTCAAAGTTGAATATTCTTTTGTTTTTAACAAAAAATTTGTATTTTGTATTTCAAATTTTTCAAAATTAATTTTAGATTTTGGATATAAGCTATTAGAATTTATAAAAACTTTTAAATTTTTTATATCAAAAGAAACATCTTTATTATTTTTTTCATTAATTGATAATGATGAATCAGTTATTAATAAATTAGGCTTTGGAAGTAATTGATACTTTATGTCACCATTTATATTTAAGTTAATATTAAAATCAGAATAAAATTTACTTTCAATGATGTTTTCTATGCTTTTATAATTAAATAAAACTGGTATTGATAAATAAATGCAAAATAAAAAACACAATACAATTAATGAAAAAATAAACTTAACAAATATTGTTACCTTCAATTTTTTAATCATTTATCCAATATCGCTTAAATTAAAAAAAAATAAACGATGAATTTAGACTATTTAACTAATCTTAACGAAAGTCAGGAAGAAGCGGTTCTATATTTAAATGGACCTCTTTTGATTGTTGCTGGCGCAGGATCTGGAAAAACAAGAGTGCTTACTTCTAGAATTGCCCATATTATAAAACAACATAAGGCATTTCCTAATCAAGTTTTAGCAGTAACTTTTACAAATAAAGCTGCAAAAGAAATGCAATTAAGAGTATCTAAATTTTTGAGAAAAGAAGCAACGGGTCTTCCTTGGCTGGGCACTTTTCACTCAATTAGTGCAAAAATATTAAGAAAGCATGCTGAAGCGGCTGGATTAAAATCTAATTTTTCAATTATTGATCAAGATGATCAAGTAAGGTTAATAAAAAACATCTGTAAATCTGAAAACATAGATACAAAAAAAATATCCCCGAGATATATATTGGCAGTAATCGATAAATGGAAAAATAAAGGTTTTTATCCAAATGAAGTGGTGCTAAAGCGTAAAGACATATTAGAAAAAAGCTTCCTAGGTATTTACAAAATATATCAACAAAAATTGATAGATTTAAATGCTGCTGATTTCAGTGATTTAATACTTCATACAGTTAAAATTTTTGAAAAACATAGAGATATATCGAAAATGTATTCTAAAAAGTTTAAGTATATTTTAGTTGATGAATACCAGGATACAAACTTTATTCAGAGTGAATGGCTAAAATATTTAGCAGAACATAACCAAAATATTTGCTGTGTGGGTGATGATGATCAGTCAATATACAGCTGGAGAGGTGCAGAAATTAAAAATTTTCTTCAATTTGAAAATGTCTATGAGAATACAAAAATAATAAGATTGGAAAAAAATTATAGATCAACCCAAAATATTTTAAATGTTGCGTCTAATATTATTGAAAATAACCAAAACAGAGTTGGAAAAAAACTTTTCACAGATCAAGAAGATGGAGAGCTTGTAACATTAAACTGTTTTAGAAACGTTAAAGATGAGGCAACTGAAATTGGTTCTAACATTGAAGATTTCAAAAATAAATTTTCATTAAATGAAGTTGCAATTCTTGTAAGAGCTATTTTTCAAACCAGAGAATTTGAGGAAAGATTTTTAAAAATTGGTGTTCCATACAGAATTATCGGTGGTATAAAATTTTATGAGAGAGCTGAAGTAAAGGATTGTGTTGCATACCTAAAAACAGTTTTTCAACCTCAGGATGACTTGGCATTTGAGAGAATTTTAAACGTTCCAAAAAGATCTATTGGTGATACAACAGTTAAAGCTATAAATAATTTTGCTAAATTAAATAAATGTTCTTTAGAGGTTGCCTCAAAACATTTAATTGAACAAAACAAAATCAAACCTAAAACAAAAATAGGTTTAAATTCTCTTCTAAATCTTTTGGCTAAGTGGAGAAATGATTTAAATAATAAAATAAACCACAATAAATTGTTACAAATTATTCTTGATGAGTCTGGATATAGTGAAATGTTAAAAAATAAGAAAGACTTAGAAAATGAAAATAGATTAGAAAATATAAAAGAATTATTAAATGCGATGAAAGAATTTGATAATTTAGAAAGTTTTTTAGAGCATGTTGCTCTTGCAACATCTTTAGATCAAGATTGGCAAAGTGAAAAAGTTAATTTAATGACAATTCACGCATCAAAGGGACTAGAATTTGATGTTGTATTCTTACCTGGCTGGGAGGAAGGATTATTTCCTCATCAAAAAAGCATTGAAGAAAAGGGGGAAAGTGGATTGGAAGAAGAAAGAAGATTAGCTTATGTTGCAATTACTAGGGCGAAAAAGCTTGCTAAAATATCATTTTCAATGAACAGATTTTATCAAGGCGACTGGATAGACAGTATAGCATCAAGATTTGTAGATGAGCTACCAGATGAATATATTAAAAAGAATAATAATTTTGTAGATGAAAAAGAAGAGGATTTTGAATTTAACCAAGATATAGACTTCGATAGTGATAGTGAAATTCGGAGTCCTGGGTGGATACGCTATCAAAAAAAATTAAAATGAGTACTGAAATAAATAATATTATTTTATCAAATAATTTAGATGGATATATCTTACCGAAAAATGACAATTATTTTACTGAGTATTCTAAAACAAACCACCTAAAATTAATTACAAATTTCTCAGGTTCTGCAGGATTTGCAATTTTCCTAAAAAGTAAGAATTATTTATTCGTTGATGGTAGATATACTATCCAAGCTGAAAAAGAGTCGGGAAAAAAATTTAAAATTTGTGAAGTTCCGAATATATGGCCTAAAGATATTTTTAAGAAACAAATTAAAATTGGATTTGATCCAGATCTTTTTACATGGGAAACCCTTAATAAATATTTTGGAGATAATTACAACTTAGTTCCTTTAAATTTTAAATTTAAAAGTGAAAGAAAAAATAAAAATAATTATCCTTTTTTTAGCTTATATCCGGATGTAGCAGGTGAAAGTGTAAATAAAAAAATAGGTCGATTAATTAAGATTATGAAAAAAAAGAAAATTGATTATACATATATAAGCTCAAGTGAAAATATTTGTTGGCTTCTAAATATAAGAGGTAGAGATCTTCCAAATTCTCCTATCGCTAATTGTAAACTAATCATAACAAAAGAAAAACAAATTTATTTTTTTTCAAATCAAAGCAAAATAAATAAAATTAAATTAAGTCTTAAAAAATTAAAAATACAATTTTTAAAAGAAAGTAATATTTTAAATTGCTTAGTAAGGTTAAAAAATGGAAATTTTTGTATTGATAGTAAATCTTGTTCTGTTTTTGAGGAAAGCTTAATCAGCTATAAGTTTAAAATAATTGACAGAGAAGACCCTATTTATGATTTAAAATCTTTAAAGAATAAAATTGAGATTAAAAATATGGTTAATTCACATATTGAAGATGGTGTAGCTTTAACAAAATTTTTATATTGGATAAAAAATTGTAAATTAAAAAATCTTACGGAGAGTAAAATTGAAAAAAAATTAGAGAGTTTTAGAAAAAAAAGTAAAAATTATTTATATCCAAGTTTTGATACAATCGCAGGATCTGGGCCAAATGGAGCGATCATACATTATAGATCAGATAAATTTTCAAACAGAAAATTAAAAAAAAATGAATTGTTACTTCTCGACTCTGGAGGTCAATACAAATGGGGTACCACTGATGTAACAAGAACATTATGTTTTTCCAAAGTTTCAAATAAAATTAAAGATATATTCACAAGGGTTCTGAAAGGTCATATTGCTGTTGCCTCAACAGATATAAAAAAAGTGGTGAATGGGCACAATATTGATAAAATTGCCAGAAAAAGCCTCAATTCAGTTGGACTTGATTATCGTCATGGTACTGGTCATGGAGTAGGAGCATTTCTTAATGTTCATGAAGGACCACAAGGTATATCGAAAAATAACTATGTAAAATTAAAAGAAGGTATGGTTTTAAGTAATGAACCTGGCTTTTATAAAAAAAATGATTTTGGAATAAGAATTGAAAATTTAGTTTTTATTAAAAAAATAAAATCAAAGCTTTTATTCGAAAATTTGACAATGGCACCAATCGATAAAGACCTAATTAATTTTAAAATGCTTACTAAAAAAGAAAAGAATTATTTATTTAAATATCACTTTGATGTTTACAATAATATTTCACCATTTTTGAATAAAAATGAAAAAAAATGGTTAGCTAAATTAATTTAGTAAATTAAGCCATTCTTTTTCAGATAAAATTTTAATACCCAGCTCTTTAGCTTGTTCCACTTTTCTGTTTGTAGGTTTTTCGCCAATTATTAAATATTTTAATTTTTTATTAACAGAACTTACAACTGATCCTGAATTTTCTTCAATTAAAGATTTTGCTTCAGCTCTACTCATGTTTGATAATTTCCCAGTAAACATAAATGTATTATATAATAGTTTACCATTCTTATTTAATTTTAAATCAGAAATATTTAGTATGGAAGATAGTTTTTCAATTATTTTATAATTAGATTTATTATCAAAAAATTTTTTTAAGGAATTAATTTGAGTATCTCCTATTCCGTCTATATTTAAAAATTCATCAATTTTTTTATTTTTAATAAAACTTAAAAAGTTTGATATTGATTTTGTATATTCTGCCAACAATTTTGCATTCTCTATGCCAATATGCCTAATGCCGATAGAATAAAGAAATTTATCTAAAGAAACTTTTTTTGATTGATCTATTGAAAACTTTAAATTTGAAACTGAAAGATCGCCCCAACCTTCCAATTTAGAAATTTGAGTATAATCTAAATTAAAAATATCTTGTGGAAATCTTATTAATTTAAGATCCCAGAACTTTTCTACTACTTTTTTTCCTAGACCATCAATATTGAGTGCCTCTTTTGATATAAAATGTTTAATTTTTTCTATAGCTATTTTTTCACACTGATAACCCTCATTTGTACATCTTCTTACAGCATCATATTTTTTTGTGATCTTATTAAATTCTTTAATTGTTTCAGAACCACAGGAGGGGCAGGTTAAAGGAAAGTTGAATTTTTTTGACTTTTTATTTCTTTTTTTTAAATCGACAAGTATAACATGAGGAATAACGTCCCCTGCTCTCTCAATTTTTACAGTATCACTAATTCTTATATCTTTTCTAATAATTTCATCTTCATTATGGAGTGTTGCATTAGAAACTACTACACCACCAATATTTACTGGTTTTATTCTTGCTACAGGTGTTAAAGCACCTGTTCTGCCAACCTGAATATTTATGTCTATTATTTTAGAAAATGCGCTATCTGCAGAAAATTTATGGGCAATTGCCCATCTTGGAGAATTTGCAGTAAATCCTAATCTTTTTTGAAGTTCGAGACTATTTATTTTATAAACTAAACCATCAACATCGTATTCTAAATCAAATCTTTCTTTTTCAAATTTTTTATGAAAATTTCTTAAATCATCTATACTGTTTAGAATTTTATTATGTTCATTTGTCTTAAAACCCCATCTTTGTAAGAAGTTTAAAAAATCTGATTGTTTTCTTATTTTGTCACTTTCAAAATAACCGTAAGTATAAGCAACAAAATTAAGTGGAATTTTTTTAGTCTCATTTGGATTTTTTTGTCTTAAGGATCCTGAAGCCGCATTTCTAGGATTTGCAAAATCATTTTTTAATTTATCAAATTCACCTTTTTTAATAAAAACTTCACCCCTTATATCTATATCTTTCGGAAAATCCTTAGAAGTTATTTTCTGGGGTATATCTTTAATTGTTTTTAAATTTTCGGTTATGACCTCGCCTGTTGTTCCATCACCCCTAGATGTACCCATAATCAACGAACCATTCTTGTAAGTTAATGAAGCTGAAATTCCATCTATCTTTGGTTCTACGCTGTACTCGAGTTCAATTTTTTTATTTAAGTAATTAAATATTTTCTTCTCAAAATTTTCTAAGTCCTGAGTATCAAAAGCATTTGATAAAGACAGCATTTTAACTCTGTGTTTAGATTTTATAAAATTTTTAGAAGGGGTAAAACCTAAAGAAATAGACGGGGAAGAGGCATCTTTTAAGTATGAAAATTTTTTTTCTAAGTTTAATATATCTTTTTTGATTTTATCATAATCCTTATCAGATATAATTGGAGAACTATCTTCGAAATAAAGTTTGTTGTGTTTTTTAAGCTCATTAATTTTTTTTAAATAATTATTTATAATTTCGCTTTCCTTCATTTTTTTAATTATTTAAATAAATCTTTAAATCTTTTTAATAACGATTTTTCTTTTTCCATATCTTTTTTAATATTCAATTTTTTATAGTTTCTATTTAAAATTTTATAGGAGCTATCATACCATTCACTAGATTGATAATTATAACCAAGGACTGCTGCGTATTTTTGGGCCTCATCTGTTAAACCTAATTTATAGTTTAATTCAACCAATCTATATAAAGCTTCTTCGATATAAATAGTGGTATCATAATCATTCACTATTTTTTTAAATCTATTCATTGCTGGTATCCATTTTTCTCTATCTAAATAATAGTTTGCTAAATATAACTCTTTTGACGCCAAGATTTCCTCAATTAATTCAAGTTTAAACATGGAATCCTCCGCAAAATCAGTCGATGGAAAATCTTTTATAATAATCTGAAAATAAGTTTTAGCTTTTAGTATTTCACCTAAATCTTTTTTTTCATCTACTATCTGATTATAATGACAAACAGCTAATAAGTAATAAGCATAGTCTGTGTTTTTATGATTTTTATATTTATCCAAAAAACGTTCTAGCTCAATGATTGCATCATTAAAATATAGTTGAGAATAATAAACATATGCTGCCATCAAAGTTGATCTCGGAGCCCATGCAGATTGAGGATATAAAAGTTCAACCTCATTAAATTTTTTAGCAGCAAAAAAAATATCTCCTCTGTTAAATTCTTTTAATCCTTCATTATAAGCCTCAATCATTTGCATTTCTAAGTTGTCTTCCTTAATCAATGATATTTTTTTTTCTTTCTTTGAGCACGAAGCTAAACTGATAAATATTAAAACAATTATTAAAAAATTAAATATTTTCATTTAGAAATTTTATCAGAATATTTTTAAATTTCTAATTTTTAAGCAATAGATTTTAGATTGTGACGATTATTTAACAATGAATGTGGTAGGTTTTTTCCTTTAATCTCAATTAGAGAATAATTTCTAGTATCATTAAATACTTTTCTAAGCAATTTGTTTGTTAAGCTGTGTCCTCCATGAGTACATTTTATAGACCCAATCGTTCTGT
Organism: uncultured Pelagibacteraceae bacterium; assembly: GCA_902596915.1. Classification (GTDB taxonomy): domain Bacteria; phylum Pseudomonadota; class Alphaproteobacteria; order Pelagibacterales; family Pelagibacteraceae; genus Pelagibacter. Next base: position 26,247 of record CACJVQ010000005.1, on the reverse strand, counting down.
AACCAGTTAAATATAAGTCTCCTATACAGTCAAGAATTTTATGATTTACAAATTCATTTTCGTTTCTTAATCCATTCTCATTTAATATTTTATCATCTTTAACGACAATCGCATTTTTTAGAGATCCACCTTTGCCTAAACCAATTTTTTGAAGTTTTTCTATATCTTCATATAAACAAAATGTTCTTGAATTAAAAATATCGTCTAAATTATCTTCAAATACATTAACTTTATTTTTTTGACTTTTTATGACTTTATTCTGATAATTAATCTCGAATTCAATTTCCAGAGTTGTGTTTGATTTATCTATTGAAATATATTTATCTCCATCTTCTAATTCAACATGATTATTAATTTTTATTAATTTTATTGGAACATCACTATTTTTCAGGCCAGCATCTTTCAAAATTTTTACAAAATCCCTTGCTGAACCATCAAGAATAGGAACCTCTTGCGAATCAAGTTCTACTACTGCATTATCTATTCCTAAACCTAAAAAAGCAGCCATAAGATGCTCAATTGTGGAAACTTTTATACCAAATTGATTTGATACCGTTGTACAAAGTGTGGCATCACTAACATTTGCAAAATTTGGAATTACAATATTGTTTTGGTTTAAATCAGTTCTTTTAAAAACTATTCCAGAATTTGGAGTAGAGGGCAAAACACTCATTTTGACTTTGTTGCCTGTATGAATACCAACTCCTGAAAAAGATACTTTTTTAGCAATAGTTGATTGAGAGAGAACTGACATGGTGAAAATATATTAAATTACAAAAAATTTAATATTCAAGTAATGTTACAGTAAAATACGATTATTTAGAAAAAAGGTTAAAGAATTTCTCAAAAAAGCCTAATTTCTTAGATTTTTCTTTTGTTTTTATGTGAAAACTTTCATTACTTTTATGATAATTGAGACCAGTCTCGCAGACCAGGGAATCATTTTCATCAAAAGAGACTAATTCAGCAAATATTTTTTTTATACTCAAATTATAATTATTCGATAATAACCTAGATCCTCCTCCAGTAATTATTAATTTATGTTTTGTAAGAGGATTTAAATTTTTAACAGACATACTATCAAAAATAGATAGTTCAATAATTTCATCTAACCTGGCTACAATTATTTGCTTCAAAAGATCAATGGATATATTTTTTTCGATAGTTTCGCTGAAGGGATTTGTTTCATCAGTAGAATTTTTAATAAAAGAAATGTCATTTTCAGATCTATTAAATTTTATTTTTAAATCCTCTGAATATTCTAGACTTAATTTTAAAATTTTTGAAATATCTTTAGTAACATTATTACCACCAATAGGTATTGATTTAAAGAATTCAATTTTGCTATCATTGAAGATAAAACCACTACTTCTTTCAAAACCAATATCTATAAAATACAGATAATCTTTAGAAATTAATTGCTTTTTATAAGAATGAATTTTTACATAACTGGTACAATATAAATTTGATATTTTTAAATTATTATTTTTGAACTTATTTGTTATATTTTCAATTAAAATTTTATTTAAACAAATAAATTTAATCTCTAATACTAAAGATTTTATTTTGATATCATCAGTAATTTTATCTAAAGTTTTTTTTTCATCTACAGTAATATTATTAATTATTAGATGTATTATTTGGTCTTTAAAATTATTTTGTGAAATTAAGAAATGGGCTTCCTGTATTAGATCGTTATAAATTTTTTTTATTGATGTATTATAATCAAATACTTTTTTAATAGAAATTTCTAATGAATAATATTTCGGGGAATCATATAAAACAATAACCTCATCTATATGCGAAGATAAATATTTTTCTGCATCTCTTACTAGAATATTTAATGATTTTTCTAAAGTATCATTAATCTTTTGTTTAGAAGAATAAATACTTTTATCCTCGTTGTTAAAAATACCTAATTTTAAATTCTTAGATCCCACATCTATAACAGCTTCAAAGTTATTCATTATAATTCGTTAATATAATTTGATTTGTTATTCTAAGATCAACGATTTTTTTATTTATTAAATTATCACTGTCTAATAATTTTTTATAAATTTTTATTGATTTAGCTACATTTTGAGAAGGCAACATTAAAGTTAATTTATTTGAAAATAATAGGTCCCACCTTTTATTCTTAAAATAAAAATATTTTTCAATGTTTTGTAAATCCACCTCATTCTCACTTAATATATTTTGTAAATCTATATATTCCTCAATTCTGAATTCTCCAAATACTGAGGGTATATTAATTGTTTCATTCAGCTGATTAGATTTTATGAATTTTCCATTTTTTCCAATATAAAAATATTCTCCATTTCTTAATGTTTTTCCAATAATGAGTGTTTTCGATAAATTAATGTTTATTGTTGATGGTATTACTTTATTTACATAAATATTTTCTAAAAAATTAAATTTTTTTAGTGTTTTTAGAACCCTATCTTCAGTCAATTTAAAAATGTTTATATTTTTTAATTTATTAAGTTCAATTTCAATATTTTGTTTTTCATTATTAGATAACCCATGAATATATATTTTCTTTAAGCTAAATTTTTCTTGATAATTATCTAAGATTTTAAAATTAAATATTGAAGTCAAAAAAATAAAAAAAAATAAATAAAGGTAAAGTTTATACTTATTTGTTTGTAGAGGCATCTTTCATTATTTCTTCTATAAGTTGTATAAAGCTAATATTATTATAATTTGCAATTTCTGGGACTAAAGACAGCGAAGTCATGCCAGGCTGAGTATTTAGTTCTAACAAATAAAATTTATTTTTATAAAATCTGAAATCTGATCTTGACACACCTCTGCACTTTAAAAGATTGTGTGCTTTCATGGCTATTGAATTTACTTTATTATAATTTTTATGAGTTATTTTAACTGGAATTATATGCTCAGTTTTAGCACTTGCGCTGTACTTTGCTTTATAATCATAAAATTTTCTTTTAGGTTTTAACTCTATTATGCCCAGTTTCTTTTTCCCTAAAACGGCTGCTTGGATTTCTCTTCCAGGAATATATTTCTCAATCAATATTTCTTTAAACTTTTCTAGCTTTGTTAAATTATAAATAAAATTTTTTTTGTTAGTTATATATACTCCTACACTGGAGCCTTCGTTGATAGGCTTAAGAACTACAGGGAATTTAAGCTTTTTTTCAATTTTTTTAATTATATTTTTGTAATTAGTATTTTTTTTAAAAATAAATTTGAAATATGAGGGCGTGAGAATTTTATTCTTAATAAATATTTTTTTTGATATTTCCTTATCAATTGCGAGAGACGAGGATAAAACTCCAGAATGTGTATATTTTATTTTTTCAGATTCAAGAATGGACTGAATATACCCATCTTCGCCATATCTACCGTGTAAAAGATTTAAAACCAATTTTGGCTTAAATTCTCTTAGTTTTTTAATGAAGTACCCGTTGGGCTCAATTGTTAAAAGCTTGTATTTCTTATTCTTTTTTAACTCTCTAGTAACACTTCTAGCTGTTATTAAACTAATCTCTCTTTCGTTGGAATATCCTCCAGCTAATATTAAAATTTTATCCACTATTCGACCAACACAATTTCTAGATCTAATTTAACTCCAGTCTTATCTTTTACTTTTTTTTTGACAAAGTTAATTAGTGACTTCATATCTGCAGATTTTGCATTTTTTTTATTCACAAAAAAATTAGCATGTTTTTCAGAGATTACTGCATCCCCGTAGTGTGTTCCAGTAGGTACACTTAATCTAATTAACTCCCAAACTTTTTTATCTGTTTGATCAATGGGATTTTTAAAAGTACTACCACTTGTTTTAATTTTAGTTGGTTGGGCCATATTTTTGATTAAATTTAACTCATTCATATAATTATTTATTTCTTTGCTATTTTTTTCTTTGCCTTTAAAAGTTGCACTTAAAAAAATTAAATCTTTCGGCAATTCTATTGACCGATAATTAAAATTAATTTTATTTGCAGGTATGCTTCTTACAATACCTTTAAAATCTACTAGCTGGATAGATATAAGAGCATCTTTAAATTCTTTTTTAAAACATCCAGAATTCATTCTAATGCCACCTCCTATCGACCCTGGAATGCATGACAAAAATTCTAACCCAGAGATATTGTGATCTTTTGCAAATTCTGAAACCTTTTTTTGTGACACTCCTGCTCCAGCTATGATTGTTTCTTTATTAAGTAAAGTAATATTTGAAAAACTTTTTCCTAACTTAATTATAGTCCCTTTGTATATATCATCATCAAATAGCACATTTGAACCATTTCCTAAAATAAATATTTTACCCCGTAAAGCATATAGTTTTAGATATTCAATTAAGCTTTTTAAAGAGTTTGGTTTAAAAAAAATTTTAGTTTTCCCTCCAATATTAAACCAATTAAGATTTTTTATACTCTGATCAAAAAAAATATCTCCATCTATTGATAATGCTAATTTTTTTATATCTTCAGTTTCCATTAAAATATATTTTTCAAATTCTTCATCCAATTTGATATAGATCCTGCACCCATTCCTATATAAATTTTTTTACCAAACACATTCTGTTTTATAAACTTTTGTAATTGTAATTCATCTTCAACTTGTATTAACCTGACATTAGAATTTTTTATTATTAATTTTGCAAAGGAATGATATGTAAAATTAAGCCTTAATTTTTCATTAGCTGTATAAATGGGACACAATAAAACTGTATCTGCTTTTTTAAAACATTTTGAAAATTCTTTTTTCAAACTCATTACTCTTGAAATTCTGTGCGGTTGGAAAACACAGACAATTTCTTTATTTTTGTAAACTTTTTCAACACCACTTAAAACTGAACTTATTTCTGTTGGATGATGGGCATAATCATCATAAAAGCTTATCTTATTGTGATCAAATAAATGAGAAAACCTTCTCTGAACACCTTTAAAATTATATAGTCCAGTTTTGATACACTTTTCAGGCAATCCTATTGTAAATGCTAAAGAAATTGCAGCTGTTGCATTCCGAATGTTATGTATTCCTATCATTGGAAGCTTAATTCTTTTAATAATTTTTTTTTTGCTTGGTATATTTATTTTAATATCAAAACTAGAAAAATTAGAAGTTTGTTTTACATTTACTATTTGGAAATTTGACTTTTTATCTTTACCGTATGTATAAAAATTCTTATTTTTCGTCTTTCTTATAATATTTTTAAGATTTTGATCGTCATTACATACAAAACCCTTACCTACAGATGGTATTTTTTCTATAAATTTTGTAAAACATTTTTTTAGATTATTTATATTTTTATAAAAATCTAAATGTTCAGAGTCTAAATTGGTTGCGATAGAATATGTAAATGGAATTTTTAAAAAGCTTCCATCTGATTCATCAGATTCAGTTACACACCAGTTGCTTTTGCCTAATTTTGCAGAATTGCCAAATGAATTTAATACACCACCATTAATAATAGTTGGATCTAAATTACCTGATGTAAAAATACTTGCTACCAACGATGTTGTTGTTGTTTTTCCATGTGAACCAGTTACAACAACATTTCTCATAAACGATACAATATGACCCAACATATCTCCTCTTGTATAAATTGGTAAATTTTTTTTCATTGCCTCTATTACTTCAGGGTTGTTTTTTTTAATTGCCGAAGAAATCACTAACATTGAAGTATTTTTTATATTTTCTTTTTTATGTTTGATGAATACTTTTATTTTTTTTTCACTCAATCTTTCAATATTTCGATTATTAGTAATATCGCTACCTTGAACTTTGTATCCTAAACCGTTCATAATTAAAGCTAAACCACTCATCCCTATTCCTCCAATGCCAACAAAATGAATAAGTTCGTTTTTTCCTAAATCAATTTTCATTTATAAGTTCAATCATTTTAAATTTATTTTTTTCCCAAGTATTCTCTTTAGTTAGTTCTATCAAATTTTTTTTTTTAGAAAAATATTCATTTTTATTTTCAAATATTTTATTCATTAAATCTATGAAGTTATTTTCATCAATATCATTTTGCGTAATTAACCAACAACATTTATTTTTTTCATAGAATTCTGCATTGTAATATTGATGATTATCTTTAGCATACGGAAATGGAATTGCCACAAATGGAATATTTAAATAAGCTAATTCTGAAATTGCAGATGCGCCAGATCGTGTTATAGCTAAATCATAATTTACAGCTTTAATTAATAATTTATCATCAAAGTCAAATAATTCATGTTCTATAGAATTTTTTTGATACAAATCTTTTATAAATTCTTTTGATTTTTGATCAATTACCTGTTGCAAAACAAGAATATTCTGTATCTTTGAAAGTTTTATAATTGTTTTGGAAATGAATTCATCGAAAAATTTTGCCCCTTGGCTTCCTCCAATTATTAGTATTTTTTTTTGTTTATCTAAAATTGTTTTTTCATTTCTTTGATATTTATAGATTTCTTTTCTAAGTAATGGGTTGATCGGGTAAACCTTGCTTAAGAATTTTTTAGAAATACCTTTTAAATTTTTATCATAGCAAATAACTTTTTTAGCAAAGCTTAGTGTTAACTTATTTGCTCTACCTATAACCGAGTTTGGTTCAAAAATATAAGTTTTTATATTCAATAAATTTGATGCTAAACATAAAGGTAATGACATATACCCTCCGGTACTAATTAAAGTATTATAGTTATTTAATTTTAAGTATTTATAAGATTTTAGTATTGAAATACAAAATTTTATTAAATTAAATGGAAGTAGTAAAAAATTTGAAAATAAATTTGGTACATCTATTAGTGAATAATTGTAATCATTATTGTTAATATATTTTGATCCTCTTAAATCTGTTGCAATTTGTACTTCAAAATTATCTTTTAAAATATCATATATACTTAACGACGGAATTACATGACCACCAGATCCACCAGTTACAATAAGTATTTTTTTCATAGATTTAGTCTATTTTTCTTTTTGTTAAATTTAGAATTATTCCCGACACAATTGCAGTACTAACTATTGAGGAACCACCATAGCTCAAAAATGGCAATGTCATACCCGTAGTTGGCAACAACCTAATGTTAACACCCACATGTATAAAGGTTTGTAATAAAATCAAAGAGACGCATCCAATCAAAATTAGTTTCAATAAGTCTTCATTTAATATTTTGATTTTTTGAATTATTTTATATGAGAAAATAAGGTACAAAAGTAATATTGCGATAACTATTATTGCACCAAATTCTTCTGCAATAACTGAAACTATGTAGTCAGTATGGGCTTCAGGAACTCTGGAATTCAGAGTGCCTTCTCCAATTCCCTTACCAAAAAATCCACCATTTATAATGGCATCACTTGCCTTTTCTGCTTGATAATTATTACCCGTGTTTGAGTCTAAAAAAGCCAAAAGTCTAATTTTTATATATTCAAATTTAGAAACAAACATAACTAAATAACTTACAACTGATCCAACCAAAAAAAAGAACATAAAAAAAACAAATATATTTATGCCAGACACAAAAATTAATGCTAACCACACCATTGATATTAAAAGTGTTTGTCCAATATCCGGTTGATAAACAAGTAACATTAATATGGGAAAAATTAATAACGTGCTTAAGAAATATTTAAAATATAGTCGTCTATTTTGAATAGTTAACATTAAAGATAATGTTACTATAAAAAAAGGCTTAATTATCTCAACGGGCTGAAATCTTGGTAAAAAGATCAAATCTAACCATCTTTTTGAACCTTTTACCTCAATACCAAGAAAAGGAACTAACATTAAACTTAAAAATGTAATCAAGAATAAAATTAATGAAAATTTTGTTAAAATTTTTTGATTTAAAAACGAAAACATTATTAAGATCACAATAGCTAAAATTATATAAACAGAGTGTTTGAAAAAAAAATAATAGGATTTTGTATCTAATTTATCAGAAGCTATTAAAGATGTAGAAACTAAGGAAAAAAAAAGACCAAGTAAGAATAAACCCAAAATTAAGAACAGTAGAATTTTATCTATATTTTTCCACCAATCATAAATACTATCATAATATTTATTCATATTTTATTTTGTTTAAATATATATTGAATACTTTTATTAAAAAATTTTCCTCTTTCCTCAAAATTCTTAAATTGATCAAAAGAAGCAGCGCAAGGACTAAAAAGAATTACTTTCTTTTGCTTGTCATTTTTAATGTTATTATTTAATTTTCTAATTGCTTCATTAAGTGTTAAAGAACTTTTATAAAAAATTTTATTTGATAATGAATTAATTAAAAAATTTCTATTCTTGCCGTAAATATATGCTTTAATATTTGAAAAATATTTTCTTTTTAATTTGAACTTATCTCCCTTTTTAGCCTGACCTCCCAATATCCAATGAATATTTTCGTAAGCTTCAAGTAATGGAACTGTTGATGAAAAACTAGTTGATTTCGAGTCATTTATAATTAATAAATTTTTTGATTTATGAATTATTTGTTGCCTATAATTTAATCCTTTAAATTTGTTTGCAGTATTTATTACTTTCTTTATATTTATATTTAATGTCTTGGCAATTGCCAAAACATAACTAAGATTCTTTTTGTTGATAGAATTAGTAAAGTAAACATTATCTATTTGTTTAAAATATTTTTTATATTTTAAATAGTTTACCTTTGTAATCTTTGATTTTAATCGATTTTTTTTAATTAATTGACTTAGAAATTTATTTTCTTTATCTAAAAAAGCATAATCATTTTTACCTTGTGATTTAACAATCTTAAATTTAGCCTCTGCATAATTTTTAAAAGTTTCATGCCTTTCTAGATGGTCTGGGTTTAAATTAAGTATCACAGAATACTTTGACCTAAAGTATTTACTATAATCAAGTTGATAAGAGGATGCCTCAATCACAAAAATTGTGTTTTTTTTAATTCTTTTCTCCATTAATACTGGATACCCAATGTTACCAGTTAACCTTACATCCATCCTATTATTTTTCAGAACCTCGTAGAGCAGTTTTGAGGTAGTCGATTTACCATTTGTTCCTGTAATCGTGATTTTATTTATTTTTGGATAACTTATTTCAAATATATCAAGCTCTGTAATAATTTTAGACCTATTTTTTTTTAAATAATTAGAAATTTTACATTTTTTGATATCAATACCTGGACTTAGGACAATATAATCAAAGCTAATAAGTGATAATTTACTAACATTAATTAATTCTTTTCTTAGTTTGAACGGGATATTTTTTTTATTATCATCAAATATTTTACAGATATTATTTTTCTTTAAAAAATTAAAACAAGATATTCCAGATTTACCAAAACCATATATTAAAATTTTCTTATTTTTAAAAAAATACTTGTCTATCATTCATTATCTTAGTTTTAATGTTGCTAACCCTATCATTGCTAAAATAATTGATATTATCCAAAATCTTATAACTACAGTCGATTCTGGCCAGCCTTTTTTTTCAAAATGATGATGGATCGGGGCCATTTTAAATATTCTTTTTCCGGTAAGTTTGAATGATATCACTTGTACAATTACAGAGACTGCTTCTAAAACAAACAATCCACCTGTAATTGCTAAAACAATTTCATGTTTGGTAATAATGCCAACTGCTCCTAATGATCCTCCTAAGGCTAAGGATCCTGTATCACCCATAAATATTTTAGCTGGTGGAGCATTAAACCATAAGAAACCTAGGCAAGATCCTATTATTGATCCGCAGAAAATAGATGCTTCTCCAACTCCTTCGATATATGTAATTTGTAAATATTCTGAAAAAACTATATTTCCTGTTACATAACTAATAAATGCAAAACAAGCTGCAACTAATATTACAGGTACGGTAGCTAAACCATCAAGCCCATCGGTCAAATTTACTGCATTAGATGACCCTACAATAACAAATAGATAAAATGGAATAAAAAACCATCCTAAATTAATTATTAAATTTTTAAAAAATGGAAAATACAAGTTTTCAAGTTCATTAGATCCACTATAAAAATAGAGAATTAAAATTCCACCTAAAGCTAGTATTATTTGTATTATAATCTTTAATTTAGAACTTATGCCATTTGAATTATTTTTTTTTATTTTTTGATAATCATCATAGCCTCCAAGTAATCCAAAAGACCCTGCTATATAAAGTAAGAACCAATTGTAAGGGTTTGAAAAATCACCCCATAATAGAACACCTGAGAAAATACCCAGTAAAATCATTAGACCTCCCATTGTGGGAGTTCCTATTTTTTTGACGATATGTTCACTAGGTCCATCTTCTCTAATTGGGTCATGAATTTGATGCGAAGAAAAAAAATTGATAAGCGACCCCCCAACTAAAAAAACTACTATCATTGATGTAAACATTGATAGACCAGTTCTTACAGTCAAATATTTAAAAACGTTTAGAAAACTAAAGATCTCAACTAAGTTAGAAAATAGACTAAAAAGCATTCAATTTGCCTATTTTTAAGCTTTGACTTATTTTATTTAACCCAGTTGAGTTTGAACCTTTTATCATTAGATATTCACCATCCTTAATATCATTTCTTATAAAATTTAAGATATCTTTTTTTGAATTTAATATTTTTCCTCTTTTTTGTGGTCTAATTTTGTTAAATGTTTCGATAACTTCCTTACCATAAACATATACTCTATCGATTTTAGTATCATTAATATATTGGGCAGCTTCTGAATGAAGTTTTTTGGAATATTTACCAAGTTCCAGCATATCTCCTAATAGAATTAGTTTTCTTTTAGATTTTGTATTAAAATTATTTAATTTATTTAATGCAAATTGAAGAGATAAAGGGTTAGAATTATAACTTTCATCAATTAGGTTAATTTTTTTTTTATTTAATTTAATTGAGTTTAAATCTCCTCTACCTTCTGGGAAATGATAATCATTAAAGAAAAATTTATCTAATTTTTCCAAATCGAAATATATAGATATAACTGCAAGAGTTGACAAGATATTATAAATATAATTTTCTAAATTTTTTTTAACTATAAATTTCAATTTTTTTTTATTATAATTAATTAAAATAACAGAAAAAGATTTCTTCTTTTTTATATTAATCAGACTTACATCTGATTTTTTTTTAACCCCAAATGTAACTATTTTTAATTTTTTTTTTATGGATTTAGATTTAAAAAAACTAAAAAAATTATCATCAGCATTTAAAATAATATATCCATCCTTAGCAATGTTGTTTATTATCTCCGATTTGGCTTGAGCTACACCCCATAAATTTTTAAAATTTTTAATATGTGCATAAGAAATATTTGTAATAACACCAATATTAGGCATTATTTTTTTGGTTAAAAAGTCAATTTCACCTTTTTTATCCATCCCAACTTCAAAAATTCCAATTCTATCTTCTTTATTTATGTTGAATAAAGAAATTGGTACTCCATATTTATTATTAAAAGATTTTTTTGAATAAGATGTTTGGCATAATTTGCCTAGCATTTGACCCAACATCTCTTTTAAAGAAGTCTTACCTGCAGATCCTGTAATTGCAATAGATGAAATATTAGAAGATATTCTTACCAGTTTAGCACTTTCAGAAAAAATTTTTAAAGAATTTTTTACATAAATTTTATTTTTAACTTGATTGACTGGTTTATTTTGATTGATCGCAATTGAGGCTCCATTATTTAAAGCTTGATTAACAAATTTATTCCCATCAAAGTTCTTCCCTTTTATACCAAAGAAAATATTATTTTTTTTTGTTTTTCTTGAGTCAATTGAAGCCTCATTAATATTAATATTTTTTTCTATTTTCTTTTTAGTTATTTCTGAAACAATATTTGTTTTCCAATTTCTATTTAAAGATTTATTTTTAATCCTAATAAATTTTTCAATACATTTTTTATCTGAAAAGAATTTTTTAGAAATATATTCTTGGTAAACTTCATGCCCTTTTCCGGCAATAATAACTACCTCATTTGACCTAATATCCATAATTGCAGATTTTATAGCCCTTTCTCTTGATGGTATTTCTAATACTTTACTCTTTGAAATATTGGACTTGATATCTCTTCTTATTTTTATTGGATCTTCACTTCTTGGATTATCATCTGTTAAATATATTTTATCACAATATTTATCAGCAATTTTTCCCATTATTTTTCTTTTGGGCTTGTCTCGCTCACCCCCACATCCAAATACTAAGTTAATTTTTCTCAATTTAAATTGTTCCTTCACATTTTTAATGCAGGTCTTTAAAGCGTCTGGTGTATGAGCATAATCAAGAATAACAATTCCATAATTATTAAGATTTCCTAACTTCTCTAATCTTCCATTTACTGACTTTATTTTTGGTATAATTTTTATAATTTTTTCTAATGAAATTTTACTTTTCATTGCTGCCATAATTGCCATTAGTAAATTTTTAATTTGAACTCTTCCAATTAATGTTGTTGAAAAAGAATATTTTTTTTTATCAAATACGAATGTTATTTTCTGTTCATCTTTCAAAAATTGATGATTTATTATTGAAAAACTCGATTTAGTATTTCCTAAAGTAAGTTTTTTGATTTTATTTAATCTAGTAATTTTATTTAAATTAGAAGAAATTTTTAAATCATTATCATAAATAGCATAAGATTTTTTTTTCAATAATTTTTTAAATAATATTAACTTTGAATTTAAATAATTTTTATAAGTTTTATGATAATCTAAATGATCTCTTGTGAAGTTAGTAAATATACCAATATCAAATTCTAATCCATCTAATCTATTTTGATTTAATCCATGACTCGAAGCCTCCAAAATAACATTTTCAATTTTTCTTTCTTTTAATTTTTTTAAAATTTTGTTTATTTGAATAGTATCAAAAGTAGTATTTGAAAAATTTTTTTTAACTTTTAAACCAGTAATCCCCAATGTACCAATTGAGGCTACTTTAATTCTGTTAAGAGTAAGAATTTGAAAATAAAAATTTGCTATCGATGATTTACCATTTGTGCCAGTAACACCTATTAAGTTATTCGGTTTTTTGTTAAATATTTTAGAGCTAAATTTAGCTAGTAAATTTCTGGGATTTTTATCATTTAAAAATAAAACATTATTTTTCCAACCATTTATTTTAAATTTGTCAGTGATAATAATTTCAGATCCTTTTTTAATAGCATCTTTTATAAAGAAATTTCCATCAGTATTGTTTCCTTTAAATGCAAAAAAAATGTATCCTTTTTTAACTTCTTTAGAATTAAAAGTTATCCCTTTAAATCTTAATTCATGATATTTTTTATGTAAATTTGGAAAGTAGTCTTTGAGTAACATGATTTACGCTCTTAATATTTTGTGGCTAAAATTGGCCCGATCTTTTCTATTATCTGACCAGCTACCCAGACAGTGGTCCAACCCGCTGTATTTCTCCAATTCCCCTTATAAGGATATCTATTATCTCTATAATGATACACAAATTCTCTATTTGCTTTGGGCTCATCCAACATTACCGCTAATACATATTTTGGGTCCGAGGTTGGAAAAACTGATGCAAAAGTGTTAACTTTCTTTTTAGAATACCCGCCCATTGAGGGTTGGTCGGCAGTGCCCGTTTTTCCGCCTATTTCGTAACCTTTTACATTAGCAAAACCTGCTGTTCCTTCTTTTGTTGATACAATTTTTCTAAGAATAGGATTAATTGTTTCTGATAAGTTTTCATTAAGTATTCTTTGTCTTTGTAGTTTTTCCTTCTTCAATAATGTAGGTGTTATTTCATATCCTCCATTACTTATAATTGCATAGCCTTTTGAAAGTTGTAATAAAGTTGTGGCTATCCCATGGCCAAATGCAACTGTTGCAAGTTTGCATTTGCCCCATCTACCTAATTGAGTTGCGCCTACTTCCTGTATATCGAATTCTAAATTTGATATAATTCCAATAGTTTGAAGAAACTCATTATAATTTTCAATACCAACTTTTTCAGCTATTCTAACAGAACCAATATTTCCTGATCTAATAAGGATCTCTTCAGCCGTTAAATCTGATGGTATTTTATCATCATATTCAGATATAGAATTTCCTGCACATGTAATTTTTTTTTTAAGGTCTTTAAATTCTGTTTCTGGTTTAACAACACTGTATTGTAAACCTGCAGCCAAAGTAAAAGTTTTAAAAACAGATCCAAATTCATAAACACCTTTTGTTGCTCTATTAATATATTTTACATCATTTATTTTTTCTCTTTTATTAAGATCAAAGTCTGGAAGAGATACCATAGATAAAATGTTACCATCATTAATATCCATTAAAATCGCAGCACTTCCAATATTTTGAAATATATCTTTGGATTTTGATAACTCTTCTTTAATTAAATATTGAAGATCTTTATCAAGGGTTAATTTTAAAGGCTCTTTTGTGGTTGTTAGCTCATAATCAAAAGTTTTTTCGATTCCTGATATACCATTATTATCATTATCGATTTGACCAATTACATGGCTAAATAAATTTCCATTTGGGTAAACTCTTGCTATGCTATCCTCTTGAATAAAGGATTTATCTCCTAAAAGAAGAACTTGCTTAAATTTTTCAGGACTTATTTTTTTTTTAACATAAAAGAATTTTTTTCCATATATTTCTTCATCAAAGCTTTTATCAGGAAAGATCAACTTAAGAGAAATTAACAATTTTTCTTTGTTAATTACTAAATTAGGATTAATTCCTATATTAACTACTGGAACGCTTTTAGCCAAAATATTTCCCTCATTATCTAAAATGCTTGATCTGAAATTTTTTTTTTTAACTATTTTTTGAATTTCGGGGATTTTTTTTATACTCAATAATATTACCTTAGATGAAAAAATTATTGCTAAAATGAAAAATATAAAAAAAATAAATGCTATTCTTTCAAAAGATATTTTAAGATATGATTTATTTTCTTTATATGAAAAGCTATCATTAAATTTATCAGAATTTTGAGAGTGATTATCTAATTCACTCATCGTTTTTACTCATTTCATTAATTTTTAAATTATCACCTAAAAATTCAATTTTGCTCAAATTTTCTATTTTCTTTTGAACAAATTTATCCTCAAAGTAAAATTGTTGATACTCCATTAGTTTTTTTGGTGAAGTTAAAATACTATAATCAAGTAAAGTCAGTTCATAACGATCTTCTAATATTCTAATATTTTCTTTTAATTCAAAAATTTCTTTATCAAGTTTTTTTGTTGAGTTTTTAGTTAAAGTTGTTGCAAATATTAAAAAAATTATAGGTACAAAAAAAAATATTTTTTTCATTTAATTATCTTAGATTTTCAATATTTATTAAATTTTTAAATTTTTCTCTAAATTCACTAAAATCGCATTTATCATTAGTTTTAATTCCATACCTTAATTTAGCTGATCTTGAAGGTGGGTTTTTTTTTATCTCACTTAAGCCTGGTAAAATAGGTTTTTTATTAATTAATCTAAAGCATTTTTCTGGGATCTCTGTTTCAGGTAAATATCTTGAGGAATTTCTTAGCTCAGAATAGTGTTTAAAAAAAAATTTGACAATTCTGTCCTCTATTGAGTGAAAACTAACTACAGCTATAATGCCGCCTGTAGGAATTAGATTAAATGAATTAATCAATCCATTTATTAATTCACTAATTTCTTTATTCACTAAAATTCTTAAAGCCTGAAAAACTTTAGTGGAATTATGTATTTTTGTTTTTTGATATTTTTTAACAGTATCTATAATTTGAACTAAGTCCTCTGTTTTTATAGTTTTATCTTTTCTTATTTCTACTATTTTTTTTGCTATTTTTTTTGAATATTTTTCGTCGCCAAATACTTTAAATACTTTAGTAAGATTATTTTCATCCATATTGGATATGATCTCATTTGCTGAAAAATCATTTATACCCATTCTCATATTTAGCTTTCCTTTATCAGAAAATGATAAACCTTTTTGGGAATTTTTAATTTGGTTAAATGAATATCCTAAATCAAAAATAATTCCTTTTATTTTATGATTTTTTAATTTGATTTGATTTAATTGAGAAAATTTAAGATTGTAAAATTTAAATCTTTTATCATATTTTTTTTGGAGTTTTGATGTGCTGCTTAAGACATCTTTGTCCCTATCTAATGCAATAATATTATTTTGTTTATTTTCAAGAATTTTTTCTGAATATCCCCCTTGACCAAAAGTACAATCAATAAATGTGCCACCATAAAGAGGGGAAATAATGCTAATTAATTCTTTTAGCAGAACTGGAAAATGTTTGTTTTCCAGATTTATGGTGGCATTCATTTATTTTTTTGAAGACCATTAATTTTTTTGTCTTCTCAAAAATGCAGGAATTTCTAAATCGTCTTCTTCTTCTCTTGTTGTGCTTGTTTCTGTTGATAATGAAGTTTCTTCTTCAGTTTCACTAATTGATCCATCAGAATTAAATAGCTCAGGTGTTTCTTCATCAAAATCAAAATTCTCCAATCCATTTGATGGAGAGGAGTTGCTTTCATCTGTTTCAAAAGACTGCTCTGAAGCTGTGGATAATTCATTCTCTTCAGTATTTATTTCCTCTGCAATATTTGTCGAACTTACTAATTCTTCTGAATTATCATGTTCAGATGTTGCTTGGCTTTCAGTTTCAGCTTTAATCTCTTCTTCTATTTTAAGAGCATTTGCCCCATTAGTCATGATTGAGCTGTTTTGGTTGGAGAATGTAAAAGCTTGAGAAGAACCTGTATTTGAAAAATCAGAATATCCAGGATTTCTATTTTGTATTCTATGAACCATATTAATCACTGATTTTGGCTCTGGTTGTTGCCCGTCCAGAGAAGTGGCTACAATTGAAACTCTCATTAAACCATCTAAACTCTCATCTGTAATTGCTCCAATTATTAGTTCTGCTTCTGGATCTACTTCAGCTCTAACTTTATTAACAGCTTCGTCTACTTCAAAAAGTTTAAGATCTTTTCCACCAGTGATATTGACTAGTAAGCCTTTAGCTCCCTTTAATGTGTAGTCATCTATTAGAGGATTGCTTATAGCCATTTCTGCAGCTTTAACTGCTCTACCTTCACCTTCAGCCTGACCAGTGCCCATCATGGCCTTACCCATCGAACTCATAACTGTTTCAACATCAGCAAAGTCTAAATTTATTAAACCAGGTCTTACCATAAGATCAGTAATGCTTTGAACTCCATGCTTTAATACATCATTAGAAAGTAAAAAAGATTCTTCAAATGTAGTTTGTTCACTTGCGATTTTAAATAAATTTTGATTTGGAACTACAATGATAGTATCCACATGTTTTCTTAATTCCTCAAGACCTTGATTTGCTTTTCTCATTCTTGAAGGTCCTTCATATAAGAAAGGTAGGGTAACAACTCCAATCGTTAATATATTTAATTCTTTAGCAGCACGAGCAATAACATGCGCAGCACCCGTTCCAGTTCCACCACCCATTCCTGCAGTTATAAAAACCATGTTAGACCCTTGAAGAACATTAACAATTTCATTTAAGGATTCATCAGCAGCAGCTTCGCCTATATCTAATTTTGCTCCAGCACCTAATCCTTTTGTTAAATTTAATCCCATTTGGATTTTAGTTTGTGCATGGCTTAGTCTTAAATCTTGAGCATCAGTATTTACAGCTATAAACTCTACTCCTTGTAAACCTGACTCTATCATTCCATTGATTGCATTACCTCCTGCTCCTCCGATCCCAAGAACTAATATTCTTGGTTTCAACTCTTTTATATCTGGTGCTTTAAAATTAATTGTCATTTATCCCCCGTTAGTTATTAAGTTTTTGCTCCCATTTAAGGTTAGCCCTATTAATGTTAGATTTTTTTCTAGCAGTGACCCTAAATTTTTCAAAACTTGTTGGTTCCCATATTTGGAAGGTTTTTCCCTGACCAACAAACAACATGCTATTTTTTATTTTTGCATGTCTTAATAATTTTTCTGTAATGAGAATTCTTCCCTCGCTATCAAATTGTAAGTTAATACTTTCTGATAGTATTGAGGTAGCAAAATAATCTTTCTTATCCTCAAATGGATTTAAAGTGTCTATTGCATTTGAAATTTTTTCAATTCTATCTTGAGGCCAAGCCTCAATTGACTGATTATTAAATGATGGAAAACATACGATACCGTTGTATCCCGTATTAGAAAGATAGCTCCTAAAACTAGCAGGCACGGACACCCTTCCTTTTTTGTCTAATTTGTTTTCGTAAGTAGATAAAAACATAATCCATAAATTCCATATTTGGGATTTTATGGGATATTATGGGTTTTAAATTTAATCGTCAACACCTAATATTATAGTTAGTATTCTTTATTTGTTCTAAATTTCTGCAATGCAGCTAAATAGAAATTTTGATTTAATTTAATAAAAGATAGGAATTATAAGGTTATGATTTTGCCAGATAAAATATAAGCCGGGTTCTGTCGTTTAAACTTATCATTTCTCTAGGCCTTAAATCACTTTAAGGCTCAAGCAACTAACCCAGATGACTAGCCAAAGACTGCTTTTCGTTATTTCTAACAGTGTCATCTCTACTCAGTCTTGCTCCCAGTGGGGTTTTCCATGCGCTAGCTGTTACCAACTTAGCCGGTGTGCTCTTACCACACCTTTTCACCCTTGCCTTGATAAGGCGGTTTATTTTCTGTGGCACTATCCCTAGGGTCGCCCCCGCCAGTTGTTAACTGGCACTGTGTCTTTGTAGAGCCCGGACTTTCCTCTTTAATAAATTAAAGCGATAAGTCTTTTATCTGGCAAACGCAGAATATAAATTTTTTAATATAATTCAATAAATAATTATTTAATATTATTAAGGGATTTTACAATATTAAAGCATTCAAGATCTAATTTTCCATTTACTAGCTCAGGTCTAAATCTCATTTGAAAAACTTTTATAATTTTTTTAAGCTCGTTCAAATTAGAGTATTCAATATTATAACCTATTTTTTTTAAATAATTAATAAATTGACTTAAATTTTCTTCAGAATTTTTTTTTCTTGATGATTTAAGTTTTTTAGAACTAACATTATGCCAGACTCCAATTTTTTTTTTGTTTAAAAATTTCCAAGGAAATTTTTCTCCTGGGTCTATTTTTCTTAAAGGGGCTATATCTGAATGACCTAAAATTTTATTTTTATCAATATTATATTTTTTAATTATTAATTTGGAAATTCTAATTAAACATTTTATTTGCTTGTCACTAAAATTTCTGTACCCATATCCATGAGCAGGATTTGAAATTTCAATGCCTATTGAATTGTAATTTATAGACTTATCATTACCCCAGTAAGACTCTCCAGCATGCCAAGCAATATATAAATCAGGAACCATTTGTATAAGTTTCCCTGATTTGGTTATATAGTAATGACAACTTACATTAGAATTAAAACTAGTTAGTTTTCTAATTGCCGATTTATCATTTTTCATTCCAGTATAGTGATAGATTAAATACTTTATTTTTTTTTTATTTCTTTTTTTGAGATCAAAATTAGGCGAGTAATTAAGGGTCATTTTTTTAACATTTTTCTGCATTATTTTGAACAATTAAATCTTTAAATAAATAGAGGATATAATATAAACAGCATTAATGAAAAAGATTTTAAAAATATTTTTAATTGCGATAATCTCTCAAGTTTATATCTTGCATTTACATGCAGGATCAGATGGAACTCTAGAAATAAATAGTAAGACTAAAGAAAAGAGTGCTGAGGTTAAAGATTGCTTTGAGACTGTTAACAGAGGGATTTTTGCATTTAATCAAGGGTTAGATAAAATTTTTTTTAAACCAGTCGCCAAAGGTTATAGATTCTTGCCTAAACCAATAAGATCTGGAACAAGTAATGCTTTAAATAATTTATCCAATGTAGTGACCATACCAAACAATGTCTTGCAGGGTCAATTTAAAGAAGCTGGCATAAACACATTAAGATTTTCTATTAATTCCACACTTGGTATTGGTGGAATTTTTGATGTAGCTTCATATTATGGATTAAATAAACTTGATAAAGAAGATTATGGACAAACTCTTGGAACTTGGGGAGTAAAAGAAGGATGTTATTTTGTTTTACCTGTTCTTGGTCCGACAACAGTAAGGGATACGCTCGGTTCATTAGCTAATTTTGGTGGTGGTGATGCATGGTACAATGTTACAATAGCAAATGACACTAAATACTTTGAAAATTCAGATTATTATTATTCAAGATTAACTGCTGGTGTAGATTTTAGAGCAAAAAATTTAGAGGCTTTTGATAGTCTTGAGAATAATTCAATGGACTTATATGCATCTGTTAGGAGTTTGTATTTGCAAGATAGAAAAAGAAAAATTCTAAACTCAGATGAAACTACTGAGACAATGAATGATGATGATTGGGAAGAAATAGATACTCAGTAACTATATTAATGGCTAAAATCAAAATAATTTTTTTTTTTTTTATTTTACTTTTAAATAATATTTCATTCGCTAAAGAGCCAAGTAAATTAATTAGTGAGATAGTTAATGAGGCATCAGTCATTTTATCAAGCTCTGATCCTGTTGAGGCTAAAATAATTAGATTAAATAATATTGCTGAAACTAGCGTTGATATTAATGGTATCGGAATGTATACCCTTGGAAAATATCGTAAAGACCTTAGTGAGGATCAAAAAATTAAATACAAAAAGCTGTTTAAAAGTTATTTCCTAAAAAGTTTTTCTAGTAGATTGGTAGATTACTCAGATCCAAAAATAAGTGTTGTATCTGAAAAGAAAATTAATGAAAAATATACAATTGTTAGTACTGTTTTGGACGAAACATCTAAAAACCCAGAAATAAAAATTGATTGGAGAATATATACAAAAAATCCAGACAGACCTTTAATAAGAGATCTTATAGTTGAAGGATTAAGTTTAGCCAGAACTCAAAAAGAAGAGTTTAAATCTATATTGCAAAATAATGAGGGGGATATTAATTATCTCTTTAAATCTTTAGAGGAATTTATAATTAAGTAGATGGTGGGCCCGCCAGGACTCGAACCTGGGACCAATACATTATGAGTGTACTGCTCTAACCAACTGAGCTACAGGCCCTAAAAGTTATTCTTAATTATATCATTTTTTAATACTTATCAATTATAGATAATAATTAAAATGGTGGGCCGTGTTGGTTACGCTCCAACTACCCCTGCAATGTCAATGCAGTACTCTACTATTGAGCTAACGGCCCTATTAACTTTCTAAGAAACTTTTTAATTGTTTTGATCGGCTTGGGTGTTTTAATTTTCTAAGTGCCTTCGCCTCAATTTGACGAATTCTTTCTCTTGTTACAGAAAACTGTAAGCCAACTTCTTCCAAAGTATGATCCGTATTCATACCAACTCCAAACCTCATTCTTAAAACTCTTTCTTCTCTTGGGGTTAAGGTTGAAAGTATCTTTGTTGTTGCCTCACTTAGGTTAGATTTAATTGCTTGCTCAAGTGGTGCTAGTGCTTTTGTATCCTCTATAAAGTCTCCTAAACTGCTATCTTCTTCATCTCCAACTGGTTTCTCAAGCGATACTGGTTCTTTTGAAATCTTTAATACTTTTCTTACCTTTTCAAGTGGCATTCTCAATTTTTTTGCAAGCTCTTCGGGTGTAGCCTCTCTACCAAACTCACTCAAAATTAGACGTTGAGTTCTCACAATTTTATTAATTGTCTCAATCATATGGACGGGTATTCTTATTGTTCTAGCTTGGTCTGCTATAGATCTGGTTATCGCTTGTCTAATCCACCATGTTGCATAAGTAGAGAATTTGTATCCTCTTCTATATTCAAATTTATCTACAGCTTTCATCAGTCCTATATTTCCCTCTTGAATTAAATCTAAAAATTGCAGGCCCCTATTTGTATATTTTTTAGCAATAGAAATAACTAATCTTAAATTAGCTTCAACCATCTCCTTTTTTGCAATTCTAGATTCTTTCTCACCTTTTTGAATTCTACTAACCATTAATTTATAGTCAGTGACCGATATCCCAAGCTTATTACTTATTTCAATTAATCTATCTCTAATGTCTTTAAATTGTACTTTATATTTTTGAAAAAATTTCTTCCATATGTCATTGGTATCTAGGAAACTTTTTAAATTTGGGTTTATTTCATTTCCAACATAAAATTTTATGAATTCATCTCTAGAAATCTTTTCATTAATTGCAAATCTTAAAAGATTTCCCTCTAAAGATATTATTTTACGATTTTCTATATAATGTTTTTGAACCAAATCTTCTAATACTGAAGGAGATAATTGTAATGTTTTAATATTCTCTAAAATATCCTCTACAATTTTTTTATAATTTTTCTCTTTTGATGGAGAAAATTGTTTTGAATTTAATACACAATCTAATTTTTCTTTCTGATATTTTATAAGTTTATTGTATTCTTTAGTTAAATTATAAACTGTTTGCAAAACTTTGGGTTTAATCTCTGTTTCCATAGCTGCAAGTGTTGGATTAAATTCATCATCATCTGTAGTGTTATTTTGGTCATCAGTACTTTGATTTTCATTCCCTTCATCAGATTTTTTTTGTTTTGCACTTTGACCAGTGTCTTCATCTTCCATATAATTGGTATCAATAT
Organism: uncultured Pelagibacteraceae bacterium; assembly: GCA_902596915.1. GTDB lineage: Bacteria > Pseudomonadota > Alphaproteobacteria > Pelagibacterales > Pelagibacteraceae > Pelagibacter. The sequence goes on along the minus strand of CACJVQ010000005.1, from coordinate 3,715 downwards.
CAATTATTTCTCTAACTAAAATTTCATCATTTTGAAGTTTTGTATTCCATTCAAAAAACTGTTGAGCGGTAATTGGGCTTTGTGAAAGTGCATTCAACATTACGTCTTTTCCAGCTTCAATTCTTTTAGCAATAGCGATTTCACCTTCTCTGGAAAGAAGCTCCACTCCTCCCATTTCTCTAAGGTACATTCGAATTGGGTCATCACTTTTTTCTATAGATTTACCCTCTTCTTTGGAGCCATTGTCTTTCTTTCTAAGAACTTTAAAATCTGATTTTTTTTCAACTAATATAATTTTTTCATCAAGAATATGTATAAAAGCTTGCTCTAAATTTTCGTTTGACAGATTTCTTTTTCCTAGAGATTTGTTTAATTCTTCGTGGGTTATGAAACCCCTATGGACACCTCTGCCCATTAATCTCGCAAATGATTTTGTAATTATACGTTCCACAATAAAAAAGTTCAGAATGTATATAATGCTAAAATAAAAAAAATCTATTGTATTCTGATTTTAATTTAATTGATTTTTTGTTGTTTTTTGAGCTCTTTTAACTCATTAAATGTTGTCTCACTTAAATCCTTAGAAAATCTTGATTCTAAATCCATTATTCTTAATTCAAGTTCATAATTTTTCAGATCTCTTATGAGCTCAGATAAAATTTCAAGAATTTTTTGATCATCATCTAAGTTTTTAAATAATATATGCTTAATAGATGCATATTTTAAAATCCTATCTATCAAAGTTTGGTCAATTTTTAAATTCTCTAGATTAGTATTTTCAAAATTGTTTGTTTGATCAATAATTTCTTTAAGTAATAATTTATTTTCACTACTAAATAGTTTTACATTTTCAATTAAATTAAAATTATCTTTTATAAGCTCAGGTTTTTTTAGCAAAATATATAGAAAAGAAAATTCTTTAATATCAATAGCTGATAAAGACTTTGTTTCATTAAAATAATTCTGAGTTGATTTGAGCGATTTTGTAAGTTTGGAGTAATTTTTATTATATTTAAAGTTTGTATTTGGTGTTAATTCAGAAATTTTTTCTAAGAAATATTCAAGCACATACTTTCTAATGAATTCATCTTTAATTGTTGATGAAATTGATCTTAATTTTTTTTCAAAAATAGCTCTTGATGAGGGGTTATCATTTATTTCTTTAGAATAGTGATTAAATATAAATTTATGAATAGGGACAGAATTATTTTTAGAAAAATCTTCAAAAAAATCCTTTCCCTTTTCATTAACGTAGCTATCTGGATCATGTTTGTTGGGTAAAAATAAAAAGGAAATTTCTTTTTCGGGTTTTAATTCAATAATAGAATTTTCTGCTGCTCTTAAAGCTGCTTTATATCCGCTTTCGTCACCATCGAAACAAACAGTGATATGTTGAAAAAATTGATTAAGAGTTAATATTTGTCTTGTAGTTAAAGAAGTACCCAGATTTGCAACTACATTTTCCACTTTGTTTTTACTAAGACCAACCACATCCATATAACCTTCAACAAGAAATATGTTATCAATATTGTTTGAAAGTTTTCTTGTAAAATCTAGATTATAAAGATTAGATCCTTTTTTGAAAAATGGGGTTTCTGGTGAATTAATATACTTTGCAAGGTACTTATTATCTTTTAATATTCTACCTCCAAGTGCTATGGGATCACCTGAAATATTATTTATTGGAAAAATTACTCTGTCTCTAAACCTATCTACATATTTTTTTTTATTTTCGTCAAAATAGAATAATCCTGTTTCTTTGATTTCACTTTCAGTAAATTCCTTAAAAATCTCTTCTTTAAATTTTTCATCATTTGAAACATATCCAATTTTAAATTTTTTTACTTCTTCAATAGTTAAATTTCTATTTTTTAAATAATCCTTTGCTTCTTTTGCTAAAGGGTTTTTAAAAAGATCTTGATGATAAAATTCAACATATTTTGCATATATCAATTTATATTTGTTCCACTTTTCTTCTCTGATCTCATCCTCTTTTGAAAATGTATAAGGCCTCATCCCTGCTAAATTTGCTAAATATTTGACTGACTCACCAAATTTAAGATTTTGGGTTTTCATTACAAAATCAAAAATATTTCCATGCTCTGCAGTACTAAAGCAATGATAAAATTCCTTTTCATCATTTACTGTGAATGATGGTGTTTTTTCAGTCTTAAATGGTGAAAGGCCAACATATTCCTTTCCTCTCTTTTTTAAATTAACTGTTTTTGAAACCACAGTTGAAATTTTTAATCTAGTTTTTATTTCTTGTAAGTACTCTTTTGGGTATTTCATTTTTGATTTAATAATTCTTTTATAATTGCTCCTGCTTTAGAAAAATCGATAGTGTCAGCATTATTTTTCTTCAATTCGCCCATAACTTTTCCCATATCCTTAATTGAGTTTGCGCCTGTTGATTTAATCACTTCTTTACAAATTTTCTTAGTATCCTCCTCGCTAATCTGTTTAGGTAAATATTGGCTAATTATTCCAACTTCTTGTTCTTCTATATCCTGAAGATCCTTACGATTATTTTTTTTATACAATTCAATTGATTCGCTACGCTGTTTAATCATTTTTTTTAATAACTTCTTAATATCTTCATCATCTGTTTCTTTTTTTTCTGCCCCAGATCTATTGTTTATATCTAAATCTTTAACACCGGATAAAATTAACCTGTAAGTTGATATTTTATTTTTATCTTTAGATTTTAAAGCTGTTTTGTAGTCTGACTCTATACTTTCTCTTAATGACATATTTAATTTTAGCGTATTAAAAATATTCTTCAAAAAGAAAAATATTTTTTTTACAAAATATACATTAGATGTGTTGCGCAAAAAAAGGTTTTATTGTATAGACCTTTAACTCATGAGTTGTAATTGATCAAAAAACAAAAAAACAAAATTGCAATTAATCATCCATTTTCTACAGGTATTTTAGTTCTAGATAACAAGCTAGTTTTCAAAGGTATTGGCCTTGGATATCAAGGAACTGCTACTGGAGAGGTTTGTTTTAATACATCTTTAACAGGATATCAGGAAATTATATCAGACCCATCTTATGCTGGACAAATTATAAACTTTACATTTCCTCATATTGGAAATGTTGGAACCAATAATGAGGATTTAGAGTCTGATAAAATTTGGACGAAAGGTGTAATATTTAATTCCGAAATTACTTCTCCATCGAATTATAGAGCATTACATACATTAGATGAATGGCTTAAAAAAAATCAAATTGTTGGATTAACTGGATTAGATACTAGAAGCTTAACAAACTTAATTAGAGATAAGGGTGCTCCAAAAGGTACTATTACAAATAATAAAAAAGGTAAATTTAATATTAAAAAACTAACTAATATGTCAGTCAAATGGCCTGGCTTAAATGGATTAGATCTTGCTAAAGAAGTATCAACAAAAAAAACCTATTTATGGAAAGGGTTTAAAACGTGGAAAAAGGATGTCGGATATAAAAAGAATACAAAAAAGAAATTTAAAATTATAGCAGTTGATTATGGAATAAAGAAAAATATTTTAAGATATTTCTCAGATTATAACTGTGAGGTAAAGGTAGTTTCTTGTAAATTAACTGCTGATGAAATTGTGAAATTAAAACCTGATGGTATTTTTTTATCAAATGGGCCTGGAGATCCAGCAGCTACTGGAAAATATGCAATTGATACTGTTCAAAAATTAATTAAATTAAATTATCCTATATT
>CACJVQ010000004.1 GCA_902596915.1 uncultured Pelagibacteraceae bacterium | reverse complement strand
ATTAAGGTTCCTACAACACCACCTCTTAAAATTTTTTTTCTTTTCCATCTTGTTGCTAGCATAGCTATTATTTTATCTCCATCAATAATGTTGCTCTTTTCATCACAAACTATAATTCTGTCTGCATCGCCATCCAATGAAATTCCAATATGGGATTTATTTTTTTTTGTGTGGTATTTAATTTTATTCGGAAATGTAGAACCGCATTTTTTATTTATATTAAATCCATTTGGAGTGGTTCCAATTTCATGAACTATGGCACCCAATGATCTAAACAATTGCGGCCCTACTTTATACGCGGCTCCATTAGCACAATCTATTGTAATTCTTAAACCTCTTAAATTAAATTGTTTAGGAAAATTTGTTTTTAAGATATCAAGATATTTATTTGTGCCATTCTCCAATCTTTTAACCCTGCCTAATATTTCAGGATTTGATAATTTTTTTGAGACTTTAGAGTCAATTAGTTTTTCTATTTTCTTTTCAATTTTGTCGGACAATTTTAAGCCATCTGGTCCAAATAATTTTAAACCATTATCATAAAAAGAATTATGCGATGCTGTAATCATGATTCCCATATTGGCTCTCATTTTTTTTGTAAGCATTGCCAGACCATTTGTTGGCAATGGTCCAAAAGTGAAAACGTGCATTCCAGCTGATGTTAAACCAGATACTAATGCTGGTTCTAATGCATATCCTGACAACCTAGTATCTTTCGCGATTATTGCAATTTGTTTAGTTTTTTTTTTATTATTAAAATATGTGCCAGCAGCCAAACCAAACTTAAAAAACATATCGCCATTTATTTTATTACCATTTACCTTTCCTCTTATTCCGTCTGTACCAAAATATTTTTTTTTCATTAATTAAAATTTAGTTTTTTATAAACTTTTATTCCTTGATTAACTTCATTAACATCATGGACCCTAAGTATTTGTACTCCTTGTAACATGCTAAAAATACTTGAAGACACGGTTCCACCTATTCTTTCTTTACTATCATTATTTCCGGATATATCTTTTATAAATCTCTTTCTAGAAATTCCCAACATTACTGGTAATCCTAAGGAATGAAAAATAGAAACATTATTGATTAGGGTAATATTATGTTTCATATTTTTACCAAATCCCAATCCAGGATCTAAGATAATGTGATTATGTTTAATTCCACTTTTTCTAATTAATCTCAGCTTGTCCTCGAAATATTCATATATATCCAACAAAACATTATTGTAACTGGGATTTTTTTGCATTGTTTCTGTGTTACCCTTCATATGATGCAGAACGAATGGTAACTTTGATTTTTTTAAAAAATCAATTGTCTCCTTGTCATGGCTTAGGCCTGATACATCATTAATTAAGTCTACTTCATATTTTGAAGCTTTTTTCATTACAAAACTTTTTCTAGTATCTAAAGAAATAAAAAAACTTTTAGATTTTAAATAATTCATAACTTTATTTACTCTCAGCCACTCCTCTGTTTGAAGAATTTCTTTTGATCCTGGTCTTGTAGACTCACCACCTACATCAATTATCTTAGCTCCATCGGATATTAATTTATTAATCTGTTTTATTGCAGAATTTTTTTTATTAAATTTTCCACCATCAGAAAAACTATCTGGTGTAATATTTAAAATACCCATTAATATTGGTAAGTTATCAAATGTTAATTTAGGAATTTTTTTAACTTTAGAAATATTATTAATATCAATTAAGACTTTCTTTTTAATTTTTGACGGAAGATTTTTAATATTTTTGATATTTATTTTTTTTTTATTAGTCCTGGTAATAATTTCAATAGTGTCAAATGAAAGTGATTTGTTACCACTAACTGGAAGTGAAATCTTTTTTTTAACTTTTTCTATGGATGTTCTATTATAATAAAAATTACACGCTCTTGTGTAATATTTTTTCATTAAATTTTAATGAACAATCTTTGGTTTTAGTCCCATTGAACCTAAAGCAGAACTTTGATCATCTTCCTCTACTTTTAAATCTTCTTTATTTTTTGGATATAAATTTTTATTCACTATGTCTTCAATTTCCTGACCAGTCAATGTTTCGTAAGTAAGTAAAGCTTTAGCTAATTTGTGCAAGTCATCAATTTTATCCGTCAAAACTTTTTTTGCTCTATCATAACCTTGGTCAACAAATTTTCTTATTTCGGTATCAACTTTTCTTGCAGTTTCTTCAGACATATTTTGTTGTCTTGCAACTGATCTTCCAAGGAAAACTTCTTCCTCATTTTCACCGTAAGCAACTGGACCAAGCTCTTTACTTAATCCTGCTCTCATTACCATTGCTCTTGCTCTTTTTGTCGCTTGTTCTATGTCACTTGCAGCCCCAGTGGTCACTTTATCGTCTCCAAAAATAATTTCTTCTGCAACTCGTCCACCCATTGCTATAGCCATTTGAGCATGTAGTTGTTCTCTTGTTTGAGATACCTCATCTCTTTCGGGAAGTTGCATTACCATCCCTAATGCTCTTCCTCTTGGAATAATTGTTGCCTTATGAATAGGGTATGCTGCTTTTTCATTAATAGTAACAATTGCATGACCAGCTTCATGATAAGCAGTAAGTTTTTTCTCTTCTTCGCTCATTACCATTGATCTTCTCTCTGAGCCCATCATTACTTTGTCTTTTGCTTCTTCGAATTCCATATAGGTAACTATTCTTTTGTTTTTTCTTGCTGCTAATAATGCAGCTTCGTTTACTAAGTTCGCCAGATCAGCACCGGAAAATCCTGGAGTTCCTCTTGCAATAGTTCTTAAATTGACATCTGGTGCCATTGATATTTTCTTAGCATGCACTTTCAATATTTTTTCTCTTCCAAGTAAGTCAGGATTAGAAACTACTACCTGTCTGTCAAATCTACCTGGTCTTAATAAAGCAGGGTCAAGCACATCAGGTCTATTAGTTGCTGCAATTATTATTACACCTTCATTTGTATCGAAGCCGTCCATTTCTACAAGTAATTGATTTAGCGTTTGTTCTCTCTCATCGTTACCTCCACCTAAACCTGCACCTCTACTCCTTCCAACAGCATCAATTTCATCAATGAATATAATGCATGGTGAGTGTTTTTTACCTTGTTCAAACATATCTCTAACTCTTGAAGCTCCAACACCAACAAACATTTCTACAAAGTCTGAACCTGAAATAGTAAAGAATGGCACTCCTGCTTCTCCTGCAATAGCTCTTGCTAGTAAAGTTTTACCCGTTCCAGGAGGTCCAACTAAAAGACATCCACGAGGTATTTTTCCACCCAATCTACTAAATTTCTTTGGATCTTTTAAAAATTCGACTACTTCTTCAACTTCTTCCTTTGCTTCCTCTACTCCTGCTACATCGTTAAATGTAACTTTACCTTTTAACTCATTCATCATTTTGGCTTTTGATTTTCCAAAGCCCATAGCTCCACCTTTGCCACCTTGCATCTGTCTCATGAAAAATATCCATACAGCAATTAAAAGTAGCATAGGAAACCATGATAAAAGTACTCCAAATAATGAAGGCATTTTTTCTTCTAATGGACTCGCTGAGATACTAACACCTTTATCACTCAATTTTTGAATTAGATTTGGGTCATCAGGAGCATAAGTATTAAACATTTCTCCATTAGACATTACACCCTTTATATTTTTGCCTTGAATTTCTACTTGAACAACTCTTCCATTATCCACTTGTGTTAAAAATTCTGAAAATATAATGTTATTTTTTTGATTAACTGAACCTTGTGGATTCTTGAACATATTGTATAGGCCGATAGTTAAGATCACTATTACTGCCCACATAGCTAAGTTTTTGAAATTCATACCTATAAACTAAGAATTATTATCAATTTAACAAGTGTCAATTTGTGCCAATTTGTAGGTATTCTATCTTTTTTCTGAAGAAATAATGACTGAATTCTTAAGTTTTTGAATTATACATCCTGAAAGTGTTTTTTTTGAGTTATTATTAGTAGATCTTAAAAATTTAATTAAGTTATCCACTTTTATACCCCTAGCAAAAGTTTCTTTTTTTCCTATTTTTTGTATTAGTTCTGAAAATGATCTAAAGACAATTTCATCTGGTTGATTTAGAAAATCATCTTTTAAAATAATTGAATTAGTTAATTTTAAGTAATTAGAATTATCATTAATATTTTTCTTAACATAATAATCTATAGCAATATTGCTTTTGCTTAGATTGTTAAGAGATAATTTAATTTTGTTAAATGTTAATCCATCTTTCTCTAAGTTTGAAATTAATTTTCTTACTCTTGCTCTTAAAAATTTATCATCTAAATTAGAAGGATCATTTACATTAAAGTTAAAAGTATTATTTGAAATATATGCCAAATCCTTTTTAGGTATATCAATTAAAGGCCTTAAAATATAAATTTTATCATCAAAGTTTACTTTGGATTTAATCTTGTTGAATGAAATTAAACCTTTTAACCCTGAACCTCTTAATAATCTAATAAAAAAGTTTTCAATCAAATCATCTACATGATGTGCAGTTAAAATCATATCAATTTTTTTAATTAAACTTTGTTTGATAATTAATTTGTATCTATTTTCTCTCGCAAAAGATTGAATATTTGTTGATATTTTTTCCTTTTTAATAGTAAGTATGTTGCTAGAAATTTGAAATAATTTAAGTTTTTTTTTTACTAATTTAGCCTCAAAAGTGGAATTTTTTCTAAGCTTGTGATCTATAATAAAAAAATAAATTTTTTTGTTATTTTCTAATGAATAACATTTAGCTAAGAATGATAATGCCATACTATCTACCCCTCCTGAAACAGCAACACAAAAACTACTTGGAATATGGCTAGATATTTTTTTTTTAAAATTTAAGTAAATTCTTTTTATTCTTGGATCATCTAATTTTTTGGAATAAAAATTATGAATTTTCTTTTTTACACTCAAATTCTTTTTCTTCATAATACTTTGCTTTTTGAAGTACAGATTGAGTTGCGTCAGGATATTGTTTTTTAACTCCGGCAATCATCAAGCATCCTTGATCTTTTTCTCCCATCTGAACCAACGATACACCTAGTTTCAATAAATTTTCAGGAGCAATTTTGCTTTTTGGATACTTTTGATAACCTTCCAAATATGCAGTAGCTGCATCAGTGTACATTTGTCTTATTCTATAGGTTTCTGCATACCAGTATTGTGCGTTTCCTGACAATTCGTTATCAGGATTAGTCAATACAAATTCTCTAAATGCCTTCTCAGCATTAGCATAATCTCCAACTTTTAAAAAATTTCTAGCAAATTGGTATTGTTCTTTTGGACTAGCGTCAGGCAATAATTTTTCCTCAGAATTAAAAACTTCTGAAATTATTGCTTCTGTTTGTTCTACTGTCTCTATTAATTGAGTGTCATCACTAGTAGTCATATCTTTATAAGAGATTTCTCCTAATGATTGTGGTTCAGAGGATCCAGGAAGTATTTTTTTTTGCGTTATATCTTCATTTACAAATGTTTGCTCAGTTTTGGGCAAAGAAGTAATAGACTTATTATTTGTATTGACAATGGAGGCTTGCTCAATTTGCTCAAATCTTAATTGATTATCTTGCTGAACATTAGAAAGTTTATTAGATAGTTTGTCTAATTTAAAATTTATTTCTTCAAATTTATTTGTTAATTCCTGGAACTGTGTCTCTATTTCGCTCAATTTCAACAAATGTTTTGTTAATGCCTGCTCTGACTCCTTTGTTGATGCTTTTTGAGTTGTATTTGCATCTGAATTTTCAGAAAATGATTGAGAGTAAACTGCTCTTTCTAAAGTTCTAAGGTCTTTTTGAATATTTTCTAGAATTTCTTGCACTTGTTGATCTTGAGAAAATGAAATGCTTGTTGAAAAAAGTAAAAATGAAACAAAGTTAATAAAAATTAACTTAATTAATAATCTCATAAAAACATTTGTAATTATAATAATGGCAAAAAGAAGACCCATACTTATTTAAAGTAAGGGTCTTTTTTAAATTTATATTTAATTTGCTTTGACTGTTACAGATCTTCTATTTTTCGACCATGAAAGTGGATTAGAGCCTGAGTCCACAGGTCTCTCTTTTCCATAACTTAAAACTTTAATTCGATCAGACGATACACCATATGTCATTAAATAGTCTTTTGCTGCATTAGCTCTTCTCTCACCTAAAGCCAAGTTATATTCTCTTGTACCTCTCTCATCCGCGTGACCTTCTACAACAACTGTCACATCAGAATTCTGTCTTAACCAAGCAGCTTGCTTTCTTAAAGTCTCTCTGGAAGCTGTAGTTAAAATTGTCTCATTTGTAGCAAAGAAAACTCTGTCAGGAACTCCACTTGCTAGCTCTCCTACAGTATCAGAGCCTATGTAAACATCCCCCTGCATTAACGCATCTAATTTTTCAATTGGATCTGCTTTTTGAGTCTCAGCTGCCTTAGTGGTAGTAGTGGAAGACTCTGTTGTTGTTTTCACAGATTTCTTAGTTGCACATGCAGTGACAATTAAACCAAATATAACAACAAGAAATACGTTTTTTAAAATTTTGCTTAGATTCATTTTTGCTCCTTAAATAGAATATTATGAATTTAATCATTTAATTAGATGTTTTGTCCAGAAAAATCAACCTAATTTAACAAAATAGTAAATTTTCTTCAATTTCCCAGCAAAGAAGACCATGATGGGTCTGAAGCATCAGTCTCAGTTGATACCAACCTCTCGTTGTATCCAGTTAAATCAATTGACCATAATTTTGCTGAAAATCCCTGACCCTTGTCGTCAGTTTTTGTCTCTCTATAAAATATGATTATTCTTCCATTTGGAGACCATGAAGGTGCCTCTTGATAAAAATTTTCTGTAAGCAATCTCTCCCCAGTTCCATCCGTTCTCATAACTCCAATAAAAAATTTTTTTTTATGTAGTTTTGTAAACGCTATTAAATCTCCTCTTGGTGACCAAACTGGCGTACCATAAATTCCTTTTCCAAATGATATTCTTTTAACTTTTGATCCATCACTTCTCATTACATAAATTTGCTGATAACCACTTCTATCAGAATTAAATGTAATAAATTTGCCGTCGGGTGAGTATGATGGAGAGGTATCAATAGAGGGATGATCGGTTAATTTTTCTTGGATGTTTGTCTCTAAATTTCTGACCCATATCTCCGAATTACCGTCTTTTGCGAGACTCATTATAAGTTTTTTTCCATCAGGCGAAAATCTTGGGGCAAATGTCATACCTCTAAAATCACCTACTACTTTCTGCTCACCAGTTTGAAGGTTTACTATATAAACCCTAGGCATATTCCTAAAGTAAGACATATAAGTTATTTCTTTATCGTTAGCTGGATTAAATCTTGGAGTTAAAACTAATTCACTTCCTAATGTTATATACTTCGTATTAAAACCATCTTGGTCCATCAATGCTAATTTTTTTATTCTTTGAGTTTTAGGCCCTTCCTCCGCTACATATATTATTCTAGTATCAAAATAACCGCTTTCTCCTGTTAAGCGTTCATAAACCTTGTCAGAAATTTTATGACCAACCCTTCTCCAAGAACGTGGTGTTGTTGTTAAAGAAAAACCATCAACCATTTTTGCACCTAGAACATCCCAAAGTTTGAATTCTATATTTATATAATCTTTCTCATTTATTATTTTGGATGTTACTTTACCAGTGATCAAAACTTGTGATTTAATCAAAGCCCAATCTTCAAACCTTGGTTTTAAATGAGCAATATCTGGTTTTTGCAAAAATGCCTCTTTCTCAATTGCATCAAATAAACCAGTTTTTTCAAGATTGTTCTCAATTATTTTTGATATTTCTAGGCCTAGGTTTTCAATATTTAAATTTTCTTTAATATTTTCGTCAGTAATTTTATCAGAAAAAAAAGGTGACACCGAAATAGGCATTGGATCAAGATTACCTCTGGTAATATCAATTTCTACAAGTGAAAAACTAATACTTGGTTTTAAAAAAACGTAAAAAAGAATTATCAAAAATAAATTTTTTTTCATTGCCCCACCATCATACCTTCTGGATTAAACCTTAATATCATAGTACTCCAATCTTCATAGGTTTTAAGTGGAAGATTTTTAAGAGGATTACACCTTAATACTGCACGATCAACACGCTCGGCAAAAATTCTATATTTACTGTCTGTGGCCATTCTTTTTCTCTCTAAAATCTCTCTACTTTTAACTCTTCCATTCTTTTCTAAATTAAGTTTTACTGTAACTACGTAATCATTTTTTTTATATTCACTTTCAACAGGGGGTGTCCAACAAACTAAATACTGCATCTGAATAGAATATTCTGTTGTAACAGATAATTTTGTTAATCTCATTGATTTATCCTCAGATTGTGTGGTTCCATCAGTTTTTTTTTTTACTTCTCCAACATTTTCGTATTGCTTTGCAATTAAGCCTTTAATTAAATCTACATCTAATTCCTTTTTTTCATATTCAGAAGCTTGGATTGCTTTATCATCTTTGATTGGTTTTGTTTTTTTAACAAATTCTTTAATAACTGTGTCTTTTTCTATCTGTTTTTCAATTTTTTTTCTTTTTTCTTTTTCGACTAATGTTTTTTTTTTTTCTTTTGATGGTTGTTGCTCAGTTTCTTGTTTAGTTTCTATTTTTTCTAGCTTTTTATCAGGTAATGGGACAGCTTCAGACTTTTCTAATTTAACTTTTTCCTGTTTTTTTTCAGGGACTGGTATTTTTTTTGATTTTGATAAGTCTATCTCATCTTTTTGATTATCAAATTTTACTTGCTTATTTATCTCTTTTTTTATCTCTTTTGGTGGGGCTTGCTCGGAGAGTAACTTTTTATTTTCAGTTTTTGCTTTTTCGATAATTTTAGCTGCTTTTGGGGCATAGGGAATATTCATCTGCTCAGAAATTTGTATTAATTCAACTGATATACTTGGGAGTAACTCAATTGGTTTTTTTACAACGAAGGGAAGGGCAAAAATTGTTGCGACAAATATCGATCCATGAAAAATAACTGAAAATAACATACCAAAAGAAAAATTATTAAATCCATTTGGAACACCACTTAATGCAATTTTATTAAACAAGTTTATCTCTCTTTGTATGGTTCAGATATTAAGGCAACTTTAGTAAAGCCTGAACCTGAAAGTATACCCATTACTTCTAGTACTCTCCCATAATTAATTGTCTTGTCACCTCTAACATAAATTCTTGTGTCAGTTCTATTGTTAGATACAGCTAAAATTTTTTTAATTAAATTATTAAATTCAATTTTTGTCTCTTGAATAAAAACTTCACCTTTTGAGTTAATAGTCAACGTGAGTGGCTCACTTTCTTCTGGCAAAGTATCAGCAGATGTTTCAGGGAGATCAACTTGAACACCAACCGTAAGCAAAGGAGCAGTTACCATAAAAATAATTAAAAGAACAAGCATTACATCAACAAAGGGGGTTACATTTATTTCACTCATCGGTTCTCTTTCTGAGCGCTTTAAGTTAAATGCCATATTAAATTATTGAAATAAATCTTTTTGAAAAATTTTCTAATTTTTGTGAATATTTTTTGGAATCATTTCCAAATTTATTGTAAGCAATTACTGCTGGTATCGCTGCTAACAAACCTAGAGCAGTTGCAAATAAAGCTTCTGCAATTCCAGGGGCCACAATAGCTAGACTGGTATTTCTCGATATAGCAATTGATTGAAAAGAATTCATTATTCCCCAGACTGTTCCAAATAATCCAATAAATGGTGCTGTAGATCCTACTGTTGCTAGAAAAGTAAATTTGTTGTTTACAACATTCATTTGCTTTTCGATATTTACTTCTAAAATACTTTCAAGTCTTTGGCTTATATTTGTTTTTGATCTTGATTTCATAACAGCTTGCATCGAATCTTTGAATAATTGAGCCATTGGATTATCTAATGATGTCGGCAAGCTATTGTAAAATGTTTCTGCAGACTTAGATTTCCAAAATCTTTCTTCAAAATCTTCAGAATCTCTATTAATTTTTCTAAACATTATAATTTTATCAAAAATTATCGCCCAAGAATAAACTGAGCTAGCGATTAGAATGATAATGACAGATTTAACTATAAAGTCTGCTCTCAAAAATAAACTTAAAATTGAAAAATCTGTATTACTTGCTAATCCTACTGCTTGGGAAGTTATATCTACGTCCATTTAATTGATTTCACACTAAAATGTGTCATGAATTTGTCTATAAAAGCTAGCTATATTTTTTTTTCTTGAGAATTTAGATGATAATTAGCTATTAATATTGCATCTGCTTTGTTGGTATCTTTTTTTCGAGATAACATTGATGAAAACTTAGGAAACATTTCGATTGCTTTAACTCTACTCGAATCTTTTTGAGAATTTATTAAATCATAATGCTTTTTCCATTTGGCTGGTCTTACAAAAAAAATTGGTAGTTGCATTGCAGCACAAACTCCTTTCAAAACTCCAAATGATTGTCCAAAGTTAAACATACTAGTAACACCTTGTCCAGGCATTGCTGAAACTTGCTCTACCACTACATTTATATTCTCAGATTTGTATTTTTGAATTCTTAAAGATATTTCGTTAAATATTTGGCTACCATTAATTTGTTTTTTATTTTTATTTCCTGATGCCATAGTAGGCATATCAATTACATCCTTCAATTCTCCGTCTTCAAAAAAACAAATTGCACCAGTTATTCCAGGATCTATTCCTATTATTAACATAAAATTAAATTAAATTGCATTTGTAAAAACATTTTGAACATCATCATCTTCCTCTAAAATCTCCAAAAACTTATTCATTTTTTCTTTGTCTTCCTCATTTAGATTAATTTTATTTATAGGAACCCATTCAATTTCTGTAGATATAAAATTAGAAATCTCTTTTTCCAATAGATTTTTTACATCATATATCTCATCATTATTTGTATGAATTTCATAATAATTATTGTGAAATATGCAATCATTAGCTCCAGCATCAGTTGCTAGGTTGAAAACTTTTTCTTCATCAATTTCTCCTTTATCAATTTTTATAACTCCTAGTTGAAGAAAATTATGTGATGCTGAACCTTGTGTGCCAAGTCCTCCTCCATTTTTTTGAAAAATTGTTCTTAAATTAGATGCAGTTCTATTTTTATTATCCGTTAAAGTAGTAATTACTATAGCTGTTTTTGCAGGTCCAAATCCTTCATATCTTATATTTTCAAAATTAGAGTCTGCCGCTATTGATGATTTGTCAATTGCTCTTTCAATATTATCTTTTGGCATATTTGCTGATCTAGCAGCCTGGATCGCAGATCTTAATCTTGAATTCATATCTGGATTTTTATCTCCAAGTTTTGCTGCTACTGTAATTTCCCTAGATAGTTTTGAAAAAATGGCTGATCTTTGCTTGTCTGCCTTTCCTTTTTTATGTTTAATCCCTGCCCAATGTGAATGTCCTGCCATGATTTAAAATTTTTTCTGAAGTTGACCACCAAATATAAACTGACTAATATTTGATGCCAAACCATTTTTTGGATTAGCTTCAATAATTGCTCCACAAAGTGAGGCCTCACCTTCAGCAGGAAAATGTTTTATAGAATCTCTTTTGTAAAACCTATTGACAGAATTTTTAGTGTTCATCCCAATTACTGAATCATAATCACCACACATTCCTGCATCTGTTAAATATGCGGTTCCCTTACTTAACACCCTTCCGTCATTTGTAGGTACATGAGTATGAGTTCCCACAACAAATGTAGCATTTCCGTCAAATACGTGTCCAATGGCCATTTTCTCACTTGTTATCTCACCATGAAAGTCAACTATAAGAAAATCATACTTTTTTTTCAGCATATTTTGATCTAAAAATTCTTTGCTTTTTATAAAGACATCATCAGATTTTTTCATAAAAACATTACCCATTAAATTTAATACACCCACTTTGTAACCGCCATAAGAATCATAAATACCAAAACCATCACCTGGAACATCGCCAGATAAATTAAGAGGTCTTAATAACCTTTTTTGATTTTTTATAAATTCATATGTTTCTTTTTGATCCCAGACATGATTACCAGTTGTAATTACATCAACGCCACAACTAAGTAATTCATTCACTATATTCTCTGTTATACCTACACCTTCTTTTGCAGCATTCTCACCGTTTACAACAACAAAGTTTATTTTTTTTGATTTGATAATATCTGGTAAAAATTTTTTTACTGCATGACATCCACTATTGCCAACTATATCACCTAAAAATAAAATGTTCATTTTATGACTCCTTTATTAGTTAAAATAAAATCTAATTTTTTGTCATATTTATTAATGGGAATATTTTTAACTTCTTGAAATGGAAAGGCAAAACCAACTGTTAAAACTTTTTTAAAATTTGAAAGTTTTGAAATATATCTGTCATAAAACCCACCTCCATAACCTAATCTAAATTTATTATTATCAAATCCAACAAGAGGGACAATCAAAACATCTGGAAAAACTTTCTTTTTAATATTTGGCTCTGGAATACCTTGGTAACTGATTTTTAGCGGGCTTTGAAAAGACCATTCATAAAAATCCATATCATGATTTTTCTTAGTAATCGGTAAAGATATTTTAAAATTATTTTTTTCTAACTTTTCTAAAATATCTAAACATCCGATTTCACTATTTATTGGATAATACCCTCCAATGTTGATATTTTTATTAAAATTCAATTTTTTCAATATACTATTAAATTTAATGAAGCTTATGCCTTGATTAGTAAAATTAGCTTTTCTTAAATTAATTAATTTTTTTCTTAATTTTTCCTTAGACACTACGATTATTGAGTCTTGGTATCTGGATCATTTCGTTTGATAAAATTTTCTAACTCGAGTGTAGTCTTATCAACTAAAGATTCATAATCGTTACGATTAGCTTCGATTTCATTCTTTAAATTATCCTGGTTTTTGCTTAATTCAGAAATCTCGATTTCTTTTAAATCTCTATAATTATATACTAATGATTTAAGTTCTTTAAATTTCTCAGTAATTTTATTTATTTCTTTTTTTTGTATATCTATTTTTTTTTTAGTCTCATAATACTCATCTAAAACAGAAATAGACGTTATAAGTAAAAGTTTACTTTCTCCTATATTTCCCAAAGAATTTTTTAAATTACTAAACTTTTCATTTAAATATAAGGCTAATTCCTCTAAATGTTCCTCTTGCCCATCTTCGCAAGATAACAGAAATTCTTTTCCATTAAATTTTATATTTACATTTGCCATTTATCAATTTCTTCCATTAAATTATCTGTTTCTTGGTTTAATTCATCAATTTTTTCAGAAAATTGATCTTCCCTTTTTTTTTCCTCAATTTCTTTTTTTTTAAAATCATCAAATTTCTGTTTAAGAGTCTGATTTTCTTGTTGAAGTGTATTATACTTTTGTTCTATTTCTTTTTTTTCAATTTCTAATTGATTTTTTTGGTTTGCTAGATTTTCTAACTCCAAAATTTTATCTGGTTTTATATTTTCTAGATTTTTTAATTTATCTAAAGTTTCTAATAGTTTTTTTTCTTTTTCACTAATTGATTTCATATATATATCTATATTAATAAATTGATTCACCTAAGTCTACAAAGGATAAATTTTGAAAAAATTTAATAAAATCTTGTCTAACTCTATACGTGTTCTTTCGATGGATGCCGTACAAAAAGCTAATTCTGGTCACCCAGGTATGCCTATGGGGATGGCTGATGTATCTACAATACTTTTTAAATATTTTTTGAAATTTAATCCAAAAAATCCTAGCTGGATAAATAGAGATAGATTCGTTTTATCTGCTGGTCACGGATCAATGTTGCTTTACTCATTACTTTATTTAACAGGTTACAAAAGTGTTAAATTAAAAGATATTAAAAACTTTAGACAAATTGACTCTATTTGCGCAGGTCATCCAGAGTATGTTCAAAACTCAGGCATTGAAACAACAACAGGTCCTTTGGGTCAGGGAATTTCTAATGCAGTAGGTTTTGCATTAGCAGAAGAAATTTTAAAACAAAAAATCGGTAAAGATATTATAAATCATAAAACTTATGTAGTTGCTGGAGATGGCTGTCTAATGGAAGGCATAAGCCACGAAGCTATGAGCTTGGCTGGACATTTAAAACTTAAAAACTTAATAATGTTATTTGACAATAATTCTATATCCATTGATGGACCAACAAGTTTAGCAGTTTCAGATAATTTTAAAAAAAGATTTGAGAGTTATGGGTGGGATTACCTAGAAATTGATGGTCATAAAGAAAAAGAAATATTTAATGCCCTTAAAAAAGTTCAAAATGCAAAAAAACCCACAGTTATTTCTTGCAAGACTAAAATTGGTTATGGATCACCTAATAAATCTGGAAAAGCCTCCTCTCATGGAAGCCCTCTTGGTACTGAAGAGATTGAACTGGTTCGAAAAGAATTAGGTTGGAATTATAAACCATTTGAAATTCCCAAAAATATATTGAAGATTTGGCGAAATATTGGGGGTAAGGGAGAAGAAATTGAAAACAGGTGGAACAAAATTTATAGGAAGAAAAAAAGTAAAATAAATAAACTTTTTAAAAATGATTTCTTAAAGTCTGCAGTAAATGAAAAAAAAATTGCATTAAAAGAAGAAAAAAGTCTTGCTTCCAGAAAATCCTCTGAGTCAATTATTAACTCTCTTGTTAAAAACAATAATACACTTATTGGTGGATCAGCAGATCTTGCTGGATCAAATAATACCAAAACAAAAAATCATGAAATAATAAAACCAGGAAATTTTAAAGGAAACTATATTCATTATGGAGTAAGAGAACATGCGATGTGTGGAATAATGAATGGATTAGCTTTACACAGTAAATTCATACCTTATGGAGGAACTTTTTTAATTTTTTCAGATTACTGCAAACCATCAATAAGATTAGCAGCAATGATGAACCAACAGGTTATATATGTAATGACACATGACTCCATAGGGCTTGGGGAGGATGGACCAACGCACCAACCTATTGAACAATTATCTGGATTAAGAGCAATACCCAACCTTAATGTTTTTAGACCTGCAGATAGAATAGAAACTATTGAATGTTGGGAACATGCTTTAAAGAGCTCTAAAACACCAAGTATTCTATCGTTAACAAGACAAAACCTTAATTCTATTAGAAATAAATATTCAAATACTAACAAGTGCTCATTAGGAGCATATGAAGTTTTAAGAACAAACAAAAAAATAAAATTGACTATTTTAGCAAGTGGTTCTGAGGTAAACTTGGCTATAGAGGCCAGCCATAAATTAGCCAAAGATAGGATATACTCCAAAGTTATATCGGTACCATGTATGGAGCTTTTTGAATCACAATCAAATAATTATAAAAATAAAATTTTAAATGAGACAAAATTGAAAATATCAATCGAAGCTGGATCAAGCGACTGTTGGAAAAAATATGTAGGTGATTTTGGAATGGCTTTTGGAATTGATGTATTTGGAAAAAGTGCTCCCTATAAAGAAATTTATAAATATTTTGGTCTAACATCTTCAAATATTGTAGGTAAATTAAAGAAAGAAATAGAAAACTAAAGATGACTATTAAAATTGGAATTAATGGGATGGGTAGAATTGGCCGAATGGTTGTTAGATCAATTTTTGAAACTCAAAATAAAAATTTAAAAATTAGTCACATAAACAACAGATCTAATGCAGAAACTACTTGTAAATTAATAAAATATGATTCTATTCATGGAAAATTTAATGCAGATTTAAAATTTAATGAAAATGAATTAATAATTAATAAAAATAAAATTACATTTTCTCAAGAATCTAAAATTGAAAATATTGATTGGAAAAAATACCATGTTGACTATGTTTTTGAGTGTACTGGTAAATTTAATTCAAAAGAAAAATTGCTTACTCATATCAAAAATGGAGCAAAAAAAGTAATCGTTTCAGCTCCATGTAAAAATGCTGACAAAACAATTGTGTTCGGCGTAAATGAAAATATTATATCAAAAGATGATAAAATAATATCTGCTGCCTCATGCACAACTAACTGTTTGGCCCCAGTAGTGAATGTCCTTAATAATAATTTTGAAATCGAAAAAGGTTTTATGACTACCATTCATGCATTTACTAGTGATCAAAGAATTTTGGATAATTCTCATAAAGATCCAAGAAGAGCACGAGCTGCAAGCCAGTCAATAGTTCCAACGTCAACTGGGGCATCAAAAGCAATAGGTGAGATAATTCCAAGCTTAAAAGGGAAATTAGAAGGAGTTGCAATGAGAATTCCAACTCCTAATGTGTCGCTTGTCGAATTGATTTTCTGTTCAAAAAAAGAAATAGATATTAAAAAAATTAATGAGGCTTTTGAAACTGCCTCAAAAAATGAATTGAATAAAATTTTAGAAGTTACCCATGAGAAACTGGTTTCCATTGATTTTAATCATCATTCCGCATCTGCAATTGTAGATGCCACTTTGACGAATGTGGTTGGAACTAATATGGGTAAAATTTCTGCTTGGTATGATAATGAGTGGGGTTTTTCTAATAGAATGTGCGATATAGCTGAGAATTTGAATAAAATCTCTTAATGAGAAGCATATTAAACAAAAGAAATCTTAATAATAAAAAAATATTACTTAGATTAGACTTAAATGTTCCTCTTGAAAATGGAAAAATAAGTGACACAACAAGAATTGACAAAATTCTGCCTACACTGAAATTTTTAATACAAAAAAAAACTAAAATAATAATCTTATCACATGTGGGAAGACCAAAAGGAAAAATAGTAAAAGAACTATCTTTAAAACCAATATGTGAAGATTTGAGAAAAAAATTAAATTTAAGGGTAAAACTAATAACAAAGAATATTTATGAAATAAAAAATAAAGATTTCTTTGAAAAATTTGATGAAGAAATTCTTATTTTAGAAAATATAAGATTTTATATTGAAGAGGAAAAAAATGATCACAAATTTGCAGAACACTTAGCAAGTTTAGGCGATATTTATGTGAATGATGCTTTTTCATGTTCTCATAGAGCACACGCATCTATTTATCAAATTTCTAAATATTTACCTTCTTACTCTGGACTACAACTTGATTTAGAGGTGGGAGCTCTTAATAAAATTACAACTGAAATAACAAAACCTATAACATGTATAATTGGAGGATCGAAAATTTCGACAAAAATAGATATTATCAAAAATTTAATACCAAAATTCGATAATATTATAGTCGTTGGAGGAATGGCTAATAATTTTATTGAATATTTTGGAAATGATATTGGAAAATCGATAAAGGAAAAAAATTGTCATAAAATAGTTGATGAAATTATCTCATTTTCAAAAAAAAATGAATGTAAGATAGTTTATCCCAATGACGTACTAGTATCTAAATATTTAAATGGATCACCTGTAAATAAAGAATTAGATCAAATCTTACCTGATGAGATGGTTTTAGATATTGGACCAAAAACGATTAATAAAATAATAGATATAATTGATAATAGTAAAACAATATTATGGAACGGACCCGCTGGTTATTTTGAAAATCCAAATTTTGCTAATGGAAGTATTAAAATAGCCAAAAAAATAGTTGAAAATAATAAGTCAAAGAAAATTTTTTCTGTTGTGGGTGGTGGAGATACTGTTTCATTATTAAATAGCTTAAAAATTGTTGGTAATTTTAATTTTGTTTCAACTGCAGGTGGAGCCTTTCTAGAATTTCTTGAAGGAAAAGAGCTGCCTGGTATAACCGCTTTAAATTGACATGTCAGAACTTAATAAAATTGCGCTTAAAATAATATCTAATGGCAAAGGTATCCTTGCAGCAGACGAAAGTAATGGAACCATGACAAAAAGACTTGAAGCAGTAAATGTTGCCTCAACCCCTGAAAATAGACTTTTATTTAGAGAAACACTATTTTCATCTGAAAGTATGAAGAAATATATAGGTGGTGTAATTCTTTACGATGAGACAATAAATCAAACAACAAATTTTGGAAAATCAATCCCTGATTTAATCTCCTCTTCAGGTGCGATACCTGGAATAAAAGTCGATACAGGCACAAAAAGTTTGGCAAATTCTTCTGAAGAAAAAATAACCGAGGGCTTAGATGGACTAAGAGAGAGATTAAATAAATACTATAAACTTGGGGCAAGATTTACAAAATGGAGAGGTGTTTATACGATAAGCAATAAATATCCAAGCAAACTTTCAATTAATAGTAATGCTCATGCGTTGGCACGCTATTCAGCTTTAGTTCAAGAAAGTAAAATGGTTCCAATAGTCGAACCTGAAGTATTGATGGATGGTGAACATTCTGCTGATATTTGTTTAAAAAAGACTTCAGATGTTATTAAAAAGTGTTTTGATGAATTAATATTGCATAAAGTTGATCTTTCAGGGATTATTTTGAAACCAAATATGATATTATCTGGAAACCAATCGAAAGATCAAATCTCTAATGAGGATATCTCACAAAAGACGCTTGAGTGTCTAAAAAACTCAGTCCCAATTGAAGTACCAGGAATTGCTTTTCTATCAGGAGGTCAATCAGAAATAGAGGCAACCAAAAATTTAAATTTAATAAATCAAAATAACAATACTAGATTTATAATGACATTCTCTTACGGAAGGGCTCTACAACAAAGTGCACTAAGAATATGGTCAAAAAATATAAAAGATATAAAAGCAACACAAAATACTTTTAATCATAGGGCTAAAATGTGTTCTTTAGCTGCTCAAGGAAAATGGTCGAACGAACTTGAAAATAAATAAAAAAAAATTTATTTATCTCATTTCTCCAAATAGAATTTCTAAAAACTTCTTAAAAGATCTGAAGTCAGTTCTTAAAACAAATAAAGTAGGAATTTTTCAGATGAGGTTGAAAAAATATTCACTAAGAAAAAAAATAATAATTGGTAAAAAAATTAAAAATATTTGTGAAGCAAATAAAGTATGCTTTTTAGTAAATGATGACCCTTGGCTTGCAAAAAAACTTGATGCTGATGGTTGTCATCTAGGTCAAAATGATATGAACATTAAAGAAGCCCGAGAAATAATTGGAAATAAGATAATTGGTATTACCTGTCATAACTCAATCAAACTTGCTAAAATTGCAATAAAATCTAATGCAAATTACTTAGCTTTTGGAGCTTTTAATACAACAAAAACGAAAAAAATAAAGTATCAAGCAACTACTAAGATTTTGGAAAAAATTCATCAAATAACCAATATTCCCGTTGTAGCTATTGGTGGAATTAATTCTGATAATTATAAAAATCTATTATTGAATAAAGCTAATTTTTTAGCTATTTCAAGCTACATTTGGAATAATAAAAAATATAAACCAAAAAAAGCAATAGAAATATTAAAATGAAAATTAATGCCGGCGAAATTAGAGTTGGAATGCTTTTAGAGTATAAAAATGACTTATGGCAAGTTTTAAAAACACAACACGTTAAGCCAGGCAAAGGTGGTGCTTTTGCACAAGTAGAAATGAAAAGTGTTGGCAAAAATACAAAATTAAATGAAAGGTTCAGGTCTAGTGAGACAGTTGAGAAAGCATCACTAGAGGAAATAGGTTTCAATTATCTTTATTCAGATGAAAATAATTATTTTTTTATGGATCCTAAAACTTTTGAGCAAATTGAAATAAAAAAAAATATAATTGGAGAAAAAGGTAAATTATTAACTGAAAATCTTGAGGTTACAGTTAGTTTTTATAATGATAATGCAATCTCAGTTGAACTCCCTAATCAAGTAAATTGTAAAATTGCTTCAACCGATGCAGCTTTAAAAGGTCAAACGGTTTCATCATCTTACAAACCTGCAATACTTAACAACGGAATTAAAATACAAGTTCCTCCATTTATAGAACCTGAAGATGAAATTATTGTAGATACAAGAACAATTGAATACGTTAAAAAAATTTAGTAAATGAACTCTATTTCTCCTAACTTAAATATTATGATTAAGGCCTGCGAAAAAGCATCTAAGATAATTACTAGAGATTTTGGAGAAATTGAAAATTTACAAGTTGCCAAAAAAGGTCCAAGAGATTTTGTAACAAAAACCGATAAAAGAGTTGAAGAGATTCTTATCGATGAATTAGCAAAATCAAAAAAAAATTACTCATTTCTTACTGAGGAAAGTGGAAATATTATAAATAATGATAAAGATAAAAGATGGATTATTGATCCAATTGATGGAACAACAAATTTTTTACACGGGATACCACATTTCGCAATTTCAATTGCTTTAGAAATAGATAATGAAATAAAATCTGCTTTAGTACATGACCCAATAAAAAATGAAATGTTTTTTGCTGAAAAAAATAATGGAGCATTTTTTAACAATCATAGAGTAAGAGTATCAAACAAAAGTGATATTGAAGATTGTTTATTCTCATCTGACCAAGATGGATTAAAGATTATTTATCCGAGCTTAAATATGAGATCGACTGGGTGTACAGCACTAGATTTGGCCTATGTAGGATCAGGAAGATTAGATGGTTTTTTTCATAATAAAATAAACTTATGGGATATAGCTGCAGGTATATTAATTGTTACTGAAGCAGGTGGAATTACAAATGATTTTACTGAATATGAGTATGATAAGATCAATATAAGAGCTGCTAGTAGCACTATATACACAGAAATGACTAAAAAATTAGTTAACTTTTAATTGTTTTTATTTAACTTTTTGCTATAAACCCGCGTATGAAAAAAAATTTACACCCAAACTATCACAATATTAAAGTTGAAATGACTGATGGTAGTCAATTTGAAACTAGATCAACATGGGGATCTGAAGGAGAGACTCTGAAACTTGAAATTGATCCTAAATCACACTCAGCTTGGACTGGTGGAAAACAAAAAATACTTGATAAAGGACGTGTGAGTAAATTTAACAAGAAATTTCAAAACTTTAGATCAGATACGAAATAATGAGTGGTGCACCATTAATGCCAATGGCTACAGCAGTGTGGTTGGTAGAAAATACTTCATTAACTTTTAAACAAATAGCAAATTTTTGCAAATTACATGAAGTGGAAATACAAGGTATTGCAGACGGCGAAGTTGCAAAAGGTATAGTGGGCTATAATCCTATTATTGCAGGTCAATTAACTAAGGAAGAAATTAAACTTTCTTCTCAAGACTCTAATAGACCTTTAAATATTCAGATAAACGAAATCGAAATAAATAGTGATAATAAAAAAACCAAAAAATATATTCCATTATCTAAAAGGCAAGATAAACCAGATTCTGCACTTTGGTTAATAAAACAACATTCAAATTTAAAAGATTCTCAAATCGCTAAATTGGTTGGTATCACAAAAAGTTCAACAACGGCTATAAGAAATAAAAGCTATTGGAACTATAATAGTTTAAGTGCAAAAGATCCAGTAGCAATGGGACTATTTACACAGAAAGATCTTATTGAAGCTATAGAAAAAGCAGAAAGAAGAATTTTAAAAGAAAAGAAAGAAAAGGAAAAAGCTCAATCTAATAATTAAAAATATGAAATATTATAGACAATTAAAATATAAAGTGCTAACTAATGCACTTTTTGGAGGTAGTTATTAAAATAGAGGTAAAAGATAATAATATTGAGCAAGCTTTGAGAGTTTTAAAGAGAAAGCTTCAACGAGATGGTTTTTTTAAGATTATTAAGTTAAAGAATACTTACGAGAAACCATCAGAAAAGAAAAAAAGAATTCTTCAAGAAAATATAAAAAGGGTAAAAAAACTTAATAAGTTAAAGAATAGGATTTAATTATCGCGGGGTGGAGCAGCCTGGTAGCTCGCAAGGCTCATAACCTTGAGGTCGGCGGTTCAAATCCGTCCCCCGCAACCAATTTCAACTAGATTTTAAAGTTAGATTTTCTGCTATCTAATAAAAAAGTTTTAACTGTTTCTTTTGTAAGCTGATCAAATGATTTTCCAAAGTTTTCTATTTTTTCAATAGTAGCTGGCGGAGCAGTAATGATATGACAACCTAATTGTCTTGCTTGCAAATAATTATAAGGTTCACGAACACTAGCCCATAATATTTCAACATTTTTATATCTTTTTGCCAATGCAATGCTCTCGATAAATTCTGGAACTGGGTCTTTACCTGCATCGCCTGCTCTTCCTGCAAAAATGGAAATAATTGTTTTAGTTTTTTTATTAATTAACTTTAAAATTTTTTCAGTTTGTTTAGCATTATAAACAGCTGTTATATTAAGTTTTATATTTTGATTATTTAATTCTTTAATAATTTTACCCATAAAACTCCCCTTGGAATTAGCAACTGGTACTTTTACGTAAACATTTTTTCCCCAGGTGTTAATCTTCATTGCTTGAATTTTCATTTCTTTATAATCGTCAGCAAACACTTCAAGTGAAACGGGTTTATTATTACAAATTTTTAGAATTTTTTTTGAATATGATTTATAATCCTTTGCTCCAGCTTTTCTCATTAAGCTAGGATTTGTAGTAAATCCCTTAACAATCTTTTTTTTATTAAATTTTTTAATTTGATCTAATTCTGCAATGTCACAAAATATTTTAGTATTCAAAATTATACCTATAAATTCTTAGTGATATCTTCTGTCATTTTTTTTGCATCAGCAAATAACATTAGAGTATTCTCTTTGTAAAATAAATCATTATCAATTCCAGCATAGCCAGGTGATAAACTACGTTTAACAAATAATACTGACTTACATTTTTCAACATCAAGAACTGGCATACCATAGATTGGGCTTTGTGGGTCTGTTTTAGCAACAGGATTTGTCACATCATTAGCACCAATAACAAAAGCCACATCTGCATTTGCAAAATCATTATTAATCTCTTCTAGTTCAAATACTTCATCATATGGAACATTTGCTTCCGCAAGCAAAACATTCATATGTCCTGGCATTCTTCCTGCAACAGGATGAATTGCATAAGAAACCTTTATGTCATTCTTTTTTAAAGTATCTACCATCTCTCTTAAAGCATGTTGTGCTTGAGCGACAGCCATTCCATATCCTGGAACAATAATTACTGATGAAGCATTCTTCATTAGAAAAGCAGCATCATCTGCATTTCCACTTTTAACTGGTCTTTGTTCTTTGTTTTGTGATGATGATGATTGTTCAGTTGCACCAAATCCTCCTAAAATAACGTTAAAGAATGATCTATTCATTCCTTTACACATTATGTAAGATAATATTGCACCAGATGATCCCACCAATGCTCCTGTAATTATTAATGCAGTATTTTCTAAAGTGAAACCAATTCCAGCCGCAGCCCAACCTGAGTATGAATTTAACATTGAGATCACAACTGGCATATCTGCACCACCAATTGGAATAATTAATAAAAGTCCAATTAAAAATGATACAGCTAACAATATCCAAAATAAATTAGAAGATTGTGTAGAGCAAAGTAAATAAGTTAACACTATTATTGAAATTAAAATTAATGCATTAAGTAAATGTTGACCTTTAAAAGTTATAGGTGAGCCTGACATTATTCCTTGAAGTTTCAAAAAAGCAATTATTGAGCCTGAAAAAGTAATTGCACCAACTGCGGCACCAATTGACATTTCTATTAAACTTCCAAGCTTAATATTACCAGGTGATCCTAAACCAAATGCCTCTGGATTTAAGAAAGCAGCTATTGCAACAAATACAGCCGCAAGACCAACCAAACTGTGAAAGCCGGCAACTAATTCTGGCATTGCTGTCATTGGGATTTTATAGGCAATAAATGCGCCGATTAAACTGCCTATTAAAAGAAAAATTAAAACAATTACAAATCCAGTTGAAAAATTACCAATAGATAAAAAAGTTACACTAATTGCAATTATCATACCTAAAATCCCGAAGAAATTTCCCTGTCGAGAAGTTTCTGGAGAAGAAAGTCCTCTTAAAGCAAGAATAAATAAAACCCCTGAAATAAGGTAAAAAATTGCTGATAAATTTGCAGATATCATTATTTATCCTTTTTCTTTTTTTTATACATAGCGAGCATTCTTTGTGTAACTAGAAAGCCACCAAAAATGTTTATTGCGGCTAAGCCTATTGCTAAAAAACCAAAAATACTTGAAATGTTAAATATAGTATCAGAATTTCCTGCTAAACCTGCAATAATTGCACCAACAATTATGACAGATGAAATTGCATTCGTTACTGACATTAGAGGTGTATGTAGCGAGGGTGTAACACTCCAAACGACATAATATCCAATAAAAATTGAAAGAATAAATATACTTAATCTGAATATAAAAGGATCTATTTCCATAATTATTTTTTTATTAGAGTTTTATCAATTATTTCGTCCTCTAGATTTATTTTAATTTTCTTATTCTCTTTATCATACAAATTTGAAACAAAATTAAATACATTTTTGGCAAATAAATTGGATGCAGAGTTTGGAAGTTTATTTAATATATTGCTCTCTCCCATTATTTTAACACCATCAATCTCTACAACTTCGTTAACTTTACAGTATGCTGTATTTCCACCTTGTATTGCAGCTAGATCATAAATTATTGAACCCGCTTTCATTTGATTGATCATATCTTCTTTAATAATTATCGGTGCTTTTTTTCCTGGTATTAAAGCTGTACAAATCACAATATCTATTTTTTTTAAAGTTTCTGTCAATAGCTCTTCTTGCTTCCTCTTAAATTCATCAGATGCTTCTTTAGCATAACCACCCTCTGTCTCCAGATTTTCTGAACCCTCAACTGTTAAAAACTTGCCACCTAAACTTTCAACTTGTTCTTTTGAGGCCATTCTAACATCTGTTGCAAATACTATTGCTCCCATTCGTTTTGCTGTTGCAATTGCCTGTAATCCTGCAACACCTGCGCCAACTACAAGAACTTTTGCTGCAGGAATAGTACCTGCCGCAGTCATCATCATGGGTATTGCTTTTTCAAAGTTTGCAAAAGACTCTATCACTGCTTTGTATCCAGCAAGATTGGCTTGGGATGACAATATATCCATTGATTGTGCTCTAGTAATTCTTGGAAGTAATTCTAAAGATAAAATATTTGCATTTTTATTTACTAAACTTTTTATTTTTTCCTCATTGATATACGGATTGAAAACACCAATTAAAGTTTGATTTTCTTTTATCAATGAATTTTGATCATCGTTTAATAAATTTAATTGAACAATAATATCAGCATTAGTTATGATTTCTTTTTCATCATTAATAATTTTAACTCCTAAATTTGTATACTCGATATTGTCAATTCCAAGATGTTTAGCGTAATTCTCTGGTAGCAAAACTTCTAACCCAAGTGCTAGATATTTTTTTGCAGTTTCAGGAGTAATTGCAATTCTTTTCTCAATATTAAGATTTTCTGAAATAGAAGCAATTTTCATACAAGATACCTATAACAAGAATGTAGACATTAATACTAAAACAAATATTACCGCTACAGTTCCCCACAAGACTAAATTGCTGGTGTTATTCCATATATTTTTATGGCCATATTGATCCATAAAATTATTTCTGTCTTGCTTTAAATTTTGGGTTTGTTTTGTTGATAATATAAACCCTTCCTCGTCTTCGTACAAGTTTTGAGTTTAAATCTCTTTTTTTCAGCGATTTTAATGAACTTTTAATTTTCATAATTAATGAGATGTAATAAAGGAACTTATATAATCTTTCAATTGTAATTTTCCAAATTTTTGAAATATTTTGCTATTATAAGTTATATTTGTTAAAGCTGAAGCATACCTTTCTCCTGATCGAGGTTTTAGGAATACAATTTTAGTTTTAAACAATTTTGCAACCTCTAAAATTGAATATGACTTCTTATTGCTAATACTATAATATCTACATTTGTCAGCTTTAAAAGCTTCATAACAAACTTTAGTAGTATCATGAATGTGAGTAAATCTTCTAGTTTGAGTCCCTGGCCTTACAACAGTTAGTGGTTTTTTGCTTAAATACTGATTTTGGAATATTCCAATAACTGTTGCCATATCACCAATACTAATTTGTTTTGGACCATAGACATTATAGAAAAAAATAATCTCAAATTTAAAACTAAACCATTTTTTTAAATTTTCTAATAATTCTAAGTTTTTTGATTTAGTAAAAGCATAAGGTGATAAATTTTTATCATTACCTTTATTTCCTAAACTTGCTGATGTTGCTGAATAAATAAGCTTTATGTTGTGTTCTAAACAAAATTTAAAAACAGCATTAGATCCTATAGAGTTAGATTTAAAACATTCATCAAATTTTTCAAAACTTTGGTAAATTCTAGAAAATTCACCAAAATGAAAAATTGATTTAATTTTTTTTTTTTCCTTTTGCAGGATTTTCTTAATATCTAAAGTATCACCAAATAAATATCGGGTGCGTTTATTTTTAATATGATTTTTTTTTGAACCAGATGAATAATTATCTATACTGATAATATTATAATTTGTTTTTTTTAATAAAAGTTCTATTAAGTTTGAACCTACGAACCCCGCTCCGCCTGTAACAATAATGAGATTTTTCATTTTAGATAAGCCTGGCAATGTCCTACTCTTCCGTGTCTTAAGACAAAGTACCATTGGCGCTGAAGGGCTTGACTTCCGAGTTCGGAATGGGATCGGGTATTACCCCCTCGCAATAATCACCAGGCAGAATTTAATACTAAAATTAAATAACATTGTAAAGGTTAATCTATAGTAATTTATATTTAAAAAATGCTTGATAAAACAACAAAAAAGTAATTTTAGTTATTTTTTTTTACAACTTTTTTAAATTTGTTATTGAAGGAAACAAAAACGTAAAAGACACCAATTATTAAACCCGACACAAATGAAATCAAAAGAATATTCTTAATATTTGAATATTGTTTAGTGCTTACTAAAAATTCATTGTATTCAATCCATTGAAAATTATTGTCATTTTTTAAATCATTAATTTTTTTTTCTAGATTCGCTATATTTGCATATTTTCGGTTTTTAATAATGTTAATCTCTTTTTGAATCGCTTGCTGGCCTAAAATATAATATGGAGTAGTAGTAGTATATCCAGGATGATGATTATTTGATGTACTAAAAATAGAACTTAAACTTAAATCTTTTAATTTGTCACTTTCTAATCCTAGTGTATTTGCAATTTCATACTGCTCTTCCAAATACTCTATTTTTTTTAAATCATTTCTTATAATGATATCTCTTTTTACTTCTACGAGATCTAATAGCTGCTGGAAAAATAACTTTTCAAATTTTGATAATGATATGTTTAGTAAATCAATAATTATTTGTTTTCCAAGATCTTTATCGTGCCAATCAAATTTTAAAGTATAGTCATCTGAACTTCCTCTAACTTTTTCAAGAACAAATAATTCAGAGAATTTATATAGTTTAGCTCTCTGTTCTATTTCTGTTAACTTATCTATCTTATCTCCAAGAATATCAGTATTTTTTAAAACCTTTATAAACTTCTTAGAATTTGAAATCTCGCTAATAAACTGATTTAGAACTAATTTGTTTATGAGTAATATATTTTTGTCTATCTCACTTTTTGTTTTATTAAATTCATATTCACTTGAGTTAATAAATTCATATATTGAATGAAGTTTTATGAATTCTGTATTTGAACTCGGTTTAATTTCCAATGAAATTTCAAATGATTTTGGTTGAGAATTATAGTAAATGAGACCAATTAAAAATGTAATAAATGTTATTAAAATAATTTTGCGTTTACCACCCCAAATAATTTTAAATATTTCAATTAAATCTATTTCATCATTAGAAAAATTTATGAGATTTTTTTTTTTCATTAGGTTAACTTAAATTTTTAAGAATATGACTATACATATTTCTGTTCAATTGCATATAAATTTTATTTTTTAGGTTTATAAATTATATAAACAAATATCATTAAAATTCTCTATAAAAAAATTTTTAATTTTTTTTCCCACTTTAAGGATGTAGTTAAAATTAATTTAAGATTATTATGTTTAGGTTTCCAAGAAAAATACTTGTATAATTTATTTGAATTAGCGACAACTTTTTTAGAGTCTCCGAATCTTCTTTTACCAATTATGGTTGGAATATTGAAACCTAAAATT
The DNA here is from genome assembly GCA_902596915.1 of uncultured Pelagibacteraceae bacterium. Lineage (GTDB taxonomy): Bacteria > Pseudomonadota > Alphaproteobacteria > Pelagibacterales > Pelagibacteraceae > Pelagibacter. The sequence goes on along the minus strand of CACJVQ010000004.1, from coordinate 47,937 downwards.
TTATTAAGAGTTTTTAACACCTCTTTGACGGATACACCTTTTCCATAACCACAATTAAAAATTTTCGATTTTTTGTTCTTAATCAAATCTTTTACACATATATAATGAATTTCTGCAAGATCACTTATATGAATATAATCTCTGACTGCCGTTCCATCATCAGTATCATAATCATCACCATTAATTATTAATTTGTCTCTTTTCCCTACAGCTACCTCACAGGCAATTTTTATTAAATGCGTAGAATATTTAGTTATAAGACCAGTTCTTAACTTTTTATCTGCTCCAGCAACATTAAAATATCTCAATATTGTGTATGAGATTGGTTTTTTTTTTGATTTTTGAATTATAAAGTTTTCTGTTTTTAATTTTGATAATGCATATGGATTAAGAGGATTTTTCTTGTCATTTTCAGAAGCTTTTTTCTTTACATTACCGTATACCGAAGCTGATGATGAAAAAATTATTTTATTTAATTCGTGTTTAAAACAAATATTTAAAAAAATCTTTGATTTTTCATAGTTATAATTGATATATTTTTTAGGTTTTTTAATAGACTCGTCTACTCTAATTAAGCCAGCGAAATGAATTACTAAATCAAATTTTTGTTGTTTGATAATTTTTGAAACTTTTAACTTGTCTCCAATATCACAAACATAAAGTTTTGCTTTTTTGGGTACAAGCCTTTTATGACCAGTTATTAAACTATCGATTATTGAAACTGAATGACCTTTATCAACTAATAAATGTGCAACATGACTACCTATGTATCCGGCTCCACCTGTGAGTAAAATTTTCAAACTCATAAAATGTCAGTAAATATTATAATAATGTTTTTAATTACTAATAATCAACAACAATTTGATTTAGCATTTGTTTATAATGAATATAATAACTAAAATAATGAAAAAATTAAATCTGACAATATTAATGCCTTGTCTTAATGAAGAAGAATCTCTTACATACTCAATACTAAAAGCAAAAAAATTTTTAAAAGATAACAAATTAAAAGGTGAAATTTTAATTTCTGACAATGGAAGCACCGATAAATCAATTTTAATTTCAAAAAAACTGGGTTGCAGAGTTATTTCTACTAAAACAAGAGGTTATGGTGCTGCTTTAAGAAATGGAATTAATAATGCAAAAAGTGACATAGTGATTTTTGGAGATGCAGATGGTTCTTATGATTTTAGCCAAATAGGAATATTTTATAAAAAACTAAAATCAGGTTATGCTTTTGTTATTGGTGATAGATTCGGGGGTAAAATTAACAAGGATGCAATGCCATTTCTCCATAAATATTTGGGAAATCCTGTATTATCTTTTTTAGGTAGATTTTTTTTTAAAAATAAAATTAATGATTTTCATTGTGGATTAAGAGGAATTAATAAGAAAGAATTCAAAAATTATAACAAACATTTATATTGTAATGGTATGGAGTTTGCCAGCGAGATGGTTGCATACTCATCAATTAAAAATTTGAAAACTTTTCAGACTCCAATAACTCTTCACAAAGATAAAAGAATTAATACAAGTCCTCACTTGAATACATGGTCTGACGGTTGGAGACATTTAAAATTCATTCTCACATTGTCACCAATTAGATCAATGTTTATACCAGGTATTTTGTTAATAATGTTAAATTTATTTTTTTTAACTATGATAATTTCTTCAAATTATTCTTTTTATCTTATTAATGTAAGTTTATCATTTTTATCATCAATTTATTTTACAATACTAAGTTGGATTGGGATTTTTCTCATAATTTCTTCAATACAAAGTTTTAGAATAATGTCTAATAAATACAAAATAAAAAAAACAGATAATCTGTTATTTAATTTCATTATAAAAATAAAATCAAATATCTTTTTTTTGATCAGTTTATTTTTTTTAATTATATTCTTTGTTTTATTTTATCCCATGTTTAATTACTGGTATTTGAACGACTATAATTTTTTTGATATGAAAATATTTAAGGTAAATTTAACATTAACCACTTTTATAATTCCATTTTTTATCGGCTCTTTAATTATGGGATTTTTAAGTTACTTAGAAGAATTATTTGGATAATGAATTGTTTTTTTCGTGTTTTTCAAATTAATATAAATATTATTTTTATTAAATTAAGTTTGGCTACAAAAAATCTTGTCTCAAACATCATCCATCTTTTTTGGAATATATAGATTGAAGATAAAAACCTACTGGTAAACTATAAACTATCATCAACCAGTTGTTAAAAAAGTTACCGTTTGGAGAGAACGGCCAAACTGTTATTAAAAGTGCCGCCAATAAACACACCTGATAGTCAGTTAAATACCTTTTTTGTTTAAAAATTATCGATTTAAAGTGTCTTATAGCAGTGTAAAGAACATATAGAAAACTAATGAATAGAAATGAAAATCCTACAATTCCTGTTTCGGCTAATAATTGCACATAAAAATTATGTGGGTGTGAATCACAAGGCTTAATTCCAGTTTGAATTTTTTCATCTTTACATTTTATTCTAAACATTTTTGGACCATTGCCTATTAATGGTTTCTCCTTAAACATGTTAAACGCTGTTCGAATTAGACTGTCATGTGCTGAAGAAAAAATGACTATTTCTTTTGAACCTTTGTTTAAACCCATGTCTTGAACAGGGTCTTTAAACATCCTGTCACTTAAACTAGTTGAACTCATACTTAGAAAAACTATAAAAATTGTTGCAATAACAAAAGTAATTAGTCTAAATTTTTGATACTGTTTGATTAAGATAATTATAAATAAGGTTGATAAATTTAAATAAAAAAATGCAGATCGCTCACCAGAAATGTAAATTAGTAGGTCAGCTAAAATAAATAATAATCCAATATAATAAATTTCATATTTTTGTTTTTGCTTAATTATAAATAAAGCAAATAATAATGGAAATAATCTTGAAAGGTATGAGCCCATTATTAATTCATCCCCAAAAAAAGATGAAATACGAATTTGATTTGTACTTAATCCCACTAGATTTTTTCCTGTAATACTTTGGACATAGCCATCAATAACTAAGGCAGAAAAAGATAAAACTAATATATAATAAAAATATTTTAAAATATTTTTATCTTTATCAATTAAATACCAAATGAAACAACTAAAAACTCCTATTCTAAAATAGAATAAAGAACTTTCAAAACTAAACATTGGGTCTTCAGCAACAAATGTACTTATCGTTATGCAGTAAATACAAAAAATAAAAAAAATGATTAATGGTTTATTAAAAAAATAATAAAAAATTCTATTTTTAAATGTGTAAAATAAAAAAAATAAAGTTGAAATACTAACAATTAAATCTGGAAAAAAGGGTCCCCAAATTAAAAATGGAATAATTGAACTTAAAATTAAACTAACTAATAATGTATTTGAATATTTTAAATTAACCATAAAATCTTAAAATTAAATCTATACCATATTATATAAACTTAATCCTTAAAATTATTTTTAAAACATGTTTATAAAAATATTATTTTTTAAGACACATCTCAAATAAAATGCATGTGACGTAAATTTAAAAAATCGTAAAAATATTTATAATTCGAAAAATTTATTAAATATAGATACCTTAATTAAATTCTTTACTTTAATTTCTAAATTTAAATAGATATATAATCTTTAAACTTTATAATAAATTTTTTATTTATGGATCCAAAATCTATTACAATAATCGGCTCTGGAATAAATTCATATTTTTTTATAAGAACTATTTTAAAAAAAGGCTTCAAAGTTAATTTGATAGATGTAGATACAGAAACTAATTCGTCAGACTCAAAAAAAAAAAATTATAAAAATAATATTTCACCTAAAATAATTTTAAAGAATTTTGAAGAAAAAATACAAACACATAAAGAATATAATAAATTAATTTACAATAATTTTGATAATCAAAGCGCACTAGATATTGGTGGTTTGTCAAATTTATGGGGTGGATGTGTTTATAAGTTCAGTGATTATGAATTAACAAAAAATAAATTAAACAAATTTAATTTGTATGAATATTTAAAATATTTATATGAAGATAATTATTTTTTAAAACAACAAGATACGGATAATTTTTTTGAAAAAAACATTGATAAATATAAATATAATTTAAATTACAATAACTTATTATTATCTCATAATAACGAACCTTTAAATGTTAAAGAAAATTTTAAAAATTTAATTAAGGAAAAAAAAATTAAATTTTTTCCTGGCTTTGTAGAAAATATATCTAAAGATGGTGACAAATATATATTATCAATAAATTCAAAAAATAATAAATATAAGTTAATCGATAAAAAATTAGTACTTGCTGCAGGCAGTTTATCTTCAGCTAGAATTCTTATGCAGCTATTAAAAGTTAATTCTGTTAGGTTATTATGTACACCAAGTAATCAAAGTATTTTTATATCATCAAGAAAACAAATAAACATGTCTCTTAATTCATTATTATCATTCAACAAAAAAAACCAATCTGATATAAAGAGCAGTATATTTCCTTTAAAAGGACTAAATAATGAATTTTTTTTAGATTATATTAAATTAAATTCAAAAATTTTACTTCCTTTTGTAAATTTTTTAAAACAATATCTCTATGGGGTGTACACTTATCACTCAAGCGATTATTCAAATATTAAAATAAAAAGAAATAACATAAATTTCAAAATTGAGGGAATGAATGCAAATAATAATCAGAATCAACTCAATAATTTTTATAATAAAAAATTAATAAAGATCCCATTTACAACCAAAAGTCTTTTACAAGGGAATGATAACCATATAGGAGGCACATTTCCTTTAGAAAAATACTTTACCGATTTTAATGAATTAAAGAATTTTAAAAATCTATTTGTAATTGATGGAACTTATTTAAATTATATACCACCATTAGGATATACATTGGTTACAATATTGAATTCAATAAGGATTGCAGAAAAATTAGCAACTGAGAAATAAATCTATAATATTTTACATTTAATTAATATTTTTTGATATTAAGTGTGATTAAGAATATATTGTTAGTATGTTGAATATAAAATTTGAATATAAAACATTCTTAGCTTATAGTAATTTTATATTTAATTATGGTTTAAGATTTTCTTTAAAAATAATTTTTTTTGAATTCAAATATAAAAATTATTATAAAGACCACACACCTAAACATATTCCTAATAACAAATTAAGTATTAAAAATTATGATCAAGAAAAAATTACAGGATATTCGCCAACTTATTATTACTATTTAAATTTAACAAAATTATTTTTTAAAAGAAAAAATATTAAATTTGATAATTTGTATGATATTGGATTTGGTACTGGTAGGGTCCTATATTATTTACAATTTTTAGCCAAAAATATTTATGGTTTTGAAATTTCAAAAAAACTTTTTGATATTGGAGAAAAAAAATTAAAAAACATGATAAATAAGAATAAAAAATTAGAGCTTCAGTATATGAATGGCCTTAGATTTTCAAAGTATAAAAATAATTCATTAATATTTATATATGATCCATTTACTAAAGATGATGATTTGAATATAATTTTGAATAAGATATCTAGGTTAAAAAATAGTTATTTAGTCTACGCAAATCCTAGATTCCGTGACCATGTAAGTCAAAAGTTTAAAGAGGTTTTTTTTGAAAAAAATCATAACTTCAGAGGTATTTCAATTTTTAAAATTTAAATTATGATTTTACCAAGACAAAAAATTTATAAATTTAATATAATTTTATTCTTAAAATCTTTAATTAATTTAGATTTTTTTAATGAAAACAAATTAATACAGGAAAAACTTGAAAAAAAAATTTCAGAATTTACAAAAATAAAATTCTGTACTCTGGTTCCAAGAGCAAGGGTTGGATTAAAAATAATTTTGAATCTCATAAAACGAGACAATTCTAGTAAAAATAGAGTATTAATGTCTTCTTTTACTATATTTGATATTGTGAATATGGTTATCTCTGAAAATCTAAGACCTGATTTTTTTGATATAAATAAAAGTGATTTTTCTGTCACTTTAAATAATTTAAAAAAAAAAATTAATAAAAACACATTGGCAATAATTATAACTCATTATCATATAGAGCCATTGGAATATGCTAAAATTGTAGATTATTGTAAGTCTAAAGATATTTACCTTATTGAAGATCGAGCAATAGCATTTAGGAAATCAAATAAAAAAGAAAATTTGAATAAAAAACATTTTATAATTTATAGCTTCGGGCCATTTAAGTTTATTTCAACAATTGATTTAGGGGCAATTGTTACAAACAATTTAAATTATCAAAACAAAATTTACCAATATAAAAAAAAACTCATAAATAAAAATTTGTTTTATAAATTTTCAAAGACTTTTTTTATTTTAAAGTTTTATATTGCTACTAGAAAATTTATTTTTTTTATTTTATTTTATTTTATAAAATTTTCTGAAATTCTTAATATTTCAACTTTTAAAAATCTATTAAAAAATGACCCTAATCCACAAAAATATAATAAAAAAAAGGAAGAGAATTATTTTTTGCAAATTTCAAACTACCAAGTTTATTCTGCCATTTATCAAATGGATTTTAAAATTAAAAATGCACAAAAGGAAAGGCACAAAAGAGCAAAAATTTACTCAAAAAATTTGAGTTATATAAATGAAATTTCTTTTAAAAAATATTCTTATAATATTAGAGATTGCTACCTCGGGTTTCCTATATTGTGTCAACATAGAAATGATCTTTATAAATATTTAATCAGGAATAATTTAGATATATCAAAGTATTTTTATAGAGATTGCAACCAGTTAAGTATTTTTAAAAAATTTAAAAGTGATTGTCCTAATACCAAATATGTTTCTGGTCACGTGTTGGTGCTTCCTCTTTATCCTGATTACCCTCTTAACGAAATAAAGTTAATTTGTACTAAAATTAAAAATTATTATTCATTGAAGAGAATAAAATTTTTTAAATAATAAAGTATTAAGCTAAAAATTAAGTTTAATGAAACATACAAACTTTTGAACTTATGCTTAATGGTAAATTTTTAGTCATTTAATTTTTATTATTTTATTGTTAAAATTTTTAGAAGATGACAGATCTTTATCATATTTATTTTTAACTAATTGTGCATTATGTATATGATCGATAATGTTTGAATTTGTTTCATATGATTTTATTAACTTTTCTAATAAGGCTTTAACATCTCTTGTTCTGTAATTATCTAATAAATTTTTCAAATTTTTAAGTTCAGGCTCTAACAACTCAAATGGAATAAATGGATCACTTATTTTTTGTATTTTTGGATGATTAGTTTTTTGAGGATTATTCCCAATTAACAATTCTTCATATAATTTTTCACCAGTTCTGAGACCTATAATCTTAATCTCGATATCCCCATCTGGATTTTTATCGTCTTTAATTCTAAATCCAGATAATTTAACCATTTTATAAATTAAATTTCTAATTTTTATACTATCACCCATATCAAGTACAAATACTTCTGATTTTTTTCCCATAGCTCCTGCTTGAATGACTAATTGAGCAGCTTCTGTAACCGTCATAAAATAGCGCGTTACATCTTTGTGGGTTAAAGTAATTGGTCCACCTTGTTTAATTTGTTTTTTAAATTTTGGAATCACTGAACCAGAAGATTCTAAAACATTACCAAATCTAACTATTGAAAAGTGAATATTAATATCTTTAGCGTTATTGTAAATTCCCTGAAGACAAAGCTCTGAAAGTCTTTTTGAAGCGCCCATAATATTTGTTGGTCTTACTGCTTTATCACTTGATATTAAAACAAGATTTGAAACTTTTTTTGTGGTTGCTGCTTTTGCTACAGCTAATGTGCTGTAAACATTGTTTTTAACTCCTTCGCAAATGTTTTCTTCAACTAGTGGCACATGTTTATATGCTGCAGCATGATAAACAGTCTCTACTTTAAAGAGTTCAAATATTGTCTCTAAATTTGCTTGATCTTGCGCATTTACAAGTAAAGAAATTATCTTTAAGTTTTTATTATAATCTTTTAGTTCTTCAGATATCTTATAGAGAGCAAATTCATTTAGCTCTAAAAGTATTAATTTATTTGGTTTTAATTTTACAATTTGACGACATAGTTCAGAACCAATAGATCCTCCAGCACCTGTAACTACTACATTTTTTGAATTTATGTTTTTATTTAATAAACCAATATCTGGTTTAACTTGATCACGACTTAATAAATCGTCGATATTTAAATCTTTTATATCAGATAAAGTTATTCTACCATCTACAATATCAGATATACTTGGAAGTGTTTTTACAATTAATTTATGTTGATTTAATTTTTCAATTATTTGATTTCTTTTACCTCTACTAATTGTAGGCAATGCAAGAAATACCAAACTAATATTTTTGTTTTTAACCAATTTTTCTAAATTTAATACAGAATATATGGTTTGACCTAATAAAATTCGTTTATGCAACTGCTTGTTATCGTCTAAAAACCCAGACACTTTAAATTCAGGACTATTTTCTAAAGCAATAACTAGTTGTCTTCCAGCATCTCCAGCTCCATAAACTAATACATTTTTTTTATTTTTATATTTTTTGGAATTAAAATTATAATTAAATATAAATTTGGCTCCCAGTCTTGATATAATAATTCCAAAAAATAATAACATCGGTTGAATTATACCTACAGATCTTGGAACTCCGTTAATGCCATATACTCCGATAACTAAAAAATATAATAATCCATAAAGAGATGTAGCAGCTAATATTGTTAAAAGTATTGATAAACTCGTATAACGAAATATGGTACGATATAATTCAAATAAAAAAAATATTGGTATTACAATAATTATAGAAATTATTGCTGGAAGAAAGTTAAAATCTTTAAATAAAATCCACTGCTCTAATCTTAGTGCAAAAGCGAGCCAAGTGCACAAAATACATAAAATAACATCAATGATTATTGCAATTATTCTTTTTGAATAAAAATTAATAGATAAAATAATATCTAAAGACTCTTTGATATTTTTATTCATAAAATTAAATTGAAAACTTTAATAAAAAATTATACTTACAAGATATTCTAATATTAATATATAAAAATACAAATAAAATTAACTTGCAACAATCAAAATTGAAAACACTTATTAAGTCGCCAGTTTATTATGACTCAACAAGAATATTTAAGAGACTTTTAAGCTTAATCAACAGAAAGATTGCTAAAAAAAATATAAAGATTAATCCTCAACTTGTAATATTATCATTTGACGATATAGGTTTATCTATAAACACTGATGGGCGTTATGAAGATGACCATCTGAAGATGTTGGAGAAATTCATAAATGAGAAATTACCTGACTCAAAAAATCTTTCAGCTCTTGATATAGGTGCTAACATTGGAAATCATTCAGTTTTTCTCTCAAAATTTTTCAAAAAAATTCATTCGTTTGAACCAAATCCAAAAACTTATGATGTGCTATCCTTAAATTCAAAATATTCTAATACTAAAAAAAATATAGTTACATATAATTTTGGCTTAAGTGATAAAAATGAAAGTTTATTATGTTCATTTGACTCAACTAACTTTGGTGGCACAAAAATTAAAACTCCAAATTACGATACATCTTCTCATGACAAACAAATATATATAGATGTTAAAATAGCTGATGAGATAAAAGCTCTTCAAGAAGAGGGTATTTCATTAATTAAAATTGATGTGGAAGGACATGAGTTTAATGCTCTAAAAGGTGCAGAAAAAATTATAAATTCAAATAGACCTGTGATATTATTTGAACAGGGAGCTGAGCAGATAAATAATTCGTCCTCTGAAACAATAGAATACCTGTCGCAACTTAACTATGATTTTTACATTATTAAAAAGAGATTTGATTTTGGAAATAATCTAATTGCTAGACTACTTGGTATGATGTTAGGTTCATTGTTTGGGTATCAATTAAGTCTAGTTAAGACAAATCATTTTAAAAAACTTCAATACGATATTATTTTAGGCATTCACAAAAATAATTAAGTTAGCAGTAAATAATTAAAATAAATTTAGCTACCATAAAAATACTTAGGAAAGTATGGTGGTTAAACAGTAATTTATCTAATATTTTAATTTTTTAAAATTTTTTGCCATATTATCAAATCCTAATGCTAGGCCAAAAAGGCAGATAGGTATAAATGGAATGAGATACCTCTGTTGTGGATATGTTAAAATATACGCACCAATTGGAATTAGAATGACTAATGATACAACTCCATATTGTTGAAAAAAGAAACGTACAGCTAAATAAAAACCGACAAGCTGCACAACTCCAAGAAATAAATACACACTCAATTCAAGTCCTGGAATACCCCAAACCAAAAATTGCTCTATTCCCTCTCCCAATAATTTTTCTCTTGCACCAAATAAAAGAAGGACTCTAAACACAACTGTAAACAATAAGGCTATAAAATTGTTTTCAATCCCTAATAATTCTTTAACATAATTCAAACTCCAAGGTAGATTTGGTATTTCATGGGCATCACCAACATAATTAGGAGATGCTAGATACATTATGCAAATAAAGCCAATTATTATCAATATAGCTTTTAAAGGATGATTTCTTAATTTTAAAAAAAAATAAGGAACAGCACTAAATACATTTGCAGTTCTCATAAAAGTAAGGAAAGTCCAAAATAAAAACTCACCCAGTGTAAGTGTTTTTTGCTTAATTTTATTGAAACCTCCATAAAAAAGTTCTCTGCAAAAAAAGAGGAGAGCTATTTTTGCAAATATTATTGTAGTAAACTTCAATGTATATACAGCAGCATAAGGTTGAAGACCAAGCATCAAGATAAAAAGAAAAAGTCCTCTAAAACTCAGATGTTTGTATAATAAATAAATCCACCCAATATCAACAAGTATATTTAAAGTAAAAGCAAGAAATATTGGTAACGGCTCCCCTATATTGGAGATCCCAAGGAATGAGATCAACAATCTATAACCAATGTTCCCTCCTACTTCAATATTAAGGGTCGAATATTTTCCAAAATCATTATACTTAAAAACACTTTGATTAAATACTGGCTCCATTATAAAAAAAAACACTAGAGTGATCAGTATCTTTATTATTAAAAAATAAAGAATTAATTTCTTAATTTTTAAAAGTTGTGTCATTTAAAACATTTTTAAATATCCTCGAGCCTATTCCTGTCTTTACATTTTTGCCAATATGAATTCCTGGATGAACAGATGTAGCTGTGCCCAGATGTGTGAATTTTCCAATTTTTACACTACCAGATAGTGAACAATTCGGAGAAATATGTGCGAAATCTTCTATAATACAATCATGATCAATCGAAGTGGAAGTATTAACAATTACACCCTCTTTAACTAATGTTCCGGGATTAACTACAGCATTAGCCATAACACAAGTCCCTATTCCGAGGGAACTGAATTTGCTAATGGTTGATTTTGGGTGTACCAAACTAACAATATTCATTTTATATTTTTTCAACCATTTTATCTTATCACTTCTTATCTGGTTATCACCTATTGCAACAAAGAAATCATCATAATTTTTTTTATTATTTTTTAAAAAATCTAATGTTCCCTTAATAGTAAATGAGAATTCTTTAATTTCGTTTGATCGATCGTCAAAAAAATCAATCACCGCATATTTGTTTAACAAAGCAATTTCTCCAACAACTTTACCATGACCACCAGCTCCAATAATTGCTAATCTTTTATTCATAAAATTTTTTAAAATCTTTATATTGTTTTTTTTTGAATAATATTAACTCTATTGTTTTAAAAAGTATTTGAACATCTAAAAAAAAACTGACATTTGTTGAATAATAGATATCTAATTTTATACTTTTTTTCCACGATTTTACCCCTGATGAATCTGGATTAACTTGTGCCAAACCTGTAATTCCTGGTTTAACTAAATGCCTTTTTTTTTCATAATTTGTATATTTTTTTAAATATTCTACCAATAAAGGTCTAGGACCTACTAAGCTCATATCATTTTCTAATACGTTGAATAATTGTGGTAATTCATCTAGACCTGTTTTTCTCAAAAAATTACCTACTTTATTCTGTCTTTTCTTTTGAGAAACATGTACGGAAGCATCGTATAAAGTTTTAAATTTATATAATGTAAAAATTTTACTTTTTAAGCCTGGTCTTTTTTGCTTAAAAATTGGAAATCCTATATTAATCCATACCAAAAAAAAAATAAAAATCATAATTGGAAATAAAAAAATAATTAAGCTGAGGCTAAAACTTATATCAAATAATCTTTTTAAATATTTTTGATACATAAATTTAAGATATTTATTTAAAATTTTTTTTATAATGAACTAGAGGCATATACTTTTTATTCTAAGTAATTAAGATTTAAATTTTGTTATCATAAATATATCTTAATAAATTGAAACTTCTAAGTCTAGTCATGATATATTTTTAAACCGTTTGGTCTTGAGCTTTAATTGATTAACCGAATGTAGTATTTCCAAACATTTCACTATTCTTAGAAAAAACTCTCTGGTCCATATATTTTAAATTTATCTTGCAACGTGTAGTGTTTTTTAAAATAAATGTGTGAATTTATAATAAAGATAGTAAGATAAGAAATACCATGTGTGGAATTGCAGGATTTTACGGTTCATTTGAACCTTCATTGTTAAATGATATGAACCATGCGCAAGCGCATCGAGGACCTGATGATGTAGGTGTTTGGCATTATAAAGCTTGTGGTGTGGGGCTAGCGCATCGCCGACTATCAATTCGTGATCTCTCATCGACGGGTCATCAACCTCTTTTTAACAAAAATAATGATGTATCAATAATTTATAACGGTGAAGTTTATAATACAAAAGAATTTTACGATGAATTAGTAGCAGATGGTTATCATTTTAAAGGAAGCTCAGATACAGAAGTTATTCTTAATCTTTATTTAAAATATGGCTTTGAAATTTTAAATAAATTGAATGGTATTTTTGCTTTTGCAATTTGGGATAGTAGAAAAAAACAATTATTTTTAGCCCGAGATAATATGGGAGTTAAACCTCTATATTATAGCGAAACGTCAAAAGGTTTTATATTTGCTAGCGAGATAAAATCAATTTTGAAAGAGTCGTCAGTTTCTCGCAAGATTAATCCTGTAGCACTTGCTTCACATATAACTTATTTATGGTCGCCTACGCCTTCAACAACGTTAAAATCTGTTAAGAAGCTTGAGCCTGGTTATGCAATGACAATACAAGAGGGAAGGGTTAATAAAAAATGGCGTTTTTATACCCCAACTTTAACAAAAGAAATTAATAATATTTCAATAAATAATGCAAAAATTGCAGTTCGGAATTCTATAAAAACTGCTGTAGAACGACAGATGGTTTCGGATGTTCCTGTTGGTGCATTTCTATCCGGAGGTCTAGACTCTAGTGCGATTACTGCTTTTGCAAAGGATATGGTTGGTAATGAAAGACTTAAGTGTTTTACAATATCAATAGATGATAAAACATCAAAGAAAGAAGGTATAGTTACTGATTTGCCTTATGCACAACGTGTAGCCAAACATTTTGATGTTGATTTACTTACAGTGCACGTTGGTCCTGAAATGGCCGATGAATTAACAAAAATGATTTATCACCTAGATGAACCACAAGCAGATCCTGCTGCTCTAAATACACTTTTTATATCTCGTTTAGCACGTGAACATAAAATTAAAGTACTTTTATCGGGTGCAGGTGGAGATGATATCTTTAGTGGTTATAGAAGACATTGGGCTTTAATGATGGAAAAGTATTGGTCATACTTCCCAAAAAATATTCGTAGATTTATGTCTGCAACAGCAAAGCGTTTACCCGATAGTCCAATTAGTATAAGACGTATCGCAAAGGCATTTCAGTATGCTGAACTTGATGGTGACAGTAGAATTGCTAGTTACTTTAACTGGCTTAGTCCTGATACTGTGAACAATTTATTATCCGATGAATTAAGAGCAGAATTACCACTTATTAATCCTTTAGAACAATCTTTAGCCGATATTCCTCAAGATACGCCTTCTTTAAACAAGATGCTTTATTTAGAGCAAAAACATTATCTAGCAGATCATAATCTTAATTATACCGATAAAATGAGTATGGCAGAAGGAATTGAAGTAAGAGTGCCTTTATTAGATCCTGATTTAGTTGAGCTTGCTGCCCAGTTACCTGTTCAATACAAACAGAACGGTAAAGAAGGTAAGTGGATATTTAAGAAAGCTATGGAGGGAATTTTGCCAGATGATATTATTTATCGCCCAAAGACAGGTTTTGGTGCGCCTATAAGAAACTGGATACATGGACCACTAAAAACACTAGTTTGGGATACTCTATCCGAAACTTCAATTAATAATAGGAATTGGTTTGATGCTAAGGCTGTTACACGATTATTAAACGAAGACAAGAAAGGTAAAACTGACGCCTCATATAGTATTTTTGCGTTACTTTGTATTGAGATTTGGGCAAGAATCTTCTTAGACAAAAATATTATAAATAATTAAGTTAATATTAATTAGCTCGAGCTACTTCTGTTAAAACATTACATGTTTTTTGAATTTCTTCTTTAGTTAAAGTTGGATGAACCATGAACATTAAGCTCGTTTCTCCAAGTCTTTTTGCATTTACTAGTCTTTTTTTTGGTCTAAAATCTGTATTTTCAAATGCCTTTTCTAAATAGACTTCTGAACAAGCTCCTGTATAGCATGGCACTCCTTTTTCATTTATCTGCGTAATCATTTTATCACGCAACTCAACTCCACCCTCAACAAAAACATAACACTTGTAAGCAGCATGTTCAATATAACTAGGAACAGCAGCCACTCTTAATCCTTTACAATTTTTTGCTGCATTCCAAATATAGTTTGCATTAATTAAGCGCTTTTTATGCCAATCGAACATTTTTTTTAACTGAATACGACCAATTGCAGCTTGCATCTCGGTCATACGTCCATTAATTCCAAAAGACTCATTTAACCATCTAAACTCATTACCCTTTGGTTTTTCCCGCTCATAAACAGCCTCATAACTTTTGCCATGATCTTTATAAGCCCACATTTTTCTCCATAAAGACTCATCTTTTGTTGTTACCATTCCACCTTCTCCACCTGTGGTCATTATCTTATCCTGACAAAAACTCCAGCAACCGATATGCCCAAACGATCCAACAGATTTACCTTTATAATTTGCTCCATGTGCTTGGGCACAATCCTCAATTACATAATATCCATGCTTGTTAGCAAGAGCCATTATTTCATCCATCTCACAAGGCCAACCAGCCAAATGAACACAAACAATTGCTTTAGTTTTATCAGTCATAACTAACCTAATACTTTCAGAAGTAATATTTTGAGAATTTAAATCCACATCAGCAAAAACTGGTTTTGCTCCAGAATTTACAATAGATGAGATTGAGGCAATATAAGAACGCGAAGTAACAATAACTTCATCGCCATATCCAATATTTAAAGCTTTAAACGCAACATCAAGAGCCACAGTTCCATTGCTTAAAGCAACTGAATATTTTGTGTTAGACCACTCAGAAAACTCTTTTTCAAATTTCCTACATTCATTACCTGTCCAATAATTAACTTTATTGGATAACAAAACACTTTGAACAGCTTCGGCCTCTTCTTTTGTAAAAGATGGCCAAGGTGAAAATTTATTATTCATATTATAAAATACTATAAGTTTTGTTTTTTAACATTTGTAAAAATTTGTTTAAATATTGAATTATATTTCAATGTTGCCACATCCTTTGCATAATTTTTTTTTGCGATGTTAAAAGCATTTTCTTTTTGCGATTTAATTAATAATTTATTTTGAGAATACAACACAAACTCTTTTACCATACTGTCATTAATTACAACTGGTAATACATAACCAATATTTTCTTTAATTATTACATTTTTTTGCCATCCTTTATAATTAATTAAAATTGGTTTGCCTGCGGCAAGAGTATCAAAAAATTTATTGGCTGAATTTGCCCAAAGCTTCTTAACTGGAATAACGAAAGAGCTTCCCATGTCACATTCAAAATATAGCTGGGGCAAATCTTTTTTAGAAACACTATCAAGAATAAAAATATTTTTATTTAAAACTTTTTTATGTTTGGCTTTCTTGATTAGTAATCTTTTTTCAATTCCATTACCAATTAATACAAATACTATGGTGGGATCTACATGAATTAATCTAATTGCTAATTCAATAACATAATCAATACCATTAACCTGGCCAAAAGTACCAGCGTACAAAATTGTAAAGCGAGGCTTAAAACCAATTTTTTTCTTTAAAATCGATGCTTCTTTCTTATAACCATTTTGAAAACGATTAATTTCTGAAATGTTTTCTATTACTTGGATAGGCTTTTTAACTAGTTTTGGATAACGTGTAATTATAGATTGTTTCATATCTACTGAAAGTGGTACCAAAGCTATAGCTTGTTTATAAATTAGATACTCCAACCAGTATAAAATTTTCTGTAAAATTTTATTATTCACTGTACCAATAGCAATTGCAGCTTCAGGCCAAATATCTCGGATTTCAAAAACAAAAGGTGTTTTATGAAACCATTTTTTTAATAGTGCAGGAACCCCAATAGTAAGCGGTGTAGAGGTTGCTAAAACTATATCGCCTTTTAAAGATAATATTTTTAGTGTTGAAAACCAAAGAAATTTAAAAAAGACAATTAAACGCTGGTAGTAGGACATATCATTTTCATAAGGGAGGTAGGTATAATGCACCACCAGTCCGTTTTTTTCTATTTTAGACCAGCGATTACCTGTATTATAATTTATATCAGAAGTTAATGTAACTACTTCAACATGATACCCCAACCCTAGAAAACTAGTTGCTAAATCAAAGGAGCGTGTTCCACCAGACTCATTTGGAAATTTGAAATATTGATGTAAGTAAATTATTTTCATTTTTAAAGTCTTTTTTTTAAAATCAAATCACCTCTAAATGACACTTAGAATATTTATAGTCTCCAAGTTGGATTTTTAGTAATATTTTTAATATCAATAATTACTTCTTCATCTCTAGATAAACGAGAATAATCTTTAGATGTATATTTCTTGAATTGATTATGCTTAACAGCTACAATTATAGCATCGTATTTTTTATTTGACTTTAAAGGGTCCATGATGAGTCTGTGATTAGAATTTTTTTTTAATGAGTCTATCCAAGGATCATAAACATCAACATTAGCACCAAAATCCTCTAATTCACTAATAATGTCAAAGACTCTACTATTACGTATATCTGGACAATTTTCTTTAAAAGTTAAACCTAGAATTAAAATATTTGAATCTTTTAAAACTTTTCCTACTTTTATCATTTCTTTAATGGTCTTATCAGCAATATATTTACCCATACCATTATTAATTTGTCTAGCAGCTAAAATTAAATTTGGTTTGTATCCCATCTCTTTAGCTTTAAAAGTTAGATAATAAGGGTCAACACCAATACAGTGACCTCCTACTAAACCAGGAGAAAATTTAATAAAATTCCACTTACTAGCAGCCGCCTCAATCACCTCATTAGTATCAATGCCTAAATGATCAAAAATTAGAGCTAATTCATTAATTAGGGCGATATTTACATCGCGCTGGGTATTTTCAATAGCTTTAGAAGCTTCAGCGACTTCTATATTAGGTGCGAGGTATGTACCAGCAATAATAATTTCTTTATAAAGTTGATCAACCTTTTTGGCAATTTCTGGAGTAGATCCAGAAGTTACTTTAGGAATTTTTTTAACTGTATGCTCTTTGTCACCAGGACTAACTCTTTCTGGAGAATAACCACAAAAAAAATCTTTGTTAAAAATTAAACTTGAGGATTTTTCTAATTCAGGCACACAACAATCTCTTGTTACACCTGGATATACAGTAGATTCAAAAATAACTATGTCATTCTTTTTTAAAACACTTCCAACAGTCTTGGATGCCTCCAATAAAGGAGTTAGATCAGGACGATTCACTTTATCAATAGGCGTAGGTACCGTAACAATATAAATATTACAATTCTTTGTATCTTGAATATTAGATGTGTAACTAATATTTGACTTAACGGATTCTAGTAAATTACTCTCAACCTCAAGTGTTTTATCAATACCGTCTTTAAGGTCTCTAATTCGAGATTCATCTATGTCAAAGCCAACTACTTTAAATTTCTCAGCAAAAGCTACTGCTAACGGAAGCCCTACATAACCTAGTCCGATCAAACAAATATTTGTATTATTTGAGTTCATTTCAAACCTATTAAATAACTAGATAAACCGTAAAAACAATAATATATTTTATATTACCTTTTCTACATCAGTTAAAATTTGAATCAAAATCAATAATATCTTTAAAATATATATTTCTATGAGTTTATAATTGACTGAATGAAGATATCGTCTGGGTAAAAAAGTCCATTTTTATAAATACCAGCGTAGATTGTTAAAAAAAATAATAATAAAATAGCTGAAATTAAGTAAAGCTTATAAGAAGATCTATTGAATATTGTCCCAAAAGAAAGAATATATGGAATAATCATCATCATAACCAACCTTTCATACTGCCAATTAAGACCGTTCATTAAAATTCCAAGTGAAATAAAACCAAAATAATATAAGCTTAAATTAATTGAATTGTCCAATATACTTTTATAAAAAATTGAAATGATCACATAAATGAAAGCAATTAAGACAAAAGGTCCCCTATAATCTCCTGAAATTATTCTGGAAGGTTCAAAATTATCAGGCAAAATGAAAATATTTAAAAAATAATAAGTGCTGATTAATAGCAATGTGCCAATTAAGAAGTTAAATATAACCTTTTTATTATGAGAAAAATTTGCAAGTAGTTTATTTAATATTGTGGCAAAAATGATTATCATCACAAAAAGTAAGCCAGTTTTATGGGATGTGATAGCAAAAAAGGAAAACAGAACCATCCAAAAGTATTTTTTTTGAATACTACAAATTAAAGTAAAAAATATAAATGACATGGCCAAGCCTTGTCTCATTGCGTTACTTGTAGACATTATAATAGGCCATGTGTGAATAGTGATAACGAAGAGTATTAAAAAAAAAATTAAAGAAAAACTTTGCTTAGATTGCATGTAATCTCTTATTAAAAAACCTGTCGATAACGAAACAATAAAGGTTGTAACATAAACACCAATATGAACACCCAATATAGTGAGAGTTGCAATTTTAAAACCTAGATAAGTAAAAAATTCTATTCGTACATTGTTCCATTCAAATCCTTTGGAATAAGCACCATAGTAATCCATGCCATATCCATATAATCCAAAACCAATCAACAAAGCAAATAGAGATGATATAATTAGTATACTAATACCTGATAGTTTAGTCGTAAATTTATAAGTTATTCCTTTATACATCTAATAAATCAAGCACGCAAAATCGCCATGCTTCATAGAATTTTTCTAAAGTAAACTCTCTGTAAAGTTTCACTTTATCTTTTGAAACATAATCTTCTTTAGTACGAGTTTTTAAATCTTCCTCCAATATTTCAGTTGTAGAAGCTGCAAAACCTCCTATCTCAAGTAACTCTTTCATTCCTCCAAGTCCCGAACCTAAAATTGGAGTGCCATGAATAGCAGCCTCATGCAACACACGACACCACCCCTCTTTAAACTCAGACATACATATTGTTGCTTTGGCGTTTTTTAATAAAACATTATATTCTTCAAAAGTTACATTAATTAATTGAATGTCTTTTAAATTATTTCTCGTAATTTCTCTAGAAGGGCTTGTTGCAATCATTGGAAGCCCAGTATTTTTGAGGAGCCTTATTGCAGTCTTTTGACCTTTTGCAGGACCAAAGCTGCCTAGATGTAAGTATTGTTTACTGATTAAATTGAATCGCCTTAAAACCAAATTACTACTTTGTACAACTAAAGACTTGTCCATACTTTCAATATCAAAACCATTAAATATTGTTATTGTTTTTTTAAAACCTCTTTCTTTGTAGTATTTGCTCCAATATTTTGAGCAAGAAACAACCAGATCTACTCTGGAATGCTGAAAAATAAAAAGCCAGTGTGATAAATTTACATACATTCGTCTTATTCCCTTGAAAACTGATGGGTCATAGTGGTGTGATATACAAATTATAGAAACATGCTTGGGATAAAAAAACATCATCCATGGAGATACAATAGCAATATCAATATTTCCAAAAAACAACATATACTGTGAACGAAGCCAAAAAATAATAAGAGCTAAAAAACGAGGAAATGATTTATAGTCTTTAATATCTTTTACAGAATAAGAAATTTTATTTAACCAATCATTAAGAGCATTATCTATTTGAATATCATATTCACTTGCACCATCATTTCTATTAATCATGAAACGAACTACTTTTTTATTAGAGCTCATCAAAATTAGCTTTCAATTTTTTTACAGTTTTATTTATACTAAATTCTGTTAAAATATAATTTTTTGCTTCTTTGTGGTTAATAGGTGTTGTTACATTTTTTTTATAATATTTTGTAAGAAAATCTTTATCGTGGGGATCAAAATATTTAACATATTTTTTTCCTATTTCTCTAAATATTGGTATATCACTTACCAATACATTGGGATTATAAAATAAGCCTTCTATTAAAGGTATACCAAATCCCTCTACAAGAGAAGGAAATATAAATAGTTCTGCCTTTTTTATAAGTGAGATTTTTTCCTCTTCGGATATAAATTCAGTAAAAATGATATTTTTACTAAAATTATTATATTTGGCTTTAAATGCTCCGCTGATCACAAGTTTGTAGTTTTTATTATTCTTTGAAAATTTATTAAATGACTCAATTAGAAAATTTAAATTTTTATGAGGTCCATTACCTACAATAGAATAAAAATATTTATCTACAGTGTCTAAATCAAGTTTTTTAAAAATTTTTTTACTATAACTTTCTCTAGCTATAAATGAATTAGTTAAAACATTATTTTCATTTATTTTTTTTTTATCAAAAAATTTTGAAGATATCTCATGCATCATTGTTTTTGAAACACTTGTAATTTTATTTATTCTCTTAATACCCATTAATAAATTTATCACTCGATAATAAGTTGCAATTTTTTGATATATGTTGGGAATTTTAAATTCCCTAATAAAAAAAATAAGATCATGAATTGTTATTATATATTTAGAACTCTTATTTAAAATTAATGGAAATGTGTTTGCTGGAAACCAGCAGATGTGAGGCTTGTATTTCTTAATTAAGTAAGGAATTACAATTTGATCAAAAACAACCAAGGGCATATTAATTTGTTTATAAGAATGTTCACTATTTAACAGCATTTCATATGTTTTATTATCTATTTTATTTCCAGATACAAATACGTAATCATAATCATCACTTTTAATCAATTCTTGAACAATCTGATTTGTAAATATACTCATGCCTCTATATACTGGAGTTATAATGCTGATATTAATTAATATTTTTTTTCTTTTTTTTTCTTTACTTGTAAAATTTATTTTTTCTAATCGACTATTTAATCTACCTTTATTTACTAAAACTCTTTCAATAAATTCTATATAACTCTTAACAATAGAGTTTAATGAAAACCTCGATGCACCTTCATAAATTATTTCTTGAGATTTTGGAGTCTCTGTTGCAGCTTTCATCGAAGAAGCTATAGAATTAACATTATCGACCTCTGCCAAAAAACCATAACGACCATTTCCAAGTACTTCAGCTGGACCAGAAAAGGAATTAGTGCTAACTACCTGCATTCCAGCCGCTAATCCTTCCACTAAAACCATCCCAAATGCCTCTGAATTTGATGTTAACACTAAAATGTCAGAATTCTTCATTAACTTTTCAATATCTTCAACATAGTCTAAGAAGTTAACCTGGGATTGAATTTTTAAATTTTTTGATAAATTTATTAACTCATCTTTTAATGGACCGGTACCAGCAATTAAAAGCTTATCATTGGGTTTTGCAACTAATGAAAAAGATTTTAAAAGTAAATCAAATCTTTTTCTTTCTTCTAAAACACCAACACCTAAAAATATAATGCCTGAATCTTTTTTCTTTTTCTCTATAATATTTTTTTTTAATGATCGAATTGGGTTATAGATTGTAATACATCTCGACGGATGCCAAGAGTTTTTTTTTAAGAACTCTAATCTCAATTTATCAGATACAAAAAATAATCCATTTAACTGGGTATAAGCAAACTGAAATAATGGTTTTAAAAATCTCAAAAATGGTTTTACATAATCTCCTATAAGAACAGATTTTGCAAAATTCTCTGAACCTATTATTGTAAGTGAAGATCGACTAAAACACTTAGCTAATCCAGCACAAAGGTTGCTATAACCACCAATACATATAAAAATTTCATATTGAGAATTACGAAAAAGCTTTGTTAAACTTAAAACGCTGGAAATGAAATTAGTGCATTTTAAATCCAACACGTTTGAAAAAATTTTTGGCCGACAACCAAAATCACTTTCTTTACATCGAATAGCAATAATAGTAACATCATGGCCTAATTGTTGAAATTGTTTAGCTAAACTAGCAGTTTTTTGTGCCCCACCATGATAGTCATAGTCTTGAATTAAAAATGCAATTTTCATTTAAGCTTTTACAACAATATCTTTAGAATTATCTTTTAATAAATTGATGCGTTGGAGTCTGGTATTTATATACTCTTTAAACTGTTTATCCTCAGGATCTAGCTTGCTCACTATTTGCATCACCTGCTCCATGTTCTCACCATGCTCAAGACGATCTTCTACACCATCATATATTTTTAACACATCTAGCCACGTTGAAGCAACATTAAAATTTACATCTTTGTTGGTATTAAAATATTGATCTGTCGCATAACGGTAAAGCTCATCTGTTTGAGTATTGGTTACAATAAGTTCTGTAATTGATTTACCTGATATTAAAGTTTCATAATCTTTTATATCTTTCCACCAATATCCAAATTTATATTCTTCACCCCAATTAGAATATGTAGAAGCAATCACAGGAATTTTTTTAAATACCAACTCCTCTGCTACACTACCATGATGAGTTATACCAACAACTAATCCTGAAGTGTCTATATGATTAACATCAAAATGAAAATCAGCCCATTCAACTTTATCAAAACTAGATATTTGGGATTTTAGATATTCATTCGCTATAGAGTCTCCAGGGTGGTACGCAGAAGTACTTTCAGGATGAGGTTTAACAATAACTTTTGAAACATACTCATTTGAATTAAGCAAAGAAATAGTTTTTAAACACCAATCCATTAAATCATGATATCCATCATATCCATAAATATACTGGGCATCAGTGAAACTGTGCAAATATAGAATAACTGTAACACCATTGAGATTTGTTAATTCTTTATTTGCGGAATATTTTTCAACTTTATACCTAAACACCTCCCAAGGCCTCTCTATTCTATTTTGATAATATTCAGTAATTTTGTCTTTCTCAACGTCAAGAAAATCTATTTCTAATTTAGAAAGATTTAATCTTGAATAATACTTTTCATTAAGCTTACGCTTAATGTAAGGATATTTCAGACAACTCATTTCAATAAAATGCACACCTTGATCGGACATATATCTGGAGAAAAAACCATAAATATATTCTTGATCTGGACCACAAACAAAAGAATTGCTTTGTTTTGGCAAAACAATCTGCTTATATTCTTTAACAGAACTATGTAATTTATATAAAGCAGTAAGAATACCAAGTCGACAATGAAATATACTGCCATAAGACTTATAATCAGCCCTTAGGGCCTCGGACAAAACATGCAATCCTACATGTACATTGGCCACTTTATACTTGAGATAAGCTTTGTTTTTAAGAGCAGATTTACTAAAATATTTTAGGTAATCTAATCCCATTTTGTAACTTATGATTAAAAAATTTAATATAGATTTTTTTTTGGCTAATTTTTCTCTTACAAATTCAATTTCTAAATCACCAATAGTTAAATCAGCTTGGTCTAGTTTTCCTGTAGCAAAACTAGATAATTTAGTGAGTTTATTATTTTTAATGCTAGAGTGATTAATAAAATTTCTGTATTTTTCTAATTTTTGCTTATTGATGTATGATGACAGATTCTTAAGACGTAAAAATAAACTGAAAAAGTTAAATGGGTTATAATTCGAGATAGTTTTAATTGTAATATGGTTATAACCACTAAATTTATGAAGCCAAAGTGCGGTATCAATTATTGTTAAAAGCCAAGATCCATTCAATGAAGCTGAAGTATATAATGTAGTTTTTTTTATCACTATCTCATCAACGTTTTAATAAAAAACTTGTGAATGAAGTGTCTTGGTATCCTGTAAATTCAGCTAATTGAGGAAAAGGGATGTATTTATAATGTTCACGGATATCATTTACTGCAATACCACCAATGTCAGCATTGGCCAGCATTCCATTACATATCCAATTAAACTTTTTTGGAATTTTCTCATAATTATAAATCATTGAAGCAGTAGGTATAGGAGGCCAAGGATCGCTATGAACCTGGGACACACTGAGATCGTCATCAACAACTACGATTTCAATTTCATTTTTTAAACAAAATTTAAGTCTATCATAAATAGAGACATGATCATCGAATAATGCAAAATCTACTTTGCTAAAATTTACGTCAGATACAAGTGATAAATCACTCTCAAAATAAGATGCTTTTTTTGATATGAACTCTCTTTTGTCTAAGTTAATATCAAAAGACAAGATTTTAGATTCAATTGGCGTTGCTTCATCAATCAAAAATGTAGAATATCCCCTCCACACACCACTTTCTAAAATTTTTTTTGGCTGAAAATGTGAAATTAAAACATAAAAGAAGAGTCCATTGTTAAAACCAAACCCCCCATTTAAATCTCTAATTTTTGAATTCCTAAAAATCTCTTCGTAACGTTCAATACTATTAAGTAATTTTGTTTTTTTGAATTCAATACCAAATCCTAACCCAAACTGAAATAAGTAATCTGAAATTTGTATATTTCTTAATGATAAAATCTCTGAATTTTTTAAGTATGATCTCTGTTCTTTTCTGTAATTTGAGAACTTTTGGACAATCTGATATCCAAGATTATTAAGAAATAATTTATTGATCACATATTTTAGAAAATATCTTATCTTATTCAAATAACTTTTTGAAAAATATTTTTTATTTTCATAGCCCCAATAATGAGTATGTGTTACAGCATTCAATTTATCAGGTTTCACTAAAAAAGTTTTTATATAATTAAAATTATAGTCATAACTTCACAAGTTGAAAAATCAATTAATTTTATGTGTTTAATTTTATTAAACATAAATCAAATTACATTATAAAATTGGATCATTTAAATTTCCACTATTATTCATTACATTTTCTATAAAATTAAGATACTTCTTTGCAATTTGGCCGACTTTCAAGATCACCTTCATCACATCTTATAACAATAATATTTACATCATGGCCAAGGGATTGAAGATAGTAAGATATGCTAGCCGTTTTTTGTGCCCCACCATGGTAATTATAATTTTGAATTATGAATGAAATTTTCATTTAAATCTATATTGTTAGTCTTGTTGGAAGGTCTTTTAATAAATTGATACGTTGAAGTCTGGTGTTGATATACTCTTTAAATTGTCTATCTTCAGGATCTATTTTACTAACCAGATAATTTATTTGTTCCATATTTTCTCCATGCTCATTACGATCTTCAACTCCATCATATATTCTCAACATGTCCTGCCAAGTTGAGTCATATTTGAAGATTTTTTTTGAATTTTCACTAAAATATAGATCACTAGCATAACGATAAAGCTCATCTGTTTGGGCGTTGGTAACGACAAGTTCTGTGATTGCTTTAGTTGAAATCAAATTTTCATAATCTTTTACATCTTTCCACCAATATCCAAATTTATACTCCTCTCCCCAATTAGAGTGTATAGAAGCAATGACAGGTATCTTATTAAACACTAGTTCCTCTGCAACACTACCATGATGCGTAATACCCACAACTAATCCTGAACTATTTATGTGATTAACATCAAAATGAAAGTCAGACCACTCGACTTTGTCATATTTTGAAAGTTTAGATTTCAAATACTTATTTGCAATTACATCACCAGGATGGTGCGCATTAGTACATTCAGGATGAGGCTTAACAACAACCTTTGATATGTGTTCATTTGAATTAAGTAAAGAAATAGTTTTCAAACACCAATCCATTAGATCATGATATCCATCATATCCATAAACATACTGAGCATCAGTGAAAATATGTAAATATAGAATAACTGTAATACCATTGAGATTTGTTAATTCTCTACTAGAAGAATATTTTTCAACTTTATAATTAAAAACTTCCCAAGGTTTTTCTATTCTTTTTTTATAATATTCAGAAACTTTTTTTTTATTGATACTTGTAAAATTTAACTCCTTAGGAATTTGACTTAGCCTTGAATAGTATTTATCTTCAAGTTCAAGCTTGATATAAGGTTGTTGTATACTGCTTATCTCAATAAAACACGCACCTTGATCAGACATAAGCCTAGAAGAAAAACCGTAGATATATTGCTGAGCTGGTCCACTTACATAAGTGCTTCCCTCTTTTAAAAAGTTGACTTCTTTAAATTGTGAAAGATTATTGTGCAACTTATATAAAGCTGTGAGAATACCAAGTCGACAATGAAATATACTGCCACAAGACTTATAATCAGACCTTAAAGCCTCAGACAAAACATGCAATCCTGCATGTACATTAGCAACTTTATACTCAAGGTAGGCTTTATTCTTAAGAGCAGACTTACTAAAATAATTTAGGTAATCAACAATTACCCTAAAACTTAAAGTCAAATAATTTAGTAAAAAGTGTTTTTTTTTAAATATGTTTCTTTTAAATTTAATTTCTAATTCACCAATGATAATACTTGACTCGTCAATTTTTCCGGAAGTGAAATTCGATAAGTCAGAAATTTTATCTTTTTGGGATTTAGACTTAGCGAAACTTCCTAATTTTTTAGATTTAAAATTTAAATATCTCCATAATTTTTTTAATTTATTCAACGTTAAATATGAAGACAAGTTTTTAATACGTAAAAGTAAACTGAATAAATTAAAAGGATTATAATTTGAGGTTTGTTCAATAGTTATTTTTTCATAACCTTCAGATTTATGAAGCCACAATGCAATGTCTGTACAAATTAAAAGCCAGCCCCCATTTAAGATAGCAGAAGTGTATAATGTGGCTTTTTTTTTTGTCATATTAGATAAATGTATCAATAGTTATTTGTTTTCAATAGGAAACTCATAAATCAAGAATTTAAATATACAAGACCTTTATAAATTAAACTTAATGTATCTGGCAAAATAATTTTTACAATTTAAATTACAAAAGAACGCTGAACTTCAGTTTTATCTAATTTTTTTAAGATTTTAATCAGGTCTAAATTTTCAGCAGCCACATTTAAAAAAAATTCCCCCCTTCTTAATGACTTTATAGGTGGAAGTGGATTGTGATTAGCTTTTATATATTCCACTATCTCAATTAAATCATTTTTGTTAGGTTTATCTAGGTTTAAACCAATAGAATTATCAGACTGAAGATAAAAAGATCCTAATAAATTCTTATCCCTATAAAATAAATACCACTCAAGATATGGATTTTCTATCACAAATTTTTTATGTTCAGTTTTCGATGGTAGCTTGTTATGGCTCACTGAATGCTTTCTATTTTTTAACAAAAAATAGAGTTTTTCAAACTGATTTTCCGTTGGAATTATTTTTTCAAATATAATTGTCATTCAATTTCTATTTGATGAGAAATTTTTTATATAATAACCATTCTTTTTATATACTTTATATTTTTCAAAACCAACACCTAAAAAGGTTTTTTTACTTGCAATATTCTTCTCATTTACCTCAGCATACATATTTTTAGTTAATGGATATTTTTTTAAAAAAAATTCAATTGATCTAGTCAAGCTACCTTTTGCAAAGTTCTTACCTCTTTTTTTCGGATTCAAATTAATTGATACAAGTACACCTGTTTTTGAAATATCAAAACGAACAACTGCAATTTTATCAATAGAATTTTTCTCACAAATAAGAAGTATTCGATTTTTAGAATTTAGAGACCCATTAAACCAATTTGTGTGCTGTTCCCAATCAATAATTTCAGACGAGTTAGACATGCTACGTGTAATTGGATCATTTCTCCATTCAAATATATTTCTACAATCACCACTCCTTGCAAGTCTAACTGAGAGATTAATTAATTTTAAACTCATTTATTTTTCCATTAATCGAATTTGATATTCCAAAATAAAGTGCTAAATTATTTCTGCTTAATCTTTTGTCAGTATATAACATTTTAATAATAATACTTCATATTATTAGTACACTTTGAATTTATCTAAGTTCTCAATAAAAATGGATATTGATTCTATGAATAAGGTGAGACTTGAAAATTTAATCTCATTAATCAATACATCCTATTTTTAAGCTTAATTCTGATTAATAGTAAGGTATGTAATACTTTGAAATTATAATGTTAAATATCAGTGCATTTATGATAAAAATAATCAATTAAATTAAAATATTTCATGACTAGTAAAAACTTAATTAATTTTCATGGGAAAATGATGCTTTATCTAGCAAAAAAGCTATATCCTATCAACAGATCTATAACAGGTAGAGGTGTCAAAAAATCATTAGATTTAATTAAAAAAAAAGTCCCTTTAGAAAAAAAGTTTTTTAAATCGGGTAAAAAGGTATTCGATTGGATAATCCCAAAAGAATGGAATGTTAAAGAGGCATACATTTTAGACACAAAAAATAATAAAAAATATGCAGATTTTAGCAAAAACAATTTGCATCTTGTTGGATACTCTCATGCAATAAATAAAATTATTCCTCTTAGTAAACTTAAAAAACATATTCATATTGACAAAGCTAATAAAAATTCAATTCCATATGTTACCTCATATTATAAAAGAACATGGGGATTTTGCATGTCTCAAAATCAGTTAAGAAGTATTAAAAACAAAAAATATAAAGTTGTGATCAAATCTTCTTTAAAAGACGGGGTGATGGATTATGGCGAAACCTTAATTAAAGGAAAATCAAAAAAAGAAATTTTGTTCTCCTCTTATATATGTCATCCGTCTATGGCAAATAATGAATTATCAGGTCCAGTTATAATTGCTGCATTAATTCATTATATAAATAGCTTAAAAAATAAAAAATACAGTTATAGATTTGTGCTTGTTCCAGAAACAATTGGATCTATAGCATATATAAATAGAAATCTTAAAAAATTAAAAAAAAATGTTTTAGCTGGTTTTGTAATTAATTGTGCTGGAGATAATAGAAATTACTCTTTTGTACAAACACCTGAAAAAAATACTTTTGCAGATGAAATAATGAATTCAAGTTTTATAGGATTAAAAAAAAAAAGTATTTACGAATTTAAAGATAGATCATCTGATGAAAGACAATATTGTCACGCAGGGATCGAGCTACCTATTTGTAGTTATTCAAGAAGCAAGGCAGGTAGCAAGACATTTCCTGAATATCACACGAGTCTGGATAACTTTTCATTAGTCACGAAGAAAGGTTTGGAGGGTTCATTTGAAATATTTAAAAATATTGTAGATGCTTTGGAGTTTTCGCCCTTTCCTAAAGCTAAAACTAAATGTGAACCTTTCTTAACAAAAAGAAATTTATATCCAACTTTAAGTAAAAAAAAAAATATTGATAATGGGTTAAAAAATCTTTTAGATATTATAGCTTACAGTAACGGTAAAAGATCAGTATTTCAAATTTCAAATATTCTAAATTTAGAATTGAAGACTTGTCTTGAAATTTTAAAAAAATTGAAAAATCATAGTTTAATTGTTTAACTAAAGTGACAAAAAAAGTTTTAATTATTGGGTCTGGATTTAACGCATTGGCTACAGCTTACTTTTTAAAAAGTAGAAATTTTGATGTTAAAATTTTATTTGAAAGAAATATTAAAGGTGTGTTGGGTTCAATTAAAATTGAAAATGAAAGTTTTGATTTAGGATATCAATTTTTTGATGGTCTTGATAAAGAAACAGATAAATTTATTAGAAATATGTTTTCAAATAACGATTTATATGATTTTAAATATGGTGCAAGCACCTATTCTAATAATTCATTTTATGAAGATCATGCAATGCCTTATTGGAAATCTTATGGAGCATTGTTTACAATCAAAGCTTTTATTTTTTATTTAAGTAAATTTTTAAAATCAGTTTTTTTCAAAAGAAAAAAAAAATTAAATAATTTGTCAGATTTATTTAGTCAGCTTCCTCCAAACATAAGAAATATACTTTCCAAAGGCTGCGAAAAAAACTTTCAAATCAAACCACACAAGTTAGATGTTGTAGCAAATGAAATGAGTACATTTACGAACTTTAGGCAAACTCTTTTCAATGATAATCTCAGCAATTTCTTAAAAAAAAATTCTAATTTTTTTGACAAACATCTGGCTTCAAGAAGAAAATCAAATGATAGTTTGGAAAATATTTCTCTTTATCCAAAAGGCAAAAGTATGGAGTTTATAGCTGATAAATTAATTGAGAAATTAAAAAATCAAGACGTTATTTTTGAACAATGTAGTTTTGATGAAGTAAATTTATCTTCTAATTTGAAAAATGTACAATTCAAGAGTGAGAAATTTGATCAAGTTTTAATCACAACTAGTTTAAGCAATATACAGAGGTTATTTAAAATAAATTTGGAACAAAATTATGAGCACTATGTTTCACAAGTATTTATTTATTTTACAATAAAGAAAGTTGACTTTAAATTTCAATATACACAAATAAACGACATAAATCTTTATTGTTCGAGAATAAGTAATTGCAGCTTATATTCAAAATTTACTGAAAAAGATAATCACCTATTAATAGCTGAAATGCCATTAACCAGTAATAGCGAGCTTTGGGGTGATGATAAAAAATTAACAGAAATAGCTTGGAATGAAATAATAAAATGTGGAGTTGTTAGTAATATTGCAAAGTATGAAGAGGCAAAGGTCTTGAAAGTTGCAAAAACATTTCCTGTACCCAGGGTAAATTTTTTTAAATTTTTAAACGAATTAAATTTAAATATTCAAAATAAATTTTCTGGAAATGTTATAATGATAGGACAAGGTGTTTTTACTAGACACAAGTTTATTAAAGAATTAATAAATAAATACAAATAATGAAAATTATAATTATCTCTATTCACACTCTGGCTTTGAGCTATTTGAAGGACTCTTTTAATGATAACCAATTAAAAAAAGTAACTTTAATTACTGACAAACTTACAACTGAGCTAAAAAAATTTTTAAAATTTAAAAATATTAAATATATAACAACAAAAAAACTTAGTATAAAAATTTTGGAAAAATTAGACCTAAAAAAAAGTATAACTATATCAGCTGGGTCTCCTTGGATATTTACTGAAAAAATAATTAAAAAATTAGGTAAGAATTTTTATAATATTCATCAGTCACCACTACCTAGCATGAGAGGCAGTGTGGCTTCGTATATAATCTTGTATGACATAAAAGCTTTTCAAACTTGTTTGCATAAAGTCACTACAGGTATTGACACTGGAAATGTTATTTATAGAAAAAATTTTATTATTCCATCTAATTTAAAACTACCAAAAGAAATAAATATTTTTTTACAATCAAAAAACCGTGAAATGTTGAGAGAGTTTTTAGATAATAATAATAAAAATGAACCAATAAACGAAAAACAAAATATTTTATTTGCTTCTTACAATAAAAGGTTGAGTAGTAAAATAAATGGATGGATTGACTGGTCGATGAATGTTGATGATTTAGATAGATTTATTCGTGCTTATGGTGATCCTTACGGCGGTGCAAACACTTGTTTATCAAATGCCAAAGTACAAATAGAAAATGTTGAAAAATCAAAAAATGAATCTGCTAGACATCCTGAAGAAGTGGGTAGTGTACTTAGAAAATTTGAAGATTATATTGTTGTTAGTGTAAATGGTGGATCTTTGTATATTAAGACAATTTTAATTAATAAAAAAAATATAATTAATTCTATTAAACCTGGTGATAAATTTTATACAAAAATAAAATATTTAGATGAAAAAAATCAAAGAGTTATGTTTGTTGATCAAACAAATATATACAATAAAAAAATAAAATTAAAAAAATTAATTCAATGAACAAGTTAAAAAACAAAGTTCTTAAATACCTCTTAAACAATGAAGGAAAAAAGATATTAATTGATACCAAAACAGAAATAAATTCAGACCAAATAGTTGGTTTAGCAAATATTATAAACAAAAGAGAAATAGTTAATAAAAAAATAATTATAAATATAGAAAGATCAGCAGACTACATCGGACTTATTTGGGCTTTGTGGATTAACGGCAATACAGTAATACCGACTAATAGGAATTGGCCGAAAAAATACATAAAAGAAATCTATAAAATTTGCAATGCCGACTTGATAATTAACGAAAAATTTTACAATGAATTAAGTGTATTTATAAATAAACAAAATATCTCAACTTTAAAAAAAGAGTTTCGAATTCTAAAAAAATTAAAATTTAAGAATAATATTCCGTATATTATTTTTACATCTGGGACTACCAGTAAGCAAAAGGGGGTTGTAATCTCAGAAAAAAGTTATTTAGCTTATATTAACTGGACTAGTAAAGAATTCTTTGCTTACAAAAACTTAAAATCACTAATTCTTACATCAGAATTAAATTTTGATATTACATTTGGAGATATTGCTTTTGCATTATTTTCTAATTGTAAAATTATAGTTGCAAAAAATAATTCAAATATTTTTGAAATTATACAACTTATAGACAAGTATAATGTTGAAGTAATGTATACGGTACCTAATTTATTTAAATTATTATTTCTTGTTTTAAAAAAATATAAAATTACTAAATCAATAAAATTATTTATATCAGGTGGTGAAGCTTTAAATAAACAAATATGTGTTGATGCAAAAGCATTATTTCCAAAATCAAATTTTTACAATGTTTATGGTCCAACAGAATGCACAATCAACATTACTTCTTACAAAGTAAATTTGAAAAATTTAAAAAATAAAAAAGTAGTTCCTATTGGAAAAGTTTTTTCTCATCTATATTGGAAGTTAATTCCTACAGAAAAAGATAGAACAATTGGAGAATTGATAGTTGGTGGAAATCAATTAATGATGGGTTATGTCAATACAAAATATAATTTTTTAAAAATAAATGATAAAAATTATTATAATACCGGGGACCTTGTAAAAATTGAAAAAGGACAAATATATTGGTTATCAAGAAATGATGATATGATTAAAAAAAAAGGTCTAAGAATTTTTACAACAGAGATAGATGAAATTGTTGAAAATAAAAACAAGAATATAATTTCTAAAACTATTCTTATTAACGAAGATCTATTATTATTTTATAAAGGAAATTCAGCAAAAGATAATATAACCAAAAGTATAAAAGAAAATTTACCAACCTACATGCATCCTTTTAAAATAATTAAGATTAAAGATTTTCCATTAGGACCTACAGGTAAAATTGACGTAAATAAATTAAAAAAAGATTATGCGTCAATCAAAAATTAAAAGTATTTTAGAGAAACATCTTAAAATTAAGATAAAAAAAAATACAAATATAAAATTGAACTCACTTAAAAATTACGATTCTTTGACATTGGTACAAATAATCATGGCTATTCAAAATATTGACGGGAAGAAAATTCCATTAAATAAACTCAATAAGATTTTTAAAATTAATGATTTATTAAAACTATGAATAAGAAATATCTTTGTCATGTTGATTTTTTAGGTCTGTATAATATTTTTAATGATAAATTTAATAATAAAAATTTAAAAAATGTATTTAATGAAATTTTAGAGGAACTTGAAATAGAAATTTTATATTTAGCAACTTTTAATTATGATTTTCTAAAAATTGGAAAAACAAAATATGGCGCAAATAGTCAATTAAATGAAATAACTAGATTAATTCAAAAACAAAAAAATTATAACCATACCTTTGATCCTGTTTTTTCTTTCTGTACAAACGACAAAGATTATAAATTTAAAATTATCAAAAATTTTGAGTCTTTTGGAAAAGATAGTTTGTACCAATATGCATTAAAAAATAATATGGAATATTTAAACTTAGGCACAAATCTAAATTTTATAAGTACTGCAATACACTATGCTGAAAAATTTTTTAATGTAAATTACAGGTATGAGAAAACTTTTGTTGGCAACTATAAATATAAGAATAAAAACAATAACATAATTTACAAACATACAGTATGGCCTATGACGAAAAAATTTTGTAATTATGACGCAAAAAAAATCAATAAAGATTTAATTAAGGATGGTGTTTGGAAAGTATTAAAATTTAAAAACGGGTTTTATGTAAAAAAAGCAAATATAAAACTGTTTAATAACTACATAAAAAAAAAGGTTAAAAAAGACCCTTTTTATCCAGTCCACAAAAAAACAAAAGCTTGGATGACAAAATTTTTAAAAGAAAATAAACAAATTTCAATGAAAAATTTTGAGAGTTAAGATTAATTTTTTCTCAAATTTTTTTCATTACTTTTAATTTAAACAAAACTTTATCCATAGAAGTAAAATATTTTTTCAATAAAGTTTTCGTATGCGCAGTAGATAAATAAATAACATTTGATGCAAGAATTCTTTCTTTGAGCATCTCAGTAGCAAAAATTTTTTTTAGAGAGTTATCATCTAGATTATGAATTACAAATTTTAATAAAGAGCCTGTTCCAATAATATCTCCTGAAATTTTGTGTTTTTTTAATACTGATCTAAAATTTTTTTTAAAAAAACTACCAAGATTTTTTAATTTGAGCCATGAGCGCTCTTTTTTCATTACATCTAAAGTTTTTAAAGCAGCTGCTGGACCTATTCTATCCGACCAAAATGTACTACTTATAAAACTATTTTCAGCACTCTCCATAACCGTCTTGGTTCCTATTACTGCATTAATTGGATATCCGTTACCAAGAGCTTTGCCTAGTATACAAATATCTGGATTGATTTTATATTTTAAATGAAGACCGCCAAAAGTTTGTCTAAAACCACTAGTACATTCATCGAATATCAAAGTTATTTTATTTTTATTTGTATATTCTCTAATATATTTTAAAAATTCTTTTTGAACTTCCTCAAACCTTTCAACTTCCATAATTACAACTCCAATATCTTTATTTTGCTTAACAATTTTTTTAAAAGAATTTAAATCATTATGCTTAAAAGCTATTGAGCTATTTTTTAAGTTTTTATCAACTCCATCAATATTTAAATTTTTAAATAAATGTGTGTCTAATTTTTTTTTTCCTTTCAAATTTACACTTAAATACCAATCGTGCCAACCATGATAACCGCAAATTGCTATTTTATTTTTTTTTGAATAAATTCTTCCTATTCTTATTGCTACAGCTGAAGCTTCAGCTCCTGTCCTTGTAAATTTGCACATTGAGGACCATTTATGCATGTTGATTAACTTCTCAGATAGAGAAACCTCTTCTACACAATTTAAAGTCGACATTGTACCTTTGTTTATAATTTTTTTTACATGATTATCTATTTTAGAATTTGAATAGCCTAAAATATTTGTACCAATGCCCATATATGAAAAATCAATATATTTTTTTCTATCAATTGACCAAATGTTGCACCCTTTAGCCTTATCAAAATACACTGGCCAGTTTTTTGAGTAATTTTCTGGATTTTTTGAAAATAAAGAATTTCCTCTTAAGATTATTTTCTTTGATTTTTTCCATAGTACTTTATTTTTGTTCATATAATATTTTAATTAAATCTTTTTAATTTATAAATTTCTTGCCAACTAAAGTGAATTTTAGGGTGAAATTTCATAACAATTTTTTTAATAAACCTCAAATCTTTTTTTTTATCAACTGTCCATCTGATTTTAGATAAGTTTTTTTTATTATAACTCATATTGTATTTTTTATATTTTGTATTTTTTCTTATATTTAAAGTGACATGCTCTTTATTTAAGACACTTTTATTTTCAATAAAAGATTTTTTAAGTATCGATAGCTTCACAATTTCAACATCTAAACCATCTGGAAAAGTAGGTGGACATACATTGCTAGCGTAATCATAATTATTTTTTAAATAGATATTAAGTAAATTATTAATTATATCTTTATCCACCAGTGGACAATCACCTGTAATGCGTACAATGTCTGATAAATTATATTTTTCGCAACAATCAATATATCTTTTTAGAACGTCGTTTTTACTGCCTCTAAATACTTTGATTTTATTTTTTTTTGCATATTTTTCAAAAATATTGTCGTTTTTATTACTTGATGTACATAAAATTATATCTTTGATTTTTGATTTTCTACATCTCTTTATGCAATAATCTAATACAGTTAGTTTACGTTTTTCATTTATTATCTTAAAATGTTTTCCTGGCAAACGAGCTGAGTCTGATCTAGCAGCAATTAAAATAGCAAATTTCTTTTTTTTATATTTTTCTAAGATCAATTTTTTTATACTTTTTTTTTATAATTAAGTTTGAGTTTATTCTCTTTTTTTGTTTAAAATAATTGATTGTTTGCTTTAACTCTTCATGATCCTGTACACCTATAATCAAAAAATCTAATTCCTTTATTGATTTGCAAAAATCCAAACAAGCCTTAACAGGATGAGTTGATTGGGACTTACAAAATTTAAACCAATTATTAAAATTATTTTTAAATTTTATTGATAAATATTTATTTTCTTTTACCAGCATACCTTGTAAAAAAATAGATCGAGCAAATATGATAATATTTTTTCTTTTGAGTTGCTTTAAAAAATTTTTTGATAAAAATTCTGAATTAAATGGATTTACTGGAATTTGTACTATATCTGGCGTCCATAATTTTAAAACTTTTTTCAATACAGGTAGATCATATACAGAAACGCCAATTTTATTTACAACTTTATGTGACTTTAAACTTTTTAATAATTCAATTTTTTCAATATTCAGTGCATCATTCTGATCATGTAATAAGAGACTATGAATTTTTGATGGAGAACTCTTATTAAAATTTATAATCTTTTTTTTTACAGACGTAAAGTTTGAGTTTTTTTTTAAAAAAATTTTTGTATTAATCTTCATTTTTTTATCTGTTATTTTTTTTAAACTTTGATGACTATCTACATACTCAAATGATGTATCGATATTTAATAAATTATTTTTTTTTGCGATAGTAATTATATTTATAAGTTTGTTTTTATTAATTTTTTTATTTTCTAGACCATATTTAGATCCAAAATTTGCAGACCCTAAACAAAGTTGAACCATTGAATTGAATTTTTTAACTTTTTTAATTTTAATACTATTGAATACACAATATAAAACAGTTTATGATATATATTTTTTAATAAAATTGTACAATACATATATATGCTAAAATTATTATGACTTTTTTTAATTATAAAGAATCTTGTGAAAAATAAAGTATTTTTCATAGCAGAAATTTCTGCAAATCATTGTGGTAACTTTAATTTAGCAAAAAAATTAATTAAATGTGCTCATGATAATGGCGCAGATGCAGTAAAACTTCAAACCTATACTGCTGACACAATGACAGTAAAATCTGATAAAAAATATTTTAAAATTAAGAATGGTTTGTGGAAGGGATATACACTTTGGGACTTGTATAACAGGGCCCACACACCATTAAAATGGCATAAAGAATTATTTAAGTACGCAAAATCCATAGGAATTAAAATTTTTAGTACTCCGTTTGATGATACATCCGTTGACTTTTTAGAAAAACTTAAATGTCCAATTTATAAAATTGCTTCATTTGAAATGACTGATTTAAATCTAGTAAAGAAAATTTCTCAAACTAAAAAACCTATTATAATCTCTACGGGTATGGCAAGCTTAGATGAAATTTCAGCTACTGTAAAAACAGCGAGAAGAAATGGCGCAAAAGAAATTACTCTATTGTATTGTGTTAGTAATTATCCATCAAACATTGATGATTTTAATTTAAAAAATATTGAAATTTTGAAAAAAAAATTTAAATGTAAAATAGGAATATCTGATCACTCAAAGGATAATAGAGTTGCGATTGCCGCGGTAGCAAGTGGAGCCGAAGTAATTGAAAAACACATAGCTCTCGACAATCAAAAAAAAGGTTTTGATATAAATTTTTCGTTAAAAGGAAGGGAAATTAAAAAATTAAGAGAGGATATAAATATTGCTTTTAAGCTCTTGGGCAAGAATTTTTTTTACAGAAACAAAAGTGAAGATAAATCAAAAATCTTTAGAAGATCAATTTTTGCAATTAAGAATATCAAAAAAGGAGATAAATTTGCTAAAGATAATATTAGGGTTATTAGACCAGGACACGGTTTAGAACCAAAATATTTCAATCAAATTTTAAATAAAAAATCACCAATTAATATTTTAAAACACGAACCAATAAAATCTATGGTAATTAAAAAAATATTATAAAGTTAAGATAAATTTACAAAAAAATTTTATTTAATTTTAGAGT
The DNA here is from genome assembly GCA_902596915.1 of uncultured Pelagibacteraceae bacterium. GTDB lineage: Bacteria > Pseudomonadota > Alphaproteobacteria > Pelagibacterales > Pelagibacteraceae > Pelagibacter. The sequence goes on along the minus strand of CACJVQ010000004.1, from coordinate 9,353 downwards.
ATTCTTACGAAGTTTATTTAAAAGAAATTAGCTTCACGAATTCATAACTTTTTTTAAGGTTTGAACTACATAACTCTTCTGCGAATCTTGAAGTGATGGAAACAATGGAATACTTATGACTTCTTTATGAAATTTTTCCGCTACTGGGAAATCATTCTTTTTAAATCCTAATTTTTCGTAATAAGGGTGTCTATGAACTGGAGTATAATGAATATTTGACGCAATATTATATTTTCTTAATTCATTATAAACATGCTTTTGACTTTTAAAATCTGAATTAAATTTGATAAGAATTGTGTATAAGTGATAACTAGAATAAACACCGGTAGCCTGCCAAGGTGTTGTGAGTGGCAAGTTTTTTAAGGCAGAGTCGTAAAAAGCAGCTATTTCATGACGACGCTTCACATATTGATCTAAACGTTTAAATTGACTTAAACCTAGTGCGGCCTGAATATCATTCATCCTATAGTTAAAACCAAGTTCAATTTGCTGATAATTCCATATCTCATTTTCATGTTGTTTTTTCATTTTACTATTGTCATTCGTAATCCCATGGACTCGTAACCTTGATAATTTATCAGCTATGTTCTTATCATTAGTTAAAGCCATACCACCCTCAGCAGAGGTAATAATCTTAACTGGATGAAAACTAAAAACTGTAATGTCGCTGTGGGCGCATGAACCAACTTTGATTTTATTATAAGATGAGCCTATTGCATGAGATGCATCTTCTATAATTTTAAAACCATAATATTTAGATAATTCATGAATTTTTAACATATTACAGGGTTGACCAGCAAAATGAACAGGAACTACAATTTTTGGAAGCTTTCCCAATTTTTCTGCATGTATTAATTTTTTTGTTAATAAATCAATACTCATGTTGTAAGTTTTTGGGTCTATATCAACAAAATCGACATCTGCTCCACAGTAACGGCCACAATTCGCAGAAGCTACAAAAGTATTAGGAGAAGTCCATAATAAATCCCCAGGCCCAAGATCAAGAGCAAGACAAGCGATATGAAGCGCACTGGTTGCACTATTAGTTGCAACAGCATGTGAAGCTCCACAATAATCAGCTACAGACTGTTCAAATTTTGGGACTATTGGACCTTGGGTTAAAAAATCAGAACATAAAACTTTTTTAACTTCAATAATATCTTCTTCTGTAATTTCTTGTCGACCATAGGGTATCATTATTTATATTTTACCAATATAATCTTTATTTTTATCTATCCAATTTTTAAAATCAGAATTTGTCATCCACTCTGAATTGTTGTCACTAGTATACATAAACCCTTCCGGGACTTTTTTACCATTCTTAATACGTAAATTATCATTTGACCATTCATTAATCTGTGGCAAAATTTTATAGTAATTAGAATATTCATAAGTTGAATTTGCATCATCAATGCTTATCATCTCTTCATGTAATTTCTCACCTGGCCTAATACCTATAATTTTATGTCTAGCTTTTGGCGCAATTACCTTAGCAATATCAATTATTTTCATAGAAGGTATTTTTTTCACATAAATCTCTCCTCCCACCATATCTTCGAAGGCATGCCAGACTAAATTTACACCTTGTTCTAATGAAATCATAAAACGTGTCATACGATTATCAGTTATAGGTAATTCTTCTTGATCCTTTAATAAATCAAAATAAGGTATTACTGAGCCACGCGAGCCCATCACATTACCATATCTCACTACCGAAAATGAAGTTACTTGACCTCCCGCATAAGAAGAGTTGCTTGCTGTAAATAATTTATCTGACGCAAGTTTAGTTGCTCCATAAAGATTAATTGGGCTACTTGCTTTATCTGTTGAGAGAGCCACAACCTTTTTAACTTTTTGATCGATACATGCGTCTATTAAATTCATAGCACCATTAATATTAGTTTTTACACATTCAAACGGATTATATTCAGCAGTAGGTACAATCTTAGTAGCTGCCGCATGTGCAACATAATCTATATTATCTAAAGCACGATGGAGTCGATCTTTATCTCTTACATCTCCAATAAAAAAACGTACTCTTGGGTCATCTTTGAATAGTTTTGCCATTTCCCATTGTTTCATCTCGTCACGTGAAAAAATTACTAAACGTTTAGGATTAAAATTTTTAAGCGTAAGTGATGCAAAACTATGTCCAAATGAACCTGAGCCACCAGTAATTAATATGGATGAATTATTTATTATTTTTCCCATTTTTATACTATTTTCAATTATATTATTATTTCAACAACATCTATAAAAAAAATTACTTATTACAATTTAATTATTCATTGTTTAAATAAAAAATTTCAGTTGTGGTAAATAAAATTGAAAATTTTTCGTGATAATTAATTTTTTTTTCACTTTTTAATTTTTTTAAAATACCCTGATGCTTTACTAAATCTTTTGGTAATGGCCACTCTTTTTTAGATAATATTTTAAAATTAATTTTATTTTTTTTTAAAAACTTAATTATTTTTTCTCTATTAGATAGTCCAAGAACAGGAAAAATTAGTCTCGCATTTTTAAATTTTTTATTCTTGAAGTCTTTTAAAATATTAATTGTAAATTTAGTTCCATCATTACCACTTTGATTTGGAGCAAATTTAAACCACTTTGAAATACTATTTATTTTTGCGGAAATTCCAGAAATATCATTAATAATTAAGTTAAATCGTTCATTCTTCCAACTATTTAATGAGTTAGACAATCTAATATCATAATTTTTTGTTAACTTTTTCGAATTATATATTGAGCAGTTTACTGCTGCTTTCGAGATATCAGAGCCATAAATATATTTTATAATTTTATTTTTATAAAGATAACATCCTATTACTCCCGAACCACACCCTAAATCTAATACCTTGTCATTTTTTTTAATAATTTTTCTAGCTGCATCAATAAGAAGTATCGTTGTTAAATTTGGTTCAAAAATTCTCTTGTTTAAAAAAATTGAAAATTTATTATCTAAAATCTTGTAATTTTTATTAATATATTTCGTCACAAGTTTAATTAAACCCACCATCTATTGGTATTAATGAGCCCGTCACATAATCAGATTTTATTAAAAAATTAACTGCATTATAGATTGATGAATAGTCCCCAATAGTTCTGGTGTCTGTATTTTTTAGAAGTTCTTTTTGAATTTTTTTAGTAAGACTTAAGTAAAGTGGAGTATCAAAAAGACCAAGACTTAAATAATTTGAAGTAATTCCATATCTTGCATATTCTTTTGATAATGTTTTGCAATATCCTAGAGAAGCATATTTGCCAGATGAATATCCAGCTAAACCAACATCTGTTTTTAAGGCGCGTGATGAACCAAAAAAAATTATTCTTCCCCAATTTTGTTTTAACATATGTGGTAAAACTAATTTTACAACATCATGAAAGTTTAAAAAATTCGAATTCATATCATCTAAAAGCTCTCTTGAAGTTTTATTAATTAATATGTTTGACTTTGAGGATGCTTGCATCAGAATTAAAACTATTTTTTTATTTTTTATTTTATCAATATAATTTTTAATCAATGAAATACTTTTATATTTAACTAGCTTGTATTCTTTTATTTTTTTTACTTTTGAATATTTGGAGAAACCGATAATCTCAAATTCCTTATTTGATTTAAACATTTCTCTTGCAATTTTTGAAGAGCCGCCAATGATCAATATCTGTGTTTTAGATTGACAATTATTTTTAGACATTATAAGTTCTTTATAAAATTTATATTGTATTATTAGTCTAAAATTTTCGTTTATGATAACTAAAAAACAAGCTATTTCATGTATATCTAAAGCCCTTAAAGTTCCTATTAACAAAATAGATATAAATTCAAGTGATAGACATTTTGAAAAATGGGACTCTCTTGGTCATTTAGAAATCTTAATGAATTTAGATAAAGCTCTTAAGGGCAAAGCTATCAAGATAGAGGATTTAGCTCAAGCTACTAGTGTAAAAAAAATATTTTCAATTTTAAAAAAAAATAAACTTTTAAATTGAGTCAATTTTCAATTTCGAACTTAGCTAATCAACTTGGATCTAATAAACTTATTATATCGAATTTAAAAAATAGTCATCCTCGATGGAATATAGAGGAAGTTTTAAAGAAGACAGGTATTAAGAATATTTATACATCCAACGAAGAAGAGGACGTGCTTTATTTATCAATTAAATCTTGCAAAAAAACACTTAAAAATTTTGATAAATCAAAGATTGACTGTGTAATAGCAGTTACCCAGACCGCAAAACAAAAATTGCCATCTGTGTCATGTATGATTCAAGATCAGTTAAATTTAAGAAAAAATATTATTGCTTTTGATATAGGCTTAGGTTGTTCTGGATTTGTATATGGTTTGTCGGTAATAAACTCATTATTAAGTTCTAATACTGTTAAAACAGTTTTGTTTGTTTGTGGTGATACCTATAGTAAATTTCTAGATAAAAAAAATAGAACATGCAGAACAGTGTTTAGTGATGCAGCTTCATCGTGCTTAGTTCAAAAAATTAATTCAAAAAAAAATGTTGAATTTAGTTTTTTAACTGATGGTTCGGGTGCTACTGATTTAATAGAAATTAACAAAAACATTGTTATGAAGGGATCAAATATTTTTCACTTTACGACTAAAAATATCCCCAATATTTTTGATGACATTTTAAGAAAAAATAAATTAAAAAAAGGGAATATTGATCAATTTGTTTTTCATCAAGCAAGCAAACTTGTGATAGATAAATTAATTGAAATTTTAAAATTAGATAAAAATAAGGTTTTTAGAAATTATGATAAAATTGGAAACACTGTTTCTTCATCAATTCCCATTGTGTTAGAAAACCTGGAAAAAAATAACATTTTAAAAAAAAATCAAAAAGTAATGCTTATAGGTTTTGGTGTTGGTTTGTCTGCAGCCGCTACGATAATTAATTGGAAATAATTTATGCACAAACTTAAAATTATTTTAAAAGGAGAAATAATAAATTTATGTCAACCAACAATGAAATTTGCTGGAGGTGATACTTGGTATAAATGGCTGAATGATCCATTTATAAATAAGAACCTAGATAACAAATATAGAAAAATAAAAAATACAAAGAAGAAACAAATAGCATTTTTTATTAATCAAAAAAAAGATCAAAGGAAAGTCTTCATAATATCTACAAAAAATCATGTCTATAAAGGAGTAGTCTCGTTATCAAAAATTAATAAATCAAGTAAATCTTGTGACATCTCTTTAATTACTGATACTAAAATTGAACCACTATTGTCACCGTTTGCAGGACTTGAGGCAATGGCTCTAATGTCTAGTTATGCATTTACTAAATTAAAATTAAAAAGAATTGACTGCGCCTTTACTTTAAATCAAAAGAACTGGCAACAAAGGACAGAACTCTTGGGTTATAAACACTTTTTTCGTAGTAAATTTAGAGCCACAACATATTCGCCTGATTGGTGTTCAAATATTAAGTCCATGGCAGATTTGGAGATAAAAGATTTAAAAAGTGCATATTATTACACATCACTAAGTCATAAAGATTTTAAGTATTTAATCAAAAAAAGAGGTAAATTATGGGATAGTATGAAATTAATGAAAAAGAGAATTACCAAACTATCAGATGAGACATTTATAGATATTTTTAATAAGTTTGTGACTGAAGACAAAAAAAATTACTACAATAAAACATTTAGACTTTAAAATTTGTTTTTTAAAATTGACAAAATTAATTTAAATAATAGTAATGATTTATGTCTTTAAATATTGTTAATGAACCTTGGATTGAGTCACCTTTTTTTTATCAAATACTTAAATCAAAGAAAAATAAAGTTTTTAAGAAATATGCAATCGATATGCATGAAAAAGGGTATTGTGTAATTGATTTAAAATTAAGCGCTAATACCATAAATAATATTAATAAAGATATTGCTCAGTCTCTTAATATAGGTGATTTTAAAACAAATCCTAAAATTTACCACTACAATAAATATCCAAGAATAGTTGAGGCTTGGAAATTTTCAAAAAATGTTGCGCAGCTTGCAAATAACATTTTTGTAAAGAAGTTATTAAATTATTTATATGACTCAAAACCTTTACCTTTTTCCACTATAAATTTTATTGGTGGTTCAGAACAACCACTTCATAGCGATTACATTCATTTTGGTAGTATGCCACATAAGTATTTGGTGGGTGTTTGGGTCGCATTGGAAAATACAAATAAAGATAATGGACCATTAACAGTTGTGCCTGGTAGTCATAAATTATCTTTAATTGATTATCAGGATTTAAAAAGAAATAAAGCAACAAACATTAAAGAGTTAGAAAAAAATTATCGTGTTTATGAAAAATATATTCAGAATATAATTAAATATAAAAAACTTAAAACCAAACAACTTCATATAAAAAAAGGACAGGCTATAATTTGGGCAGCAAACTTATTACATGGTGGGGTAAGAATGAGAAACTACAAACTAACAAGAAAAAGTCAGGTAATTCATTTTCACTTTAGCAAGAATAAATTTAATTATAATCCAGGATTTTCAGATCCAAAAAAAGGCCTTTATGTTGAAAGAAAACTAGATATTGTTAGAGTTTAATTATACAAATCTTAAATCTCTTATAATTTTTTATTTAATTCTTTTAATTACTTTTTTGGTTTTGCAAAACATCATTAGCATCAATTAATTCTTCAAATGTTACTTCTTTTTTTATTTTTCCTTTTTCTAAAATATAATTTTTATCACACATTTTTATAGTGTTTAAACGATGAGCTATTAGTATAATAGTAATGTGCTTACCTAAATTGTTAATTGCATCCATAACTGCTTTCTCTGTTTGATTGTCTAATGCACTAGTTGCCTCATCCAAAATTAGTAATTGAGGGTTATGATAAAGTGCTCTCGCTATTCCTATACGTTGGCGTTGACCACCTGACAACCTAACACCACGCTCTCCAATTTTAGTTTGATATTTTTTAGGTAATTCGTTTATTACAAATTCATGCAAATTTGCGATTTTAGATGCTTTTTCTACAGCATCTTGATTTACATCTTCAGTTTCTAATCCAAATGCGATGTTTGATGCAATAGTATCATCAGAAAGAAAAATTTGCTGTGGCACATATCCAATAGAACGTTGCCAAGATCTAATATTTTCTTTTGTAACAATTTTACCATCAATTTCTAAAGTACCCTTTTGCGGTTCAAGTAGGCCTAAAATAATATCAACCATAGTAGTTTTACCGCTACCCGTGACCCCAACAATTCCAACTGTAGATTTCGCAGAAATACTTAAATTCAGATCACTCAATGTTGTTCTCGATATATTAGGATAATTAAAATGAATATTCTTTAAGTTGATTGATTTTTTAAAAGGTAAAATTTCCTTATCCTTATTTTCGCTAAATGATTTAAGATTTTGAAGATCTTCACATAACTTATCAAGAGAAGGTCTGATAAAAGTAAGTTGAGTAAAAGCCTCATAAATTTGTTGAACTGCTGGCATTAAGCGATAACCAGCAAAAACATACAAACTAACAATAGGCAAAGTAGAATTAAAACTACCTGTTTTAGACATTACATAAAGTATCATAAGTAAAATACCACCAAATGCGATAGCTTCTAAAATATAACGTGGTAAAGCACTGATAACCATCCTTGAAGCATGTGTTTGAGCATAAATTTGAGCAGAATTTGAAAATCTATTGATGAAACTTTTTTCTAATCCTCCTAATTTTACCTCTTTTGCAGCACCAAAGGCCTCATTAACGGTAGTGAAACGTAACTGGTTATTTATCAGACGTTTATTTCCAGATATATTTAGAAATCTACTTACACTATAAAAAATAATTAAATACGCTCCAAGTAGTAAAAATCCGACTATTAAAGTAAGTTTTAAGTCGACAATAATTAATAAAGCTATAATTGCTATTACAATCATACTTTTGCTTATTAACTCCAGCAAAGGTCTCAATCCATCATTAACTAATTGTTGAACTTCAGATAAAATAGTTTTTCCTAGATCTGCGCTATGACGAGATAAAAACCAACTGTAAGGTTGGTTTAAATAACCTTCGATTAAACGCTTACCGATAGTATATTCACGCATATAGACAAACCTAGCTTGCGCATAGTATGTAAGAGCTTTAAATAAAAGTGAAATTAATAACACCAAAAATACAAGCACCCCTAAAGCAAAAATAAACTGTTGATTGTTTTGAACCCCAAAAATATGGGAAAACTCAAAAATATAATTTAGAATAAAGTTTGTTTCAATAAGTTCTGGGTTGGTAAGCACAGCCATAAAAGGTAAAATGGATGCCACTCCTGTCATATCTAGTAATGACATTATTAAGACCATAATTAACAATAGTCCCCCACGTTTTTGTTCATGTGGAGTAAGTAAGGATAAAAGTTTTTTAAAAGTATGCATTAAGTTTGTATAATTTTTGCAAATATTAATTTAAAAGTTATTAATCTTTAAATCTTTTTAAATCTGTGTCTAACATATCTTTTACTAACATTTCTAATGTATGTTTTGGCTTCCAGTTTAAATTTTTTTTAGCTTTTGAATAATCACCTTTTAAAATATCAACCTCTGCTGGTCTAAAAAATATTGGATTTGTTTTAATTATTTGATTGCCCTTATCATCAAATACTTCGTTTCCTTTAAATTCATATTTTATTTCTAGCTGATCTAAACATTTTTTTACAAAATCTTTAATTTGAATTGTCTCTCCCGTTGAGATCACATAGTCTTCTGGTTTATCTTGTTGTAGCATTAACCACATCGCTTCTACATAATCCTCTGCATGACCCCAGTCTCTATAAGATTCTAAATTCCCTAACTCTAATGGCTTGCCTGTTTTAATCCACTCAACCAGACCTTTTGTAATTTTTCTAGTAACAAACTCTTCACCTCTCATTGGGCTTTCATGATTAAATAAAATACCAGAGCAAGCAAACAAATTATAACTTTCTCTATAGTTAACTGTTAGATAGTGCGAATATGCTTTAGAACAACCATAAGGACTTCTAGGATAAAAACGAGTTGTTTCACTTTGCGGAGATTCTGTAACTTTACCATACATTTCACTTGTTGATGCTTGATAAAATTTAACATTTGGATATTTATTTCTCAAAACCTCCAATATATTTAATACACCTAAAGAGTTTGTGATTGTAGTAACTTGTGGTTGTTCGAACGATAAGCCTACGAATGATTGAGCCGCCAAGTTATAAAATTCGTCTGGTTTTACAGTATCGATAGCTTTTTCTATGTTGTATGGTTCATTTAAATCTATATCTATGAATTCAATTTGATCAATTATTCCTAGTTCCTCTAAACGCCAATATCGTTTACCTGTATTTC
>CACJVQ010000003.1 GCA_902596915.1 uncultured Pelagibacteraceae bacterium | reverse complement strand
AATTTTTTGCAGCCTCTTTTAAATTACTTGTTTTACTTATATAAAAATAGTTTTTGTCTAATTTTTTTCTTTTTTTTATTAAGATATATGCTTCTTTTTGATAATTCTTTTTGGCATTTAGCCTCACAGGTATTCCAGGTGAATAATGCAATTTGCTAGTGCCAGGAACTTTTATTCTAATCTTTTTTTTATTCTTATTTTCTGATCGATTGATTAATTTATAGATAAATTTACGGTTTATTCCCCCTAATCTTAAAATATGAGGTTTTCCAATAAGATTTATTATAGTTGATTCCAAACCTATTTTCGAAGAGCCACCATCTAAGATAAACTTCAATTTAGAACCAAATTCATCAATTACATCCTGTTTGGAAACTGGACTTATACTTGTTGAAATATTTGCACTAGGAGCTGCCAGTGGATAATTAATCTTTTTTAAAAGTTTTCTAGATAGAGGATGACTTGGAAATCTTACTGCTATTGAATTTGTGTTATTTGTAATATTCTTTGAAATTCTACTTTTCTTTTTTAATTTTAAAACAAATGATATTGGTCCTGGGCAAAATTTTTTATAAAGTTTAATAAAAGTATTATCAATTTCACAATCTTTTTTTAAGTCATTAATACTATAATAGTGAACAATTAAAGGATTGTTACTAGGTCTTTTTTTTAATTTATATACTTTAGAAACTGCTCTATCTGAATACGCATTTCCTGCTAATCCATAGACTGTCTCAGTAGGTATTGCTATACATTCATTATTATCTAAGTATTTTATTGCTTTTTTAATATTTGAATCATTCTTTTTCATATAATATTACCAACTAATATATGAATGAAAAAAATTTGCTAGATGATATTGCGTTTAAATCTTTAAACGAGCTTACTGATTTAGCGGACAAAATTATTAAAAATTTAGAAAATGAAAATAATCTAGAAAATACATCTGAAGATTACACAAATTTATTAAAAATTAATAGATTAATAGAAAAAAAATTTCAAAAAAATTTTAAAGAAATATCAGACAAAACAAATTTTAAAATTAAAGATATAAAATCAAATAAAAATGCAAAAAAAGCTAAATAAAATTGTTAATAGAACAAACAACTATCTTTATAAATATTTTTCTAAACAAAAAAAAACTGAACTTATAAAACCAATGCTTTATGGACTTTTACCTGGAGGTAAAAAAGTAAGATCAAAAATACTCTTTGATATTGGGTCTATATTTAAGGTAGATAAAAAAAAAATTTTGCAAGTTGCAGCAGCAGTTGAATGTATACATGCTTATTCTCTAATACATGATGATTTGCCTTGCATGGATAATGATAACTTAAGAAGAGGAAAATTGACTACACATAAAAAATTTAGTGAGTCAACAGCAATTCTTGCTGGCAATTCTTTACTTACTATTGCATTTCAAATTTTAAGCGAAAAAAAATTAAATTTAAATGAACAAAAAAAAATAAAACTAATAAACTTGCTTTCTGAAAGTTCTGGACATACAGGGATTGCTGGGGGTCAGTTTTTAGACTTAAGTTATGAAAAAATTAAAAAAACCAAAAAACAAATTATAGATATGCAAATTAAAAAAACTGGAAAATTATTTAGTTTTTGTTGTGTTGCTCCTATTATAATGTCTGGGAAAATAAAATATCTTAATAAGTTTAATAAAATAGGTAGCGAAATCGGATTATTATTTCAAATTGCTGATGACTTGATAGATTTAAGAGGCAAAACATCTAGTGCAGGAAAAAGAACCAAAAAAGATTTTAAAATGGGAAAAGCTACTTTAATAAGTTTACTAGGCACTACTAATACTATTAAATATGCGGATAACTTAAAATTAAAAATATTTAAAAGTTTAAAAATTTTTGGAAAAAAAAGCGATGATTTTAGAGAGACAATAAATTATATTTTAAATAGAACAAAGTGAACAATAATTATAAATTCCTAAATAATATTAATTTCCCTGATGATGTGAGAAAATTATCGCAATCTGACATTAAAATTTTGGCAGACGAAGTTCGACAAGAATTAATTGACGTTGTTTCTGAAACAGGAGGGCATTTAGGTGCTGGACTGGGAGTTGTAGAATTGACTGTTGTATTACACTATATATTTAATACTCCTCATGATAAATTAATTTGGGATGTGGGGCACCAAACTTATCCACATAAAATATTAACTGGTAGAAAAAAACAAATAAGAACTCTTAGAAAAGGTGAGGGATTATCAGGTTTTACAAAAAGATCAGAAAGCGAGTATGATCCATTTGGTGCCGCTCACAGTTCAACTTCTATTTCATCAGCACTAGGAATAGCAGTAGCAAATAAGTTATCAAATAAATCAGGCAATGTAATTGCAGTAATAGGTGATGGAGCGATAAGTGCTGGAATGGCTTATGAGGCTATGAATAATGCAGGTGGAAGCAAAACAAAGATGATTGTCGTTTTAAATGATAACGATATGTCAATTGCTAAACCTGTTGGTGCTATGAGAAAATATCTAGCAAAAATTTTATCTGGTAAAATTTACTTTAGTTTTAGAGAAACATTAAAATTAATTATATCTGCTTTTTCAAAAAGATTTAAAAATCAAGCAGGAAAAGCTGAAGATTTTTTAAGATCTGCAGTCACAGGCGGAACATTATTTAATTCTATGGGATTTTATTATATTGGACCAATCGATGGACACGATATTGATACAATGGTTTCAGTATTTAATAATGCAAAAGATATTAATTATGATGGACCAATTTTAATCCACGTTAAAACTGAAAAAGGAAAAGGTTATTCTTTTGCTGAAAAATCAGAAGATAAATTTCATGGTGTTTCTAAATTTAATATAAAAACAGGAGAACAAGAAAAGTCTAAATCTAATACTCCTTCTTACACAAAAGTATTCGCTAATTCGTTAATCAAACATGCGGAAAACGATAGCAAGGTCGTTGGTATAACTGCAGCTATGCCATCAGGAACAGGAATGGATTTATTTGGAAAAAAATTTCCAGAAAGAATGTTTGATGTTGGGATAGCCGAACAACATGCAGTTACTTTTGCTGCTGGAATGGCTACTGAAGGGTATAAACCTTACGCTGCAATATACTCAACATTTCTTCAAAGAGCTTATGATCAAGTCGTTCATGATGTAGCAATACAATCTTTGCCTGTTAGATTCGCAATCGATAGAGCTGGGTTAGTTGGTGCCGATGGCCCTACGCATGCTGGATCTTTTGATATAACATACCTTTCAACATTACCAAATTTTGTGGTAATGGCCGCAAGCGACGAAGCCGAGCTTGTAAGAATGATAAATACATCAATGGATATAAACGATAGACCGTCGGCTTTTAGATATCCAAGGGGCAATGGTGTAGGCGTTAAATTACCTGAAATAACTGAGAAAATTGAATTGGGAAAAGCAAAAATAATTAAAGAAGGAAAAAAAGTTGCAATCTTAAATTTTGGAGCAAGATTACAGGAGTGTATTCTGGCTTCTGAAAATCTAATAAAAAAAGGAATTGATATCTCTATTATTGATGCAAGATTTGCAAAACCTTTAGATGAAAATTTAATTTGGCAAATTGCAACAGAACATGAGATTTTGATTACAATAGAAGAAGGTTCAATCGGGGGATTTGGATCTCACGTAAGCCAATTTTTAAGTGAAAAAAATTTATTAGACAGCAATCTTAAATTTAGATCAATGATATTGCCTGATAGATTTATTGATCATGATAAGCCAGAGCTAATGTATAAGTTTGCTAGTCTAGACTCTATCGGTATTGAAAATAAAATTTTAGATACTTTAAATTCAAAAGTTTTAATAAAAAAATCTAATTAGATTTTATTCTGAGCTTTGTTCATTAAATAGTGATCAAGAATTACACAATGCATCATCGCCTCTCCTATCGGAACTGCTCTAATTCCAACACATGGATCGTGTCTTCCTTTTACAGAAATTGTCGTATTCTTTCCAAATCTGTCGATTGTTTTCCTCGATGACAAAATAGATGATGTTGGTTTTACTGCAAATGAAACATTTATTTCTTGTCCAGTAGATATTCCTCCGAGAATTCCTCCTGCATTATTTGATTTGAAACTAGTTTTACCTTTTTTTTTCAAAATTTCATCTGAGTTTTCCTCGCCAGTTAACATTGCTGAATTCATTCCTGATCCAATATTTACACCCTTTACTGCATTAATACTCATCATTGCTGCCGCAAGATCCATATCTAATTTTGAGTATATTGGCGCTCCAAGTCCTAAAGGAATTCCTCTTGCTCTAACTTCAATTATTGCTCCACAAGATGATCCAGCTTTTCTTATTCCAAGTAAATATTTTTCCCAAAGTTTAATCACAGTTTTATCAGGACAAAAAAATGGGTTGCTAGAAATTGTTTTGTCTTTCCATTTCATTAAGTCACATCCTAATATTCCTAATTGTGTAACAGCACCAACAGCTTGATACTTCTTTCCAATTTTACTTTTCAAAACAATTTTTGCAATAGCACCGGCCGCAACTCTAGCCGCAGTCTCACGAGCAGATTGTCTTCCACCACCTCTGTAATCCCGGATACCGTATTTTTTGAAATAAGTATAATCTGCATGTCCTGGTCTAAATTTATTCTTTATTGTCTCGTAGTCTCTAGATCTCATATCTTTATTATAAATTATTAGGGAAATAGGAGTTCCAGTTGTTCTACCCTCAAAAACACCAGATAAAATATTAATTTTGTCGTCCTCTTTTCTTTGAGTTGTAAATTTAGATTGTCCTGGTTTTCTTTTATTAAGTTCTTTTTGTATATCACTTTCTTTTATTGGAATATTTGGAGGGCAGCCATCTACAACGCATCCTATAGCAGGACCATGTGATTCTCCCCAAGTGGTAAATCTAAATAACTTTCCAAAAGTATTAAATGACATTATTTTAATGTATAAATTATTTTTTTAAATTTATGAACGAAAAAAACTCACTTGGACTAAATCTTTGCTTTAAAGAACATAATAACCCAATAAAACTTTTTGAAGAATGGTTCAATAAAGCAAAAAAAACAGAAATTAATGATCCAAACGCATTTGCAGTTGGAACTGTAAATAAAAATGGGTTTCCAACAGTTAGAATGGTACTTCTTAAAGATTTTGATAAAAATGGATTTGTTTTTTATACAAACCTTAATAGTGATAAAAGCAAAGCAATCAGAAATACCTCAAAAATTTCGATGTGCTTTCATTGGAAAAGTTTGCAAAGGCAAATTAGAATAGTTGGTGTTGCATCTAAAGTATCAAAAAAAGAAGCTGATGATTATTATAATTCAAGAGCCTATGGTAGTAGAATAGGTGCTTGGGCCTCAAAGCAAAGTTCTATTTTAAAAGAAAGACAAGATTTATATAAGTCCATTGAGGAATTTAAGAAAAAATATCCAAATAAAAATAATATACCACGTCCTGAACATTGGTCTGGTTGGAGAATTAAACCAAAAGAAATGGAATTTTGGCTAGATGGACAGAATCGAATTCATGAAAGGTTAAAATATATTAGATTACCCAAAAAATGGAAAAAAGTATTATTAAGTCCTTAAAAATTTCTTTCAATACTAAAAGAAGTTAAGTTTTTTAATATATTTTTTTCTTCAGACTCTTCAAATACACTTAAAGAATTAGAAGCTAAATTAATATAATGTTCTGCTTTTTTATAACACTCATTAATAATATTATTTTTTTTTATTAGAACTAGGACATGTTCTAAATCTTGCTTTTCACGAATATCTTTTTCAAAAAAAGATTTTAATTTTTCTTTTTCAAACTTATCAACTTTTTGATAAAGTAAAATTATAGGCAAAGTCACCTTACCTTCGTAAAAGTCATTGCCAATATTTTTTCCAAATAATTTTAATTCAGAATTATAGTCTAATGTGTCATCTGCTATTTGAAATGTAAGCCCTAAGTTTTTTCCATAAAATTCCAAAGCATTTTTATATTTTAAATCTTTTTCAGCAATAATTGCGCCAACTTTAGTAGCTGCTGCAAATAAAGAAGCTGTTTTTGATGAAATAATATTTAGATATGTTTCTTCCAAGATATCTATTTCTTTATTGTGTTGTAACTGAAGAACTTCACCTTGGGCAATTTCAGATGATGTAGTTGCTAAAAGTTTTAATAGTTCTAAATTCCCGTCCTCTACCATCATTTCAAAACATTTACTAAGTAAATAATCACCTACCAAAATTGATGAATGATTTCCCCAAATTGTATTAAGTGTTTTTTTACCTCGTCTAATATGAGCACTATCTATTACATCGTCATGCATTAAAGTAGCCGCATGTATAAGTTCTACACAAGCGGCAAGATTTACATCTCTTAATCCTTTTTGATATTCACAAATTTTAGCACATTGCAGGGTTAAGAGTGCTCTTAGTCTTTTTCCACCAGTTTTTAAATGATACTTGGTCATCTTTTGAACCAATTCAACTTTACTTGCTAGTCTAGAATTGATTTTTTCTTCAACTAGAATCAATTTATCATCGACCGAATTTTTTAAATCTGCATATGAATTATTAATTTGTTTTTTTAGCTGTATTACAGTTCCCATTAATCAAAACTATTATATCCAATTTATTAATATACTTATCAATTGACGCACCTTATTCTTTAATTATAACTAGGGTATATAATATATTTAAAAAACTTATAACAATTCTAATGTTCTCATTTTTTAAAAAAAAAAAGATAATAAGTCACCTCAAATTATCAGGGGTTATTGGAAATGTTGGAAGGTTCAGGCAAGGAATAGAATATTCAAGTGAGGAAGAAATTATAAAAAAGGCTTTTTCAGTAAAGAAAGCATTAGCCGTTGCAATTACAATTAATTCACCTGGTGGTTCCCCAGTACAATCACATTTGATATGTAAATTAATAAAAGAACAATCTAAGAAAACAAAAAAGAAAGTAATTATTTTTGCTGAGGATGTGGCAGCATCTGGAGGATATCTTATTGCATGTGCTGGTGATGAAATTTATGCTAACTCAAGCTCAATCATAGGATCTATCGGAGTTATTTCTGCTTCATTTGGTTTTAAAAATTTAATTGAGAAAATTGGGATTGAAAGAAGAGTTTACACCGCTGGAAAAAATAAAAGCACTTTAGATCCTTTTTTGGATGAAAAAGAAGAAGATATTAATCGTTTAAAAAATATCCAATTAGAAATTCATCAAGATTTTATAGATGTTGTTGAAGAAAGCAGAAAAGAAAAACTAAACAAAAACTCCGGTATTGAACTTTTCTCTGGAGAATTTTGGGCAGGAAAGAAAGCAAAAGAATTAGGGCTAATTGATGGAATAGGAAATGCAGAGCAAATATTAAGAGAGAAATACGGAGATGATTTAGAAATTAAGAAATTTGCAAAAAGTAAAGGATGGTTATCAAAAAAGCTATCATCTTCTGAAAATTATACTGATAAAGTAATTAGTGTATTAGAAGAAAGATCAATCTGGCAAAGGTATGGTCTCTAAAATAAAAAAAAAAACTTTATCTTTTCAAGATACAATCTTTAACTTACAAAAGTACTGGTCTAAAAAAGGTTGTGTAATATTACAACCGTACGATCTAGAAGTCGGTGCTGGGACATTCCATCCGGCAACCACTTTAAGATCGCTTGGCTCAAAACCATGGAAAACTGCATATGTTCAACCATCACGCCGACCGACTGATGGAAGATATGGTGACAACCCTAATAGATTGCAACATTACTATCAATTCCAAGTTTTAATTAAACCTTCACCAAAAGAAATAAAAAAGATGTATTTAAATAGCTTGTCATCAATAGGTATTAATCATGAGGAACACGATATAAGGTTTGTTGAAGATGACTGGGAAAGTCCTACATTAGGAGCGGCAGGTCTTGGATGGGAAGTTTGGTGTGATGGAATGGAAGTTACACAATTTACCTATTTCCAACAAATGGCTGGGGTTGAATGTAAACCTGTATCTGTCGAAATTACATATGGATTAGAGAGATTGTGCATGTTTATTCAAAACAAAAAAAGTGTTTTTGACTTAATTTGGAATGATGAAGGAATTACTTACAAAGATGTTTTTCAACAGTCAGAGAAAGAATTTTCAGCATATAATTTTGAATATGCCAATACTGATAATTTATTTAAAATATTTGAAATGCTTGAAGAAGAAACAAAATTATTAGTTGAAAAAAAGATTTCTCTTCCAGCTTATGATCAATGTTTAAAATGTAGTCATGTCTTCAATATTTTAGATGCAAGAGGGGTGATTAGTGTAGCACAAAGGGCTGAATATATTGCAAGAATAAGGGAACTAACTAAATCAATTGGGAAAGTTTGGATTGAAAGCCAAAGTTAATGTCAGAATTATTTGTAGAGCTATTTAGTGAGGAAATTCCTGCAAGGCTTCAAATAAACGCAAGGAATGAATTAAAAAAAAATATTAAAAATTTTTTTATTGATAACCAAATCAAATTCAATGAAAATTTCAATGTTTATTCAACACCAAATAGATTAGTTCTACATGTTGATAAAATCCCTAATGAAATCAGATTAAGCTCAGAGGAGATTAAAGGCCCAAATGTTAATGCTCCTGAAAAAGCATTAGAGGGATTTATTAAATCAAACAATACAAAATTAGAAAAAATCTTTAAAAAAAATACTGAGAAAGGTGAATTTTATTTTTTTAATAAAGAATCTAGAAAAATAAAAGTTTCAGATTTACTAGAAAAAAATTTAAGTGAAATCTTAAAAAAGATTTCTTGGAATAAATCAATGAAATGGGCAAATTATGATCTTTATTGGGGAAGACCTCTTAAATCTATTTTAGCAATATTTAATAAAAAAACTCTAAATTTTGATTTTAACCACATAAATAGCTCCAACAAAACTTTTATAGATAAATCACTAGAAGAAGGTATGAAAATTTTTAACGACTTTCATTCGTATTTAAAATTTTTTAAACAAAAAGGTATTTTAATTGATCAAGATTTAAGAAAAAAAATAATACAGAATAAGATTAATGAAATAATTAATAAAAAAAATTTAAAAATCGAACAGAATGATAGGCTTATAGATGAAATAGTAAATATAGTTGAAAAGCCAGCGGTAATTGTTTGTGACTTTGACAAAAAATTTTTAAATATACCAAGTGAAATATTGATTACGACTATGCAGAGTCATCAAAAATATTTACCAACTTTTGATAAAAAAAATAATCTTACAAATAATTTTTTTGTTGTTTCAGACATAAAAGATATTAAAGGGTTTGTTAAATTAGGAAATGAGAGGGTGATTGAAGCAAGATTAAGTGATGCTGAGTTTTTTTGGGAAAAAAATAAAACTCAAAATTTAGTTAAACAAGTAGATAAGTTAAAAAACATAAATTATTTTAAAGGCTTAGGATCCTATTTTGACAAAATTCAGCGCATGAGAAAGTTGTCATCATTAATTTCTGATGATTTTTTAATTAGTAAAGATAAAATTGAAATAGCTTCATCAATTTGTAAAGTTGATTTAATGTCTGATCTTGTTGGAGAGTTTCCAGAACTCCAAGGCATTGTTGGAGGCCATTTTGCTAGTTTTCAAGGGTTTGATAAAGAAGTTTGTCTTGCTGTATCTGAACAATATTTGCCTAACGGGATGGAAAGCAAATTACCAAAAAAAATGTACAGTGTTGCTTTATCTTTAAGTGATAAACTAGACTCATTAGTTGGTTTTTTTGGAATTAATCTGAAACCTACTAGTTCAAAAGACCCATATGCCATAAGAAGAATGGCTATAAGTCTTGTCAGACTAATTCTTGAAAATGAAATAAAAATCAAACTAAAAGATTTAATTGTTTACACCTGTTCAGTATATAGAGATCAGGGCTATGAATTTGATATTAAAAAGATACAAAACGAATTAAGTGACTTTATAATTGAAAGATTAAAAAATTATTTAAAAGAAAAAAAAATAAGACAAGATATAATTGAAAGTTCAACATTTTTGCTTGGATTAGATGATATATTAAAGGCTTATAAAAAATCTTTATGTTTAAATAAAAATATTAAAAAAGAAATCGGCTTTGAAACTATTGCAGCATACAAAAGGTCTTCAAATATATTAAATACTGAAGAAAAAATGTCTACTGAAACCCTTGGTTTTGCAGATCCAGGTTTATTTAAAAATGATTATGAGAAAAAATTATATAAAAAAATAAATGATATAAGAAAATATTTTTTGAGTATTGGGAAAGACGAAAATTACGAGGAGAGTTTAAAAATCTTATCAAGTATTAAGAACGAGGTAAACGATTTTTTTGATAATGTTATTGTTAATGATGAAGATATAATAATTAAAAAAAATAGATTAGAATTATTAAATATGTTGTGTAAAACTTTTGATAACTATTTTAATTTTTCAAAAATAGAAGCCTAGTATGAAAAAATTTATATTTAATTTTAAATCAAATGAAATAAAAAAAATTAAACTACCAAAAAATATTCTTGGTGGTAAAGGTGCAAATCTTTCTGAGATGGGAAGAATGGGGCTACCTGTACCCCCTGGTTTTACAATATCAACAGGGGTATGTGATTTATTTTATAAGAATAAAAAAAAATTAAATAAAAAAATACTTAATGAAATAGATAAAGAATTAAAATTTATTGAAAAAGACTCAGGAAAAAAATTTGGAGATTTAAAAAATCCTCTTCTAGTTTCTGTAAGATCTGGAGCTAGGGTTTCTATGCCTGGTATGATGGATACTATTTTAAATCTAGGTCTAAATGATAATACAGTAATAGCACTTGCAAAAAAAACTTCAAATTTAAGATTTGCAAATGATAGCTATAGGCGTTTTATTCAAATGTATTCTAGTGTTGTATTGGGAATAGAAAGTTATCACTTTGAGGATATCATCGAGAACTATAAGTTAACAAAAGGAGTATTATTAGACACAGAATTAGATGAGTATGACTGGCAAGCTTTAATAAAAGATTTTAAAAACATAGTGAAAGAAAAAACAAAAAAAGATTTTCCTCAAAGTGTCAAAGAACAATTGGTGGGAGCTATAAGTGCTGTTTTTTTATCTTGGGAAAGCCACAGAGCAAAAGTCTATAGAAAATTAAATCAAATACCGTCTAATTGGGGTACTGCAGTTAATGTACAATCAATGGTTTTTGGAAATATGGGGAATGATTGTGCAACTGGTGTAGTCTTTACTAGAAATCCATCAGATGGATCAAAAAATATTTATGGAGAATATTTAATAAATGCGCAAGGAGAGGATGTTGTTGCCGGAACTAGAACACCACAACATATTACAAAAAAAGCTAGAGTTGAATCAAAAGAAACTCTTAAGTCAATGGAGGAGGCAATGCCAAAGACATACAAACAACTAAAAAATATATTAATCAAATTAGAAAAACATTACAAAGATATGCAGGATGTTGAGTTTACAGTTGAAAATAAAAAACTTTGGATGCTTCAAACACGCTCTGGAAAACGAACAGCTAAATCTGCTGTAAAAATAGCTGTAGATATGGTTAATGAAAAGTTGATTACTAAAAAAGATGCAATATTAAGAATAGAGCCAAGTTCTTTAGACACTTTGCTTCATCCAACTTTAGATGAGAAAGCAAACTTAGAAGTAATTGGGTCAGGCTTACCCGCGTCACCCGGTGCTGCAAGTGGAAAAGTTGTTTTTACGTCCGAGGAGGCTGAAAGACTAAATAGTATGATGCAAAGTACAATATTAGTTCGTGTAGAAACTTCGCCAGAAGATATACATGGTATGCATGCAGCAAAAGGAATACTTACCTCAAGAGGAGGTATGACAAGTCATGCTGCAGTAGTTGCTAGAGGGATGGGACGACCATGTGTTTCTGGATCTAGTGAAATAGAAATTGATTATGAAAACAAATTATTCAAAACAAACAATAAAGTAATTAAAGAGGGAGAAATAATTACAATTGATGGTTCAACAGGCAGAATAATTATTGGCGAGATAAAAACAGTTAAACCAGAAATATCAGGTGATTTCTCAAAAATAATGAGTTGGTCTGATGATTTCAGAAAATTAAAAATTAGAACTAATTCGGAGACGCCATTAGATAGCAAAACTGCTAGAGAATTTGGTGCAGAGGGTATTGGTTTGTGTAGAACTGAACATATGTTTTTTGAGGAGGAAAGAATTTTATCAGTAAGAGAAATGATATTATCAAAAACAATTGAAGATCGATCTAATGCACTTAAAAAGCTATTACCACATCAAAAAAAGGATTTTATTGAAATATTTAAAATAATGAGAGGTTTGCCAGTAACAGTAAGATTGCTTGACCCGCCACTACATGAATTTTTGCCAAAAAGTAATAACGAAATTAATGATGTTGCAGTTTCACTAAATATTCCCATTAAAGAACTTGAAGTTAGAATTTCAGAACTTCATGAACAAAATCCAATGTTAGGTCATAGAGGTTGTAGATTGGCAATTTCATTCCCCGAAATTTATGAGATGCAGTGCACTGCAATTTTTGAAGCTTTAGTGGAATGTAAAAAACAAAAAATTCAATCAACTATGCCTGAAATCATGATCCCTTTAGTTTCAACAGAGGCAGAAATAAAAATTATGAAAGATTTAGTCATTAGGGTTGCAAAAAAAGTTCAAGATGAGAATAAAATTAAAATTGATTTTTTAGTTGGAACAATGATTGAATTGCCAAGAGCAGCAATAAAGGCAAAAGATATTGCTAAACACGCTGAATTTTTTAGTTTTGGAACAAATGATTTAACTCAAACTACATTTGGAATTAGTAGAGATGATAGTGGTAAATTCCTTAATGATTATATCGAGAACAAAATTTTTGATATTGATCCTTTTGTATCAATTGATGAAGGAGTTGGAGACTTAATAAAAATTGCAACTGATAAAGGTAGAAAACAAAACAAAAAAATTAAACTTGGAATTTGTGGTGAGCATGGTGGAGATCCTAAAAGTATAGAATTTTGTGCAAAAACTGGATTAGATTATGTGTCTTGTTCACCTTACAGAGTTCCAGTTGCAAGATTAGCGGCAGCGCAAGCTCAAATAAGAAAAAATTAAATCTCTAATTTTAAATCCAAAGCTTGAATACTATGTGTTAACTCACCTACAGATATTCTATCAACGTTTGTTGCAGCTAGATTTTTTACATTTTTTAAAGTTATTCCTCCAGAGGCTTCAGTCTCATATTTCCCTTTTGCATATTTA
This sequence comes from uncultured Pelagibacteraceae bacterium, assembly GCA_902596915.1. Taxonomy (GTDB): domain Bacteria; phylum Pseudomonadota; class Alphaproteobacteria; order Pelagibacterales; family Pelagibacteraceae; genus Pelagibacter. The sequence continues at coordinate 87,882 of CACJVQ010000003.1, read as the reverse complement.
ATAGCCACTCCTAGAGTTTTTGGACTCATATTATCAAACAAAACTGTATTAAAATTAAGACCATTAATTCTTTTAAATTGTCTCAAAGTATCTACCTCGACAGTAATTTTTCTTTTTTTTTTATTTTTAATTGCTTTTTTTACTATTTCTTCAAATTTCTTTGATGAGGCTAGATGATTGTCTTTAATTAAAAATTCATCACTTAAATTAAATCTGTGATTAGTACCACCTCCTAGTTTTACAGCATATTTTTGAATAACTCTTAGATTAGGAATTGTTTTTCTAGTACAACAAATTTTTGTTTTTTTGCCTACCTTTTCAACAAATTTATTGGTTTTAGTTGCAATACCTGAGATATGTGAGAGGAAATTTAGAGCAACTCTTTCCCCAATTAAAATACTTTTAATTTTACCTTCAATCACAGCAATTATAGAACCTTTATTAATTTTTGACCCTTCTTTTTTTTTTATATGAAATTTAATATTTCTATCTAATAATTTAAAAGTTTGTTTAGCAAATTCTAATCCACCTATAATACCTTTTTCATTGCTTATTAGTCTAACTTTTAAAATTGAACTATTATTTAATAAGTTTGTTGTAATATCTCCTGAAGGATATAGGTCCTCATTGAGAGCTAACTTACAGGTAGATCGGATAAAATTTTTACTTAATTGAATTTTTGGCACAGAATTATCTGCCTATTTCAGCCATTCTCTCTACTGATTTCCTAGCTCTCTCAATTGTTGAGTTATCCATTATTAATTCGTTGGTTTCATTTTCTAAACAATCAAGTATTTTTGGCAATGTAATTTTTTTCATGTGAGGACATAAGTTACAAGGTCTAATAAATTCTACATTAGGATTATCAATTTGAACATTATCGCTCATTGAGCATTCTGTAACCATCATAACTTTTTCAGGTTGATTATCTTTAACATATTTAATCATACCACTTGTTGAACCAGCAAAATCACTTGCTTTTATTACATCAGGAGGACATTCAGGATGAGCAATAATTTTAATTCCAGGATTGTTTTTTCTTATTTCATTAATCTCTTCATCATTAAATTGTTCATGAACTTCACATGTACCTTTCCATGAAATAATTTCCACATCAGTTTGAGAAGCAACATATTTTGCTAAATAGTCATCAGGTAAGAAAATTACTTTTTTTACTCCTAAAGAGTTTACAATTTTAACAGCATTTGCTGATGTACAACAAACGTCAGTTTCAGCTTTAACATCTGCAGAAGTGTTAACGTATGAAACTACAGGAATACCAGGATATTGTTTTTTAAGTTTCTTACATCTTCACCAGTTATAGATGAGGATAAAGAGCAACCAGCCTTCATATCTGGTAGTAAAACTTTTTTATTTGGACTCATCAATTTGGCAGTCTCCGCCATGAAATGTACACCGCACATAACAATTATATCAGCCTCTGTTTTTGCAGCTTCAATTGCCAAGGCTAAAGAGTCTGCTGAAAAATCAGATATACCATGATATATTTCAGGAGTTTGGTAATTATGAGCAAGAATTACAGCGTTCTTCTCTTTTTTAAGTTTATTTATTTTATAAATATAAGGTGCATGAGTGGCCCACTCTATTTCAGGAATGGATTTAGAAACCTTTTGATAAATTGGATCTGTTGCAATTTTAACTCGAGTTGTGAATTCCATAATAAAAACTTATCAACTTGAAATAGAATTGTCATTCATTTAATCTGACGCATGATTTGCGGCCATGCTGAAATTGGTAGACAGGCACGGTTGAGGGCCGTGTGAGCCTAGCTCATGAGAGTTCGATTCTCTCTGGCCGCACCATTAATTAATATTATATATAAAAAAAAAGGGGCGTTCTGTTGCCAGGTGCCCCAAACCCCGTAACTTAATTAGTAAACTAATTAAGCTGCAAGTGCGTAACTTTCGTTAGCATTTATAAATTAGCCCATCACGGCGGAACAATACCGAACGAAAGAACAACTTTTAGACACCCGTCGATCCTAATTCACCCCCTTAAGTTGTAAATGGTGGAGGTGGTGGGTACTGCCCCCACGTCCGTAATGGTTATTACGAAATTCGTTTATCGTCATAGTTGGAAAACCAACACTATTAATATAAAACCAAATATGAGAGATTCAATAATTTATTCATGAAACTTACAAAAGAACAAATAAACGACATAAAAGATCAACAATCTCAGGAGAATGTTACTAAAAGAGTAACTGCTCCTGAATTAGAAAAAGTATTATATGAAGCGATGCCAGCCTTAGATCACGGCTTTATAAGAGTTATCGACTACATGGGAGATGATAGCTCTATTGTGCAGTCTGCAAGAGTTTCTTATGGAAAAGGAACTAAACAGGTTTCAACAGATAGTGGTCTAATAAAATATCTAATGCGTCACTGGCATAGTACTCCATTTGAAATGTGTGAAATTAAATATCATGTAAAATTACCAATATTTATAGCAAGACAATGGATTAGACATCGTACAGCAAATGTCAACGAATACTCTGCAAGATATTCTATTTTAGATAAAGAATTTTATTTACCTGATGTACGAAATTTAGCAGCTCAATCAATTGCAAACAGACAAGGTAGAGGTGATGTGATTGAGGGAGAACAAGCAAAAGAAGTTTTAGAACTTTTAAAAAATGATGCTGAAAGAACATATGATAATTATGAAACTATGCTTAATCAAAAATTTGATGGGTCTACAATTGATGAAAATAAAAAAGGATTAGCTAGAGAGTTAGCGAGAATGAACTTAACTTTGAATACGTATACCCAGTGGTATTGGAAAACTGATCTTTTAAACTTAATGAATTTTTTGAGATTACGTGCTGATCACCATGCTCAGTATGAAATTAGAGTTTATGCAGATATAATGATGGATACATTAAAAAGATGGGTTCCAATAACATACGACGCCTTTATGGATTACAGAGTAGGTGGCACGGAGGTTTCTGCTAAAGGAAAAGCAATTATACAAAAATTATTGAAAGGTGAGGAAATAAATTTAGAACAATCTGGACTTTCAAAAAGAGAGTGGAATGAACTTATGGAAGCTTTTAAAATTACAGATAAGATCGTTTGATTTCTTCAGCAAATTTTAAATAAATTTTTGTAATTTCATGATCTGGGTCTTTTTCTACTATAGGAATTCCCATATCCCCATATTTTCCAACATCAGAGTTTATTGGTATTTGTCCTAAAAATTTCTTCTCAAATTCTTGTGCTGTTCTTTCAACACCATTCTCTCCAAAAATTGCATATTTTTTTCCATCATCTCCGATAAAGTGACTCATATTGTCAATTAATCCAATAATATTTACTTTTAATTTTTCAAACATTCTAATACCTCTTTTTACATCTTGAAGTGCTATCTCCTGAGGAGTTGATACTATGATTGCGCCATCAACACTAATTTCTTGTGCAAATGTCAGTTGAGTATCACCAGTACCTGGGGGCATATCAACAATAATAAAGTCTAAGTCTTTCCAACCAACTTTTTGAGTGAAAGTTTTAATAGCACTTGTTACCATTGGTCCTCTCCAGATCATTGGTGTTTGCTCATCTGTCAGAAAACCAATAGACATGCATTGAATGTCATACTTTATAATTGGCTTTAAAGTTTGCCCGTCGCTATCTGGCTTTTCATTTATTGAGAATAGTTTTGGTAAAGATGGTCCATAAATGTCAGCATCTAAAATTCCTACTTTGCATCCAACTTTTTTTAACGCTAAGGCTATATTTGTTGCAAAAGTAGATTTCCCAACGCCACCCTTTGCACTAGATATTGCAATTGTAAATTTAGTACCTGGAATTGGGTTTCTTTTGAAGGTTTTTGGCTCAGTTTTTGCCTTCATTGTGTCACTAAGACCTACTTTTTTATCACTCATTAAAATACACTTACCTTGTTTTTGAGCATAAAGACACTATATAGAATGTCATAATGACGATATACAAAAATCAAAGTCCATGGGGAAGCCCTCCAGGTAGTGGTGGAGGAAGCGGAAATGGTGGAGGTTTCAGAAGAGGCCCAACACCTCCTAATTTAGATGAAGCAATTAAAAAATTGCAGGACACTATAAATAAGTTTACTGGAAGCAGTACTGGTGGAAAAAAACCAATTATATTTGGCTTAATTATTTTAATTGTAATTTGGGCATTGAGTGGTTTGTATAGAGTTTTACCTGATGAACAGGGCGTAGTATTGAGGTTTGGTAAGTTTGTAAATACTACCCAACCAGGATTAAATTATCATTTTCCATTCCCAATTGAGAGTGTGTTAACTCCAAAAGTTACAAAAGTAAACAGAATGGACATAGGTTTTAGATCAGAGAGAGACAGTGGATTTGGTCAAGGAGGTGGTGTTGCCGATGTACCTGAAGAAAGCCTAATGTTAACTGGTGATGAAAATATAGTAAACATAGACTTTTCAGTGTTTTGGGTAATAAAAGATGCTGGTAATTTTCTTTTTAAAATCCAAGATCCAGAAGGTACAGTTAAAGCAGCAGCAGAAACTGCTATGAGAGAAGTTATAGCAAGATCAAATATTCAGCCAATTCTTACAGAAGGAAGAGCGGTAATTGAAAGAGATACTCAAGATATTATTCAAGGAATACTTGATGAATATGAAAGTGGAGTATTAATTACACAAGTTCAAACTCAAAAAGCTGACCCACCAGATCAAGTTATTGATGCATTTAGAGATGTACAAGCTGCAAGAGCTGACATGGAGAGGTCAAAAAATGAAGCAGAAGCTTATGCCAATGATGTAATACCAAGAGCACGTGGAGAAGCTGCAAAAATTCTGCAAGCAGCAGAAGCTTATAAAAAAGAAGTTGTTGCGAAGGCAGAGGGTGAAGCAAGTAGATTCTTATCAATTTATACAGAGTACGCTAAAGCAAAGGAAGTTACTCAGGAAAGAATGTATTTAGAGACAATGGAGCAAGTACTTGCTGATATTAATAAAATTATAATAGATAAAGATTCGGGATCTGGTGTAGTTCCTTATCTACCGTTACAAGAATTAAAATCGGGGACAAATTAATGAAAGCTGGAAAATTTATATTACCGATAATTATCTTAATAGCAGCAACTCTATTCTTTTCAATATTTATTGTTAAAGAAGTAAATCAAGCTATTGTTCTTCAGTTTGGTGATCCCAAGAGAATTATTTTAAAGCCAGGATTAAATTTCAAGATACCATTCATTCAGAATGTAGTATTTTTAGATAAAAGAGTATTAAACTTAGATACTCCACCTGAAGAAGTCATTGCATCTGATCAAAAACGTTTGATTGTTGATGCTTTTGCTAGATTTCAAATTATTGATCCACTAAAATTCTATATTTCAGTCGGAAATGAAAGAGTTGCAAGATCAAGGCTGGCAACGATCATTAATTCACGAATAAGAAATGTGCTAGGTCAACAAAAATTACAAACATTACTATCTGAAGATAGATCTAAACAGATGGCTCTTATTCAACAGGGTGTAAATAATGAGGCAGAAAACTTTGGTATAAAGATAGTTGATGTAAGAATTAAAAGAGCAGATTTACCTCAAGCAAACAGCGATGCAATCTTTAGAAGAATGCAGACTGAAAGAGAAAGAGAGGCTAAAGAATTTAGAGCAAAGGGTGCAGAGATGGCAGTTACTATAACATCAACAGCAGATAAAGAAGTTACTGTTATTTTAGCAGAAGCAGAAAAAAAATCTGAAATTATGAAAGGTGAAGGAGACGGTCAAAAAAATAAAATTTTTGCTGATGCATTTGGACAAGATGCTGAATTTTTTGGATTTTATAGAGCAATGCAAGCATACCAAAAAGCTTTAATTGGTGGAGAGACCTCAATGATTTTATCACCAGATAGTGAATTTTTTAAATTTTTTGGAAATAAACAAAAATAAAAAATTTTTTAACTAAGATGAGAGAATTGATCATAGCTTTTGGTCTTTTCCTATTTATTGAGGGTGTATTATATGCCTTATTTCCATCAAAAATGAAAAATATGTTAAAAAAACTTAATGCTGTAGCTGATAAACAACTTAGAACAGGTGGGTTAGTATTTGCAATTATAGGATTTATAATTATTTGGTATTCAAAGACATGAAAAATATTTACAAAATTTTATCAATATTAATAATTTCAATAAATTATATTACAGTCTCTAAAGCTCAGGAAATTCCATCATCATTTGCAGATTTGGCAGAAAAATTAATGCCGTCAGTTGTAAATATTTCAACTACTACTACCGTAACAACTAGATCAAATCCTTTGCCATTTGAATTTCCACCAGGATCACCATTTGAAGATATGTTTGGCTCTCCCCAACAAAGACAAACTAGTGCGCTAGGATCAGGTTTTATAATTGATGAAGAGGGAATTGTAATAACAAACAACCATGTTATTCAAGGAGCATCAGATATATTTGTTAGAGTTAATGGAGACGAAGATTATAAAGCTGAAGTGCTCGGTGCTGATGCAGGCATGGATATTGCGGTATTAAAAATAAAATCTGACGAAAAATTTAAGCCGGTAAAATTTGGTAATTCAGACAAATCTAGAATTGGAGATTGGGTTATTGCAATAGGAAATCCATTTGGTCTTGGAGGAACAGTAACAGCAGGAATAATCTCTGCTAGAAATAGAAGTATAGGATTATCAAGATATGAGGACTACATACAAACTGATGCTTCAATAAACCAGGGAAATTCAGGAGGCCCTCTATTTAATATGAATGGGGATGTTATTGGAATTAATACAGCCATACTTGGCCAATCTGGCTCAATTGGAATAGGTTTTGCAATTCCATCTAATAGCGCACAAAAAGTAATTGAACAATTGATTGAATTTGGAGAAACAAAAAGAGGATGGCTTGGAGTTAGAATTCAAGTAGTAGATCAAGGAATAGCAGATGCAGAAAAGCTAGATAAACCCAGAGGTGCTTTAGTTGCTAGTGTTGCAGATAACAGTCCATCCGACAAAGGAGGAATTAAACCTGGTGATATAATTTTAGAGTTTGATGGAAAACCTATTAATGAAATGAAGGAACTACCTAAAATAGTTGCTGAAACAGATGTTGGAAAAAAAGTAATTGTTAAAGTTTGGAGAAATAAACGAGAAATTACAAAAGAAATAATTCTTGGAAGATTAGAAACTTCAGAAGATTTTAAAGCACAAAAACCAGCAATTGAAAAACCAAAAGTAAAGAGAATTGAAGGTTTGAAAATAGATGTTCGTTTATTAAATAAAGAAGATATTGAGGTAAGAAATCTTCCAAAAGGAACTAGTGGAGTGGTCATCACTAAAATAGATAAAGATAGTCCCATAAACTATTTACAAGTTAACAATGTTATTGTTGAAGCAAATAGAAAAAAAATTAACACAATAGGTGATCTTGATAATATGGTAAAATTGAAGTTAAGAAGTGATGAAAATAACTTGCTAATTGCAATTTACAATAACCAAAATCAAAGAACATATATTGGAGTTAAATTAAAATAATAAAAATGGACCTAAAGTCCAAAATAATATTAATCTCAGGTCCCACAGCATCAGGCAAATCTAAAGCTGCATTGAAAATTGCTAAAAAGATAAATGGAGAAATTATCAATGCAGACAGCATGCAGGTATATAAAGAATTAAATATACTGACTGCTAGACCTTCAAAAACAGATTTAAATAAAATAGATCACCATTTATATGGTTTTAGAAGTGTTAAAAAAGAATTTTCGTCTGGTGAGTGGTTAAAATTAGCAAAGAAAAATATAAAAAAAATTCTAGACAAAAATAAAATACCAGTTTTAGTTGGTGGTACTGGTCTTTATTTTAAAGCTCTGACTGATGGATTGGTTAAAATTCCAAAAATACCAATCTCTGTTCGCGATAAAATTAGAAGAATACAAAATAAATTAGGTCAAAAAAAATTTTATTTAAAACTCTTAAAAAATGATCCATTAGTAAAAAATAAGATTGACCCCACTGATGTTCAAAGATCAATTAGAGCTTATGAAGTTATTTCGTTTACAAAGAAATCTGTCTTTGATTGGTATAAGAAAACAAAACCATCTTTCAAAAAAGATCAATTTATAAAAATTTATGTTGATTATCCGAAAGATAAATTAATTAATAAAATTTCCAAAAGAGTCGACCAGATGATGAAAGATGGAGCTATTCAAGAAGTTAAGGATTTTTTAAAGCTTAATTTGAAGAGTGGTAGCAACATCTTTAAAGTTATAGGAATAAGGGAGATTAAAGATTTTATTGAAAAAAAAACTTCACTACATGATTTAAAACTAAATATTGTAATAAAAACTAGACAATACGCTAAAAGACAGAGAACTTGGTCTAGAGGTCAAATGAGTGACTGGCAAAAATTTGATTCTGAGGCTCTGTCAAAATTTATAAAAAAATTATAATTAATGTTCACAATAACTTGACCAATGAGCACAACTTCAGCTAGATTGTCTGAATGCCAAAATTATATTCAGGAGCTGAGATAGTATTCAAATGTTTAGAAGATCAAAATGTTAGTCACATATTTGGTTATCCTGGAGGAGCAGTCCTTCCAATATACGATGAATTAAAAAATTTTAATTCAGTAAAACATATTCTAGTAAGGCACGAACAGGGTGCAGGACATGCCGCCGAAGGTTATGCAAGATCAACTGGTAAACCAGGTGTCTTGTTAGTCACTTCAGGTCCTGGAGCCACCAATGCTGTAACTGCTCTAACGGATGCTTACATGGATTCAGTACCGTTAGTTTGCATCACTGGACAAGTTCCAACTCACCTAATCGGTACAGATGCATTTCAAGAATGTGACACAACAGGAATTACTAGACCTTGCACTAAACATAACTGGTTAGTAAAAGATGTTAATGATTTAGCTGAAGTAATACATAAAGCTTTTGAGGTAGCAACTACAGGTAGACCAGGGCCAGTTTTGGTAGACATTCCAAAAGATATTCAATTTCAAAAAGCTAAATACAAAAATTTTAAAAATAAACAAAAATTAAATGGAAAGTCTCATAACAACTACTCACAAAAAAATATTGATGAATTGATTAATTTAATTAGTAAAGCAAAAAAACCAATTTTTTATACTGGAGGTGGGGTAATAAATTCTGGGACAAAAGCAAGTGAGCTTTTAAGAGAACTTGTTTATGCAACAGGTTTTCCAATAACTTCGACTTTACAGGGTCTGGGTTGTTTTCCTGCTGATGATAATCAATTTTTAGGAATGTTAGGTATGCATGGAACCTATGAGGCTAATAACGCCATGTATTCATGCGACTTAATGATAAATGTTGGTGCAAGGTTTGATGATAGAATTACTGGTAAGATTGATGAGTTCTCTCCTAAGTCTAAAAAAGTTCATATTGATATAGATCCATCCTCAATTAATAAAAATGTAAAAGTAGATTTAGCAATTGTTGGAGATATTAAATCAGTTTTAACTTCAACACTAAAAACTTTTAAAAAAACAAAAAAAAATTTTTCTAAGTCAAATAAATTTCAAATATCTAATTGGTGGGAGCAAATTCAAAAATGGAGATCTAAAAAATCATTAGAGTACATTGGTAGTGAACAAACTATCAAACCTCAATATGCGATCGAAAGATTGTATGAACTAACTAAAGATAAAGATACCTACATAACAACTGAAGTAGGACAACATCAAATGTGGGCTGCTCAACACTATAAATTTAATAAACCTAACAGATGGATGACTTCTGGAGGTCTTGGTACGATGGGATATGGATTACCAGCAGCAGTTGGTGTTCAAATTGCACATCCAAAGAAATTAGTAATTGATATTGCTGGAGAAGCTTCTGTTCTGATGACTATGCAGGAAATGTCAACTGCAGTTCAGTACAATTTACCTATAAAAATATTTATTTTGAATAATGAGTACATGGGAATGGTAAGACAATGGCAGGAATTACTGCATGATAAAAATTATTCAGAGAGCTATACAGCTGCATTGCCTGATTTTGTCAAAATGGCAGAAGCATATGGGTGTGTTGGTATAAGAGCAAAAACACCCGAGGAGTTAGATGATAAGATTATTGAGATGTTAAACTCAGATCGTCCAGTTATATTTGATTGTCTTGTAGACAAGCAAGAAAACTGCTTTCCAATGATACCTTCTGGAAAACCTCATAATCAAATGTTGCTTGGTCCCAAAGATCAAAAAGAAAAAAAAATAACAGGAAAGGGTAGAACACTGGTTTAATGGCAAACTCAAAATCAGCATATAGCTCTGCAGGAAAAAAACAGAAGCTTGATACACATATAATAGTTGTATGGGTAGATAATGAAGCTGGAGTTTTAGCCCGTGTAGTTGGGTTATTTTCTGGAAGAGGTTACAATATAGAGTCTTTAGCAGTCGCTGAGGTTGATCAGAAAAAAAATATTTCTAGAATAACAATTGTTACTACAGGTACCCCCCAAGTTATAGATCAGATCAAACTTCAATTAAAAAAATTAGTTCCAGTTCATAAAGTGGCAGATTTTAAAAGAGAAGATAAAAATGTTATTTTTAAAGAAATGGCATTATTCAAGTTTGTCGCAAATAATGGTAAACTAAATAAAGCAATTGAGGCTTGTAAAAATTTTAATCCGGTAATATTAGATAAAACAAATAAATCAAATGTTATACAAATTACAGCTTTAAGAAGAGAAATAGATAATATGTCAAAAAATCTAAAAAAATTTGGTTTAGTGAGTGTTTCAAGAACAGGAGCAGTTGCCATGACAAGAGGATCAGAAATATTTAAATAAATTAAAAATTAAAGGAGAGAAATTATGAAAATGTTTTATGAAAAAGATACTAATGTAAATTTAATAAAAGATAAGAAAGTAGCAATATTTGGTTATGGAAGCCAAGGACATGCTCATGCGCTTAATCTAAGAGATAGTGGTGTTAAAGAAGTTGTGGTAGCTTTAAGAGAAGGTTCATCAAGTATTGAAAAAGCTAAGTCTAAAGGTTTAAAGGTTATGAATTTATCTGATGCTGCAGAATGGGCAGATGTAGTAATGATATTGACTCCAGATGAATTACAAGCTTCAATATATAAAAACCATATAGAACAACGTGTCAAAGAAGGAACATCCATCGCTTTTGCTCATGGTTTAAATGTTCACTATGATCTTATTAAAGCCAGAAAAGATTTAGATGTATTTATGGTTGCACCAAAGGGACCAGGGCATTTAGTAAGAAGTGAATATGAAAAAGGTGGAGGAGTTCCTTGTTTATTTGCTGTTCACCAAGATGGTTCTGGAAAAGCAAGGGATTTAGCAATGTCATATGCATCTGCTGTTGGAGGAGGAAGATCTGGAATAATTGAGACAACTTTTAAGGATGAAGTGGAAACTGATTTATTCGGTGAACAAACAGTATTATGTGGTGGTTTAGTAGAATTGATAAAAAATGGATATGAAACATTGGTAGAAGCAGGTTATGAACCGGAAATGGCATATTTTGAAACTGTACATGAAGTAAAATTAATTGTTGATCTGATTTATGAAGGTGGAATTGCAAATATGAATTATTCAATTTCAAACACAGCAGAGTATGGCGAGTATCAATCGGGTCCAAGAATAATAAAAAAAGAAGAGACAAAACAAAGAATGAAAGAAGTTTTAGCTGAAATTCAATCAGGTAAATTTACTAAGGAATGGATGGATGAATGCAAGAACGGTCAAAAGAATTTTCTTGCAACTAGAGCTAAACTAGCAGAACATTCTGTAGAAAAGGTTGGCGCTGAACTTCGAGCTATGATGCCATGGATTTCTAAAAAGAAACTTGTTGATAGCGACAAGAAGTAGATTTACTATTGATTTTTGGTCAAAATTGACCAAATTATTTTGCAATCTGTGCGTGAGCATGTATTATATAAAGTACGTAAAATAACAATATGAGCGATAATAATAGGGTATACATTTTTGATACTACCATGCGTGATGGTGAGCAGTCTCCTGGCGCATCAATGAGTTTGGAAGAAAAAATCCAAATAGCTAGAGTATTTGATGAACTTGGAATAGACATTATTGAAGCTGGATTTCCAATTGCATCTCCAGGTGACTTTGAAGCTGTTACTGAAGTCAGCAAGATATTAAAAAAATCAATTCCCGCAGGTTTAGCAAGACACTCAAAAAAAGATATTGATAGATGCTATGAGGCTCTTAAACATGCTCCAAGATTTAGAATTCATACTTTTATTTCTACAAGTCCTTTACACATGAAGCACAAGCTTAATAAGTCACCAGAAGAAGTTTATGATGCGATAAAACAAAATGTAACTTATGCAAGAAATTTTACGGACGATGTGGAATGGTCTTGTGAAGATGGAACTAGAACAGATATGGATTATATGTGCAAAACAGTGGAACTAGCAATTAGATGTGGTGCTAAAACAATTAATATTCCAGATACTGTTGGATATACTATACCATCTGAATTTACAAAAATTATTGAAACTTTATTAAATAAAGTTCCAAATATAGATAAAGCAATTCTTTCTACTCATTGTCATAATGATTTAGGTTTGGCAGTTGCTAATTCTTTAGCAGGAGTCCAAGCAGGAGCTAGACAAATTGAATGTACTATAAATGGTCTAGGCGAAAGAGCTGGAAATGCAGCTCTTGAGGAAGTTGTTATGGCTATGAAAACAAGACCAGATTTAATGCCTTATGAAACTGGAATTGAAACTACTCTTTTAAGTAAAGCATCCAAGATAGTATCAAATGCAACAGGTTTTCCTGTTCAATATAATAAAGCTATTGTCGGAAAAAATGCTTTTGCTCACGAAGCAGGTATTCATCAGGATGGAATGTTAAAAAATAGACAAACATATGAAATTATGACACCAGAGAGTGTGGGTGTAAAACAAACCTCGCTTGTAATGGGTAAGCACTCAGGAAGGCATGCTTTTAAAGACAAATTAACAAGTTTAGGATACCCAGATCTTACAGATGATGTTGTCGATAATGCTTTTGCTAAATTTAAAATCTTAGCAGATAAAAAGAAACATGTTTATGACGAAGATATAATTGCTTTAATAGATGATAGTTTAATAACGGATAACAAAGTAAGTGCTATCAATTTAAAATCTTTGAAGGTATTTGCTGGTACTGGTGAACCTCAAAGAGCAGAAATGACACTAGATGTTTTTGGCGAAGTTAAAAAAGCATCTGAAACAGGCGATGGACCAGTTGATGCAATTTTTAAATGTATAAAAAAACTTTACCCACATGAGGTAAACTTGCAACTTTATCAAGTTCACGCTGTTACAGAGGGAACAGATGCTCAAGCCACAGTAAGTGTTAAAATTGAAGAAAATGGAAAAACAACTGTAGGACAAGCTGCAGATACTGACACTTTAGTTGCATCTGCAAATGCTTACATAAATTCACTTAATAAAATGATTATAAAAAGAGATAAAACAGCACCAGGTACAAATATAGAAAATCAAAATTTTGAAAATCAAAAGATGAAAGGTATATAATAATGGCAATGTTCAGCAACTTAAAAAAATTATGGAGTCAAGATATGGCAATAGATCTTGGTACAGCAAACACACTTGTAGTGTTAAAGGGAAAAGGTGTAGTTCTCAATGAACCATCAGTAGTTGCAGTTGTTGAAAATAAAGGAAAAAAATCAGTTTTAGCTGTTGGAGATGAAGCAAAGACTATGCTTGGAAGAACGCCAGGAAATATTCAAGCAATCAGACCTTTGAGAGATGGTGTTATTGCAGATTTCGTTGTCACAGAAGAGATGATTAAACACTTTATTAAAAAAGTTCATAAAAAAACATTAGCCAACCCAAGAATTTTAATTTGTGTACCAACTGGCTCAACACCAGTTGAGAGGAAAGCAATCCAAGATAGTGCACTTGCAGCAGGAGCTCGTAAAGTTAACTTAATTGAAGAGCCGATAGCTGCAGCAGTTGGAGCTGGATTACCTATATCAGAGGCAACAGGATCAATGGTTGTTGATATCGGTGGGGGTACAACTGAAATTGCAGTTTTATCTTTAGGTGGAGTTGTATACTCTGAGTCATTAAGGGTAGCAGGGGACGCTATGGACAGCGCATTAAAGGATTATATGAGAGAAGAGTACAATTTAATGATTGGTGATAGCACCGCAGAAAAAATTAAAAAAGATATCGGCACAGCTATCCCAACAAATAATAATACATATGCGGTTAAGGGTAGAGATTTAAGATCTGGAACTCCCAAAGAGGTAAATATTTCAGAAGAAGATACTGCCGAGGCATTAAACCCAATTTTAAAAGATATAGTATCTTCAATAAAAAAAGCTTTAGAGAATACTCCTCCAGAGTTGTCTGCTGATTTAGTTGATATGGGCTTAACTTTGACCGGCGGTGGTTCTCTTTTAAAAAATATAGATAAAAGATTTTCAAAAGAAACGGGTCTACCAGTAAATGTTGCTGACGATCCTTTATCTTGTGTTGCAATTGGAACTGGTAAAGCTTTAGACCAAGAGGAAACTTTTTCATCAGTCTTATCTGAGTATTAATCAAAATGTCTAAAGAAATGGGCAGAGATGATTTGGTTATATCTGCTCGTTCAATTTTTTTAAACAAAGGTAATAGACGAAAATTTTCACTTTTTACTTTAATTATAGTATCCATAATTGTTTTATCATTAGAATATTTTAAAACAGGACCTATTAACCAATTTAGGTTAGTTACAAAAGATGTTGTTTTTAAAACATCATATTTAATATCATTGCCATTTTCATCAATAAAAAATGTTTATTATGGTTTTAATGATTATTTAAAAATATATGAAGAAAACAAAAAACTTAAGAATATAAATTTAAATATTGAAGAATTAAAATTTGAAAATCAATTTTTAAAAGAAGAAAATATAAGACTTAATGCACTGATCGAAGAAAAAAACCTCTTTTCAGATAATTATCATTTAACTAAAATTTTACTAGATCAGAAGAGCCCATACTTAAGGTCAATTTTGATTAATAAAGGTTTCAAACATAATATTAAAATAGGGTCAGCCGTAAGAAGTGGACCATATTTTATAGGAAAAGTAGTTGGAGTTAATTACTTAACCTCCAGAGTTTTATTAATAAATGATCTTAATAGTAAGATTCCAGTCATAATTGAACCTAATGGTATTAGCGCGATAGTTTCAGGTAATGGAAGTAAATTTAATGGTGATATTGAGTATCTGCCTGAAAAAAATCAAGTTGAAGAGGGTAATATTGTTTATACTTCAGGAGCTGATGGAATAATTTCACCTGGTATACCTATAGGCAAAATAACTATTATAGACTCCAAAAAATTTGTGAAATTTTTTGCAGATTTTGATCAAATTAAATATGTTAAGGTTTATTTTAAAAAGTGAGTTTATTTGCTAACAGAATTTATTCTAAGACAATTACCAGTTTACCCACTTTAATTTTATTTTTAGTCGTAATTTTAGGTTTAAATATTAATATTATTTATAAAAATTATGATTTTATCATAAACTTTAGCTACATAATTGTATTCTTCTGGAGTTTAAAAAAACCAGAGCATCTAGGCTATGGATTAATTTTTTTTGCAGGTATTATAAATGATGTAGTTCAAAGTTTACCAATTGGAATATCTTCCCTAGATTATTTATTATTATCTGCGATTGGAGCATTTATAAGAAATAGGTCGATCATATACAATTTTATTTATGATTGGATATCATTTTTCATAGCAATTTTAATTGTAGGATCAGTAAATTATATTATATTAATAACAATATTTAAAATTCCAATTGTCTATGAAAGTTTAATATCGGGTTTATTCGTTACATTTTTAATTTACCCTATATTTTTCAAAATATTTGTTTGGATAGATAATATGGTGCTAATTAAAGAGAATGATAAAAAAAACAGGTAATTTAAATAAAAATAAAATTATAAGTAGAAGACTTTTTGTTTTAGTTGCTGCAAAGATTGGGTTACTTGGGATTGTTACTTCAAGATTATATAATCTTCAAATTTCTCAAAAGCAAAAATATGAAGTTTTATCTGACAAAAATAGAATTAGAGAATGGAAAACTCCACCTCAAAGAGGGATAATAACTGATTATTTTAATAATGTTATTGCAGATAATCAAAGAGTTTATCAAGTTCATTTATCTCTTGAAGAAGTTTCTAATTTTAATAATTCAATTTTTAAACTTAAAAATATTATTGGTCTTAAAGAGGATGAAATAAAAAAAATTTATGAGAAGAAAGAAAAGTCTAAGCCATGGGATACTTTAATAATTTCTGAAAATTTATCATGGAAAGAATTTTCTAAATTAAATTTGTACTTGCATGAATTGGATGGAGCGAAGCCAGTTTTATCTACTTCAAGATATTACCCTTATGCCGATGATTTAGTGCATGTTGTTGGTTATGTTGGTGATGCAACAACTCAAGATATTCAAAATAAAAAAAAAATAGAGGAAAATTTTGTACCAGGTTTAAAAGTTGGAAAAATTGGTATTGAAAATTCAAAAGATACTGACCTAATTGGAAATCATGGAATTAAAAGATATGAAGTAAATGCATCAGGAAAAAAAATAAGTGAAATTAGTTATAATAAAGAAACTCAAGGTGAAAATTTACGAACAACCATAGACTTAGAAATTCAGCAATTGGCT
This sequence comes from uncultured Pelagibacteraceae bacterium, assembly GCA_902596915.1. Taxonomy (GTDB): domain Bacteria; phylum Pseudomonadota; class Alphaproteobacteria; order Pelagibacterales; family Pelagibacteraceae; genus Pelagibacter. Next base: position 71,199 of record CACJVQ010000003.1, on the reverse strand, counting down.
CAAGAGTTATTAAAAAATCAGGCAGGCTCAATATGTGTTATGGATATATACACAGGTGAAGTAATTACCATGGCATCGTCCCCAACCTACGACCCAAATAAGTTTACCCATGGGATAAGCACTAAAGATTGGAATGAAATTAATAATAATAAGTTAAGACCTTTACTAAATAAATCATTAGCTGGATTATATTCTCCAGGATCAACTATAAAACCCTTAGTTGCACTTGCTGCACTAGAATATGGGATAATAGACACAAAGTTTAAAGTAAACTGCAAAGGCCATGATCATCCATATGAATTGTATGGAGAAAGATATCATTGTTGGAAAAAAAATGGTCATGGATTAATGAGTATGAGAAATGCCATTAAACAGTCATGTGATATTTATTTTTATGAAGTCGCAAGACTTTTAGGTGTAGATAAGCTTTCACTAATTGCAAAAAGATATGGTTTAGGTTCAAAAGTTTTAGAAGATTTTTTTTCAGAAGAAAAAAAAGGAATTGTACCCTCAACGAAATGGAAAAAACAAGTTTTAGAACAGCCTTGGTACCTTGGTGAAACTGTAATTACTGGAATAGGACAGGGTTACATTCAGACTACTCCACTTCAATTATGTTTGATGACAGCGCAATTGGCTAATGGAGGCTATAAAATTAAGCCAAAATTAATTTATGATAAAGAAATAGATTTAGATAAAATTAAATCTAAAATTGAAAGTGAAAAAAATAAATCTGTAAGTCAAAATATTTTGAAAGATCATGAATTTAAACACTATGAAAGACTTTACAGAAATCCAAATAATTTAAAGTTGGTTCTGGATGCAATGTATGGGTCAACCAATGAACAATTTGGAACCTCCTTCAAATCTAGACACAATGAAGATAAATATAAGTTTGCTGGAAAAACTGGAACTTCTCAAGTTAAAAGAATTACTGACCAAGATAGAGAGCTTGATTTAGACCTTAAAGAGATAGAATATAAAAGTAGAGATCATGCTTTATTTATTGCATTTGCGCCTTATGACAAACCAAGATATTCCCTAAGTGTTTTGATAGAGCATGGAGGCTCTGGTAGTAAAGCAGCTGCCCCACTAGCAAAGAAATTAATAAAAAAAATTTTAGATAGGCATGAATTAAGAGAAAAAATTAGAAAAGATTTAAAAAATATTGCATGATACTTTCAACGTCACTAAATTCAACTAGCTACTCATTTTTTGATAAACTGAAGGCTGTTGATTACTTTTTAATAATAATTGTTGCTATAATTGGTTCAATCAGTGTTGTTTCAATCTATTCTACAGAAAGCGGGAACTTTTCTTTTTATACTAAAAATCATCTAACTAGATTTCTAGTATTTTTTTCTATGTTTTTAGTTTTGTCATTTGTAAGAGTTTCGGTTTGGTATAGGCAGGCATATATTTTTTATATTCTTGGAATTTTACTTTTATTACTTGTAATTTTTTTTGGAATTTCAGCATCAGGGTCTAAACGATGGATAAATTTTTTCATAATGAACCTTCAGCCTTCAGAACTGATGAAAATTGCAATAATAGTTTGCTTTGCAAGATATTACCATCGTATTCAAAGCTCAGATATTCAAAGTTATAAATATTTATTACAACCAATTATACTTTTGTTGATACCTTGCTATTTAGTTATAACTCAACCTGATTTAGGAACAGCAATTTTAATAGCAGGAAGTGGGTTGGCTATTATTTGGTTAGCAGGCCTTAATTTAAAATATTTTGTATATTCAGGTTTAATATTATTAGTCTCATTGCCTTTTGTAATTTCTTTTTTAAAACCGTATCAAAAATCAAGAATATTAACTTTTTTTAATCCAGACAGAGACCCTTTAGGTGCTGGCTACCAAATAATTCAATCTAAAATAGCGATTGGTTCAGGAGGTTTCTTAGGCAAAGGTTTCTTACAAGGTACACAAAGTTATCTTGAATTCTTACCTGAAAAACACACTGACTTTATTTTCACTCTTTTCTCTGAAGAGTTTGGCTATGTTGGTTCAATGGTACTAATTTTATTATACGCTTTATTAATTTATAGAATAATAAGGATTGGTTTTTCTAGTAGATCATTTTTTGCAAAACTATACTGTTTTGGTTTTGCATCTGCTTTATTCTTATATATTTTTGTAAATATAGCGATGGTTCTTGGACTATTACCAATTGTTGGAGCACCACTTCCTATCATGTCATACGGAGGATCATCAATGTTATCAATAATGCTTGGTTTAAGTATCGTAATGAGCTGCAAAATTTACAGTCGAGATACAATTGGTAATTAAGATAAGTTAAATCTATATTTGCCGCGATCAAATAGCATCTATTATAATTTTTCTTTCAAACTATATTTTTTTAGTGTCAGAAAAAATGTTAAAAGTTGGTATAATTGGTGCAGGTATTCAAGGAGTTTGCAATGCTCTCTTTCTTCAAAAAAAAGGCTATCAAGTAATTTTATTTGATAGAGATGAACCTGGAAATGCAGCTTCATATGGTAATGCAGGACACTTTTCACCTTATGCATCAGTACCATTAAATAGACCTGATATTGTAAGCGATGTACCATCTATGCTTATGAGCTCAAGAGGACCGCTAGCACTTAAATGGAACTATGTTCCAAAAATGATACCTTGGTTTTCAAAATTTTTAATGAATTGTACTAATGATAAAATGATGCATACCGCAAAAAATATGCATCAAATTTTAGATCAATCTTTATTGGCTTATGATGAACTATTTGAAGAGATAGATTTAGAAGGTTTGGTTGAAAATAATGGAATTTTATATGTCTGGAACGAAAAAAATTTAAAAAGTAGAGAATTAGAAATAAAAATTAGAGACGATCTAGGTGTTAAACAACAAGTAGTAAATAAAAAAGAAATACATGATTTAGAACCAAATTTAAAGCCATTTTATCATGGAGGTGTTTTTTATGATTATGCAAGACATGCACGAAACCCAAAAAAAATACTATTAAAATTATTTCAAAATTTTGTAAATAAAGGTGGAAAATTTTTAAAACTTAATATTCAAGATTTAAATTTTGATGAAGAAAAACCTGTTTTAAGATCAGAAACTCAGAGATTTGTTTTTGATAAATTAGTTATTGCTTGTGGCGCGTTTTCAAAGAAACTTACTGACAAACTCCATGAAAATATTCCTTTGGATACAGAAAGAGGGTATCACGTTCATTTTAAAGATTTTGATCATTTAATATCTAGACCAGTAGTTTATTCCAACAGAGGGTTTGGAATGTCACCGATGGATCAAGGATTGAGAGTGGTTGGTACTGTGGAGTTTGGTGGTCTAGATAATGCTTTATCAAAATCTAGAATTAAAAATTTAATATTAAACGCAAAAGATATGCTAGACGGTTTACCTGAGCATAAAGATGAATGGCTTGGATTTAGACCGACACTACCAGATTTTTTACCAATAATTGGACCATCAAAAAATTATAAAAATGTATTTTATTCTTTTGGTCATCATCATTTAGGGTGGACTTTAGGCGCAATATCTGGAAAGATTGTTTCAGGAATGATAGCAAATGAAAATACAAATATGGATTTAAAACCTTATAGTTCAGTTAGATTTGCCTAAAAAAGTTAAATAGTGTGGAAATTAAACTTGAAGACAAATATAAATTAAGTAAAGGCACTAGATTTTTAACTGGTGCTCAAGCTCTTGTTCGAGTTCCAATTGTTCAAGCAAGAAGAGATAAACAAAAAAACTTAAATACTGCATGTTATATCTCCGGGTATAGAGGATCTCCTCTAGGCGGTTATGATCAGCAGATTTTAAAAAATAAAAAATATTTGAATGAAAACAATATTTATTTTCAACCAGGAATAAATGAGGAACTTGCTGCAACTTCTTTATGGGGAACACAGCAAGTAAATCTTAGAAAACAAGATAAATATGATGGGGTTTTTGGCATATGGTATGGCAAAGGGCCAGGGGTAGACAGAGCTGGAGATGCTTTAAAACATGTAAACTTAGCTGGCACTTCAAAATTTGGTGGTGTCATTGCTTTAATGGGTGATGATCATATATGTGAATCTTCAACAACCTCTCATCAAAGTGAATTTGCAATGATTGATGCGATGATACCTTTTTTTAATCCAAGTGGTGTTCAAGAAATATTAGATTATGGAATAATAGGAATTGAATTATCTAGAAAAAGTGGATGTTGGGTAGGGATAAAGTGTGTTCATGATAATGTCAGTTCAGGAGCAACTGTTGACTTAGACGAAAATAGGTTAAATCTTTTAGATATTTCAAGTGAAAAATATCCATCGGAAGGATTAAACATTAGACTAAAAGACACTGCACAAGAAAAAGAATATCGGCTACACCACTATAAAATAAAATATGTAAAAGAATTTTGTAAAATAAATAATTTGAATAAAATTATTTTCGACTCAGAAAAGGCAAAAATTGGAATAATTAGTACTGGAAAGTCTTTTTTAGATACAAAATTAGGGCTAGAAAAAATAGGAATAAATGAAGATATTGCAAATCAAGTAGGAATTAAATTTCTTAAAGTTGCTATGCCCTGGCCACTAGAGGAAACAGTAATTGAAAATTTTGCAGAAAATTTAGACAAAATCATTGTTGTAGAAGAAAAACGATCAATCATTGAAACACAAGTTAAAGAAATATTATTTAATAAAAATTTAAATATTAAAGTAGTTGGAAAAAATGATGAAAATAATAACGATTTATTTATTTCTTCTGGAGCTTTAGATCCAGGAGAAATTGGTTTAAAAATTTTTGAAATAATTAATTACCTTACACTACCGGATGAAGTGCATAATATTTCAAAAAAATTAAAGTCTTTGAAAGAAAAAACTAATTCAAATATTTCTTTAAAAAGGGTTCCACATTTCTGTTCTGGTTGCCCTCATAATACTTCAACTAGAATACCAGAAGGTAGTAGAGCAATTACAGGTATTAGTTGTGCATACCTTGTAGAGCATATGGAAAGAGATAATGAAGGCTTTTCACAAATGGGATCAGAAGGTGCAACTTGGGTTGGCGAGTCTGTATTTAGTAATACAGATCATGTTTTTCAAAATATGGGAGACGGGACTTACATTCATTCAGGAATTCTCTCCATTAGACATGCAGTTGCAGCAAAAACTAAAATGACATTTAAGATTTTGTATAATGACGCCGTTGCTTTAACAGGAGGTCAAGCATTAGACGGATTACCAACAGTTGCTCAAATGTCTAAACAACTTGAAGCAGAAGGTGTTGAAGAAATTGCAATAATCACAGATGAAATTGAAAAATATAGTGATAGAGGAGGTTTTGCGAGAAATTCTAAAGTTTATGATAGAAAAAATATTATAGATGTCCAGATTGAATTGAGCAAAATAAATGCAACAACTGTAATAATTTATGATCAAACCTGTGCAGCTGAGAAAAGAAGGAGAAGAAAAAAAGGTATCTTAGAAGAGCCTAAGAAAAAAATTTTTATTAATAAAGACCTGTGTGAGGGTTGTGGAGATTGTGGAATACAATCTAATTGTGTTTCTATTGCACCTGTTGAAACTGAGTATGGAAGAAAAAGACAAATCGACCAATCTTCTTGTAACAAAGATTACACATGTGTTGATGGGTTTTGTCCTAGTTTTGTAAGTCTTGAGGGAGATGTAAGGCTTAAGAAAAATTATGACGATAACTTAATTAATAAAATCAATTCAAAGATAGACCATCCAATATTACCTAAAATCAACAAATCTTTTGGAATAATGATTGCTGGAATTGGTGGTACAGGAGTTGTTACAATTGGAGCTGTGCTCGCAACTGCCGCTCAAATAGACGGAAAAGGTTCAGGAGTTTTAGATATGACTGGACTAGCTCAAAAAGGTGGAGCTGTTAAAAGTTTCTTAAGAATTTTTGAAAAACCAGAAGATGTTGGGGCAATAAGATTATCTTATGGTGATACAAACTTACTTCTTGGATTTGATTTACTTGTATCAAATGATTTAGAAATAATAAAAACCTTAGATAAAAAAGTTTCAAAGCTAATAGTTAATACGGATGAAGTTATGCCTGGAGATTTTACAAGAGATAAAAATTTTCATTTACCTTTTGATGAAATGAGAGATAATTTAATTAACATAGCAGGTAAAGAAAATATTAAATTTATATCGTCAAATAAAATTACTTCCAAGATTTTAGGAAATTCAATATTATCAAATATGTTTAATGTTGGAGTTGCATATCAAGCAGGTCTGATACCAATTTCAGCTATATCAATTGAAAAAGCAATTGAATTAAATGGTGCAAGTGTAAAAGATAATATAGATGCATTCAGATTTGGAAGACATTATGAAAATTTAAAAGATGAGGTCGTAGATATAATCAAAGATGAACCTGAAGTACTAGAGGGTTTCGAAGAAAAATATCAAAATAGATTTAAATTTTTAGAAGATTATCAAAATATAAAATATGCTAAAAACTATGAAGACCTTGTGGGCTATGCAAGAAAGATAGATAATAATATAGGAAATGGAAGTCAATTCTCAACTGCAGTCTTAAAAAATTATTTCAAATTAATGGCATACAAGGATGAGTATGAAGTATCAAGATTAATGACAAATAAAAAATTCGTAGATGATGTAAATAAAAACTTTGAAGGTAATTTTAATTATAATTTTTACTTAGCCCCTCCAATTTTTAGTAAAAAAAGTAAAGTGGATGGGAAATTGCTTAAAATTAAATTTGGAGGATGGTTATTTAATATATTTAAATTACTTTCAAAATTTAAATTTTTAAGAGGTACAAAGCTTGATCCATTTGGCTATTTAGATGAAAGAAAAAAAGAGAGAGAATTAATAAGAGATTACAAGCAAACAATTACTTACATAGGAACAAAAATAAATAAATCAAACTACGAAACGGCAGTTAAAATAGCATCAATACCTGATCAAATCAGAGGTTTTGGACATGTTAAGGAAAAGAATATAAAAGAAGCTATAAACTATAGAACAAATTTACTTAATTCTTTTCATGAAAACACTTAGCCCACTTTATTTAGCATCTCTTTATTTGATTTTAGCTTGTTTGTTTTGGGCAGGTAACTTTATAGTAGGAAAAGCTGCAAGCATTATTGATATTCCTCCGATATCTTTAAATTTTTATAGATGGTTTTTGGCTTGGTTAGTTTTACTCCCATTCACCTATAAAGAGTTGTTAAATAACAGAAAAATTATATTTGATAATATTTTTTTGTTTTCATTGTTGGGAATTTTAGCTGTAACAGTTTTTAATTCGGCTCTTTTTTACTCTCTGAGACATACTCAAGTTATTACTGGGGTACTTATGATTTCAACTGTTCCAGTTATGATTATATTATTTTCGTCTTTACTTAGAATTGAGAAAACAAATTTATTTCAAATAATAGGAGTATTTCTCTCACTTACAGGTGTTTTGTTTATAATAACAAAAGCAAACTTAAATAATTTATTAAATTTGTCATTTAATAAAGGAGACATTTTTGCATTAATTGCAATGTTTGCGTGGTCGCTTTATTCGGCTCTTTTGAAAAAAAAGGAATTCAATCTATCACCAATTTCTCTATTACAGGTCGTTATTACTTTTGGAGTAATTTTTCTAATACCCATGTATTTTATTGATTATAGTTTGGGCAGTGTAATCAAATTACAATCCTCTTTTTATTTAGTTTTATTCTATGTTGTTTTTTTTCCTGGTCTAATCTCATTTTTATTTTGGATAAAAGGTGTTAAGCTTATTGGTGCAAATAGATCTGGAGTTTTTCTTCATTTGATGCCAATTCTAGGTGCAATAATGGCTATGATGATTTTCAATGAAAAAATTCTATTTTACCATTTCTTAGGTGCAATTTTTATAATTGCTGGTATTACAATCTCGAATAAAAAAACTCAAAATGCTTAAAGTAGCCATTTTAGACGACTATCAAAACGTTTCTCAAGAATTTATAGATTTGAAAAATCTTTCATCAAAATTTGATATTGAGATTTTTAGTGAACCTTTTGAAAATGAAGATGACACTATTGAAAAATTAAAAGAATTCGAAGCCTTACTGATCATGAGAGAGAGAACCTTAGTAAGTTCAAATCTCATTAAAAATTTAAAAAAACTAAAATATATTTCAACAAGTGGAATGAGAAATAAAGCAATAGATCTAGAGGCAGCAAAAAAGGCAAAAATTATTGTTACTGGAACTGAAATTAATTCAAATCCAACATGTGAGTTAACATGGGCTTTAATCCTAGGTCTTGCAAGAAATATTAAAGTTGAGGTTGATAATATGTATCAAGGTTATTGGCAGACAACGGTAGGCATTGAATTGAAAGGTAAAATTTTAGGACTTATTGGTTTAGGAAAAGTTGGATCTCAGGTTGCTAAAATAGGAAAAGCATTTGGTATGCAAGTTATGGCATGGAGTGAAAACTTAAGTCTAGATAAGTGTAAGGAACTTGATGTTTTGCCATCTAGTAAAGAGGATCTTATTCAAAACTCTGACTTTATATCTATTCATGTCCAAGGAGGAGAAAGATACAAAGATTGTATAAAGCTTGCTGAATTTGATAAAATGAAAAAAACTGCTTTTATAATTAATACTTCACGAGGTCCAATTGTAAACGAGGATGATTTAATTATAGCTCTTTCAACTAATGTAATCGCTGGTGCCGGTATCGATGTTTATGATAAAGAACCTCTACCCAGTGGTCACAAATTAAGATTTGTACCTAATGCACTTTTACTTCCACATGTAGGCTATGTTACAGCTGAGAATTATTCTATTTTTTATACACAAATGATTGAAAATTTAGAAGCCTGTGTTGCTGGTAAGCCTATTCGAGAAATAAAGTAAAGTGGAATTACCAGTTGTAAATCACCCAGATTATGCAGCAAAGATTGGTGATGACAATAAATTTCCAATTAAGAAGTTTAGTGAATTAGCAAGTTTTCTTAAAAAAGAAAAGGTAGTTAAGAAGTTTTATAAACCTGATCCATGCTCAGTAGATACACTAAAAGAAGTTCACTCGGAGGAGTATATTTTAAAAATTAAAAATAAAACATTAGAGCAAAGATTGGTAAAAAAAATAGGTTTCCCTTTAGTTGATAGTGTGGTCAGAAGATCTTTAGTTGCAACAGGCGGAACCGTATTGGCCTCTAAATTAGCAATTAATTATGGAATAGCTTGTAATACAGCTGGTGGAAGTCATCATGCTATTTATGACGAGGGAGCTGGTTTTTGTGTTTTTAATGATGTGGCTGTTGCTGCAAAATATCTTTTGAATAGAGGGTTGGCTAACAAAATCCTTATAGTTGATTTAGATGTTCATCAAGGTAATGGAAATTCAGAAATATTTAAAAATGAAAATAAAGTTTTTACATTTAGTATGCACACAAAAGTGAATTATCCACCAATTAAATCAAAAAGTGATTTGGACATTGAGCTTGAACAAAACATGGAAGATGACGAGTATTTATATATTTTAAAAAAAAATTTAATTTTTCTAAACGATTTTAATTTTGATTTTGTTTTTTATATCGCAGGTGTTGATATTCACTTAGATGATAGATTAGGTAAGTTGTGCATTACTGACAAAGGAATTAATAAAAGAGACGAGATGGTTATTAGAAACTTTTTTACAAGAAGAGTTCCTATTTGTGGAGTTTTAGGTGGCGGTTACAATAAAGACTTTAAAAAACTTATTGAATTGCACGCAAGTTTGCATAAAAATTGCGCTAAATATTTAAATGACAAAAAATAATCCAAATTTAACTCATCAACAAAATAAAGTATTATTCGAAGAAGCAACAGAGCCACCAGGATCAAGCGAACTTAATTTTGAAAAGAGAGAGGGAAGTTATCATTGTGCAAACTGTGGAGTGAAATTATTTGACTCTAATACAAAGTATGAAAGTGGCTCTGGCTGGCCATCATTTTACAAGTCTCTACCTGATGCATTTGAAACTACAACAGATTATCATATCGGTTATGCCAGAACCGAGTATCATTGCAAGAATTGTGGAGGACATCACGGCCACATATTTGATGATGGCCCACAACCGACAGGAAAAAGATACTGTAATAATGGAATTTGCTTAGTTTTTAAACCTAAATAATTGATTTCAAATTATGAATATAATTGAAATACAAAAAAAAATCATCTCTGAAAAAACTAAATTAAAAAATAAATCGAAAAATTATTTAAGTAATTTTAAAAATATTGAGAAACATATCAAAAAAGAAGTTGAGATAATTAAACGTTTTGAGAATTCGATTATCCCAGAAATAGAATTTAAAAACATTTTAATTGAAAACGAAAGGACTTTTAATGAGAAAGTTCTGAAACGCGGTTGTGTAATAATTAGAAATGTTTTTAGTGAAAAAAAAATGAAAGATCTAAATAAAAATCTAGATCAATATGTTTTCGAAAATAATTATTTTGAGGATCAAAAAAAAAAGATAGGTATAGATAAATATTTCAGTGAACTCAAATCAGGAAAACCTCAAATTTTTGGATTGTATTGGTCTAAAGCGCAATCAGAAATTAGACACTCTCAAGAAATGGAAAAAGTTAAAAAATGGCTAAATAATCTTTGGAATTACAAGTATAAAGATAAAAGTGTTTTTGATCCAAATAAAGAACTTGTATACGCGGATCGAGTAAGAAGAAGAGAACCAGGAGATGATACATTGGGGTTATCACCACATTGCGATGCTGGATCGATTGAAAGATGGACTGATAATGCATATCAAAAAATTTATAATGATATTTTTTCAGATAATTTCGAAAATTATAATCCGTTTGATGCAAAATATAGAGATGAAACAATTGAATTTGAGTCACCTGCGGTAGCGCATGTATTTAGAACATTCCAAGGATGGACAGCCTTAACAGAGCAAGGTCCAAATGATGGAACTTTACAATTAATTCCTATCGCTAAAGGAATGGCATATGTTTTAACAAGAGCTTTACTAGATGATGTGCCAGAAAACGAGTTATGTGGTTCAAAAGCAGGAAAAGCTTTATCAATAAATGAAAAATATCATAGCTTATTGTTGGAAGGTTTAATCTCAATTCCAAAAATGTATCCTGGAGATACTATTTGGTGGCACCCCGACGTTGTGCATGCTGTTGAGGAAAAACATATGGGCAAAACTTTTTCAAATGTTATTTATGTAGGAGCAACTCCATATTGTAAAAAAAATATTGATTACATAAAAAAACAATCAAAAAAATTTATTGAAGGCAAAAGTCCGCCAGATTTTGCTGCTGAGGACTATGAAATTAATTATAAAGGAAGAACTAAAATTAATGATTTAAGTGAGTTAGCAAAAAAACAATTAGGTTTAATAGATTGGAATTAAATTTATTGTAGTGAAGATTCTAAAGTACCATTTTTTTCTAGATCTCTAAGTTCTTGATAACCACCTATATGCTCATCGTTAAAAAAGATTTGGGGAATGGTACGTTTTCCATTTGCTTTTTTAATCATTTCATCTCTTAAATCTGGACCAGTTGATACATCAATCACTTTGTATTCAAGATTATTTCTATTCAGCAACCTTTTCGCCGCATCACAAAAAGCACACATTGGGCCTGAATACATAGTAATAATTTTCATACTTTAGATATAATTATATTTTAATAATTTACCAGTTAAGAATTTCATTTTTCTTAATTTTTACTCTTATTTGCTTTCTTGAATATTCAAATTTCTTTCTATGTTTAATACTTTGTGAATTTACTCTTTTTCTCCATAACCTAAAAGATGAGGGTTTGAGATTTCTTCTCATTATCTTAATTACATCAGCTTCAGTTTTGCCTGTTTTTTTTTCTATCTCCTCGAATGTTATTCTGTCAGCCCATGCTGCCCAGATAACCCAGTCTGGACTTCCTTGTTTAGGCTCAGGGTTTTTAACTTTGGTTGTGGGCCTGTGACTTTTTTTCATAGATTTTCTAGCAAATCTCCAAATAAATTTTAATGCAAATTTTAGTGTCTATGATATTATCATTTTTAGATAGTCCTATCTAGCCATCTTTAGCTCCCGGTTTTTTAGGACTATCCTTAGATGCTTCCATTAAACTATTTCCTTTTTCTCCAAATAATTCTCTTCATGTTTATTACGCCTGGAACACCTAGGATAGTAATAATTTCATATTCAATGAATTATGGAGTTAAGAAATGTGTATGGACAGCATTAGGAGATGTTACTGCAAATATTATTCAAGCAACTCTTGTTATATTTGTTATTGGTTCATTTATTTCAGATAATCCAAAATTGCTTAATGCATTTAAGTGGGTTGGAATAGTTTATATTCTATATCTTGCTTATGATATTTATAAATCCCGACCAAAAAGTATAAATTCTGATGAGAAATTGGGAAAAAGTTTTTTATCTTTTTTCAAAGATGGTTTTTTAGTTGCTGGCACAAGCCCTAAGGCTTGGATGTTTTTTCCATTTATCTTTCCACAATTTATTGATTTTAATTCTAATTATGTTGCTCAATTTATTATCTTAATAACCACATACGTGATTTTAGATTTTTTATCTTTAATTGGTTACGCTATTCTAGCAAATAAAATGATTACTTGGGTTAAAGCTAACGCAAAGGTTATAAACACAATTTCTGCGTGCGTTTTAATTGTAATAGCAATTATAATTGCATTTATGCAACAATATTAGGCGTTAATGCGTTACTACTGTTACTTGCAAAAGAATTAATTTCTTTGTTAAATAAGGTTTAAATTAATTAATTAATAATAAAAGAGGAGAGAAATGAAAATTAAAAATATTATAATTACATTTGTTTCTGCGTTAGCAATTTTATTTTCAACTTCAGTTGTTTCATTAGCAAAAGTTGTTGGTGATAAAATTATATTAGGTGCTGCAATTTCTTTAACCGGAAAATATTCATCTAATGGTGTTCATACTCAAAACGGTTATAACATGGCCGTTGACAGAATTAACAGCATGGGTGGTGTTAAAGTTGGAGGAAAAACTTACATGTTTGATATTATCTATTACGATGATGAGTCAAACCCTAAAAGAGCAGCGCAACTTGCAGAAAGATTGATTTCACAAGATGGCGTTGAGTTTATGCTTGGACCTTACAGTTCTGGTTTGACTAAAGCAATTGCACCAGTAACAGAGAAATATGGTGTTCCAATGGTAGAAGCTAACGGTGCATCAAGATCTTTGTTTACAAAAGGTTACAAATACTTATTTGCGGTGCTGGCACCAGCAAACTTATATTTGGATGTTGCAATCAGAACAGCGGTTGAGCTTAATGGTGGAAAAGGTGTAAGAATTGCACAAGCTTTTGAGCAAGATGCATTCTCACAGGACGTTAGATTGGGTATTTTAGATGCTGCAAAAGAAACAGGATCAAAAATTATAATCGATGACAAACTTCCAAAAGAGCTTAATGATATGGCGGCAACTTTAGCAAAAGTTAAAGCAACTAAACCAGATGTTCTTGTTGTTTCAGGACACACAAAAGGTGCTTTAACAGCCATTAGACAAATTGCTGAAATGAAAGTTGATGTTCCAATGTTAGCAATGACACACTGTGATGCTGCAAAACTATCTAAGCAACATGGTGCAAATTCACAATACGCTTTGTGTGCTTCTCAATGGCATAAAACACTAACTTATAAAGATGATTTCTTTACTGATGGTATGACTTATGATGCAGACTTTACTAAAGAGTTTGGTTATGCACCACCATACCAAGCAGCAGAGTCTTCTGCGGCTTTATTAGTGTTTAAAGATGCTTTTGAAAGAGCTGGATCTTTCGACCAAAAGAAAGTTAGAGACGCTCTTGCTGCTACTAACATGCAAACATTTTATGGAAACATAAAATTTGCTGAAGGTGGTCAAAACGTTGATAAGCCAATGGTTTTATTTCAAGTTATGTGTGATGATGCAGGAAAATGTGAAAATAAAGTTGTAGCTCCATTAAAATGGGCTTCAGCGGAATTAATTCACCCAATTCCTAAGTGGTCAGACAGATAATATAAAAATGAACATAAGCCCCCTAGCAGTAGGGGGCTTTTTTTTATAAGCATTTAAAAATTTATGGATTTTTTAATATTTCAAGTTCCAATGTTAACTGTACAAGCTGTCTTAGATGGATTGTTGCTTGGAATATTATTTGCACTTATTGCATATGGAATGGCTCTTCAATGGGGAGTTATGAATATAATTAATATTGCTCAAGGTGATCTTGTTATATTAGGAGGATATATTGCATACTTCATGTATCTTTATGGAATTCACCCAGCTTGGGGAGTAATAGTCTCACCAATAATAATGTATTTTGTTGGGGTTATTATTTATAAGTTAGTTATTAATAAAGTAGTTGATAGAGATTTATTCATCTCAATTCTTGCAACATTTGGCATAAGCATTTTATTTATGCAGTTAATGAATTTTGCATTTGGTGCAGATGTTGTTCTTGCAAATTCAGGTTATGGAACAACTATGTTATTTGATAATTCTGTAACATTGCCAAATTCTAAAATTTTCTCAGCATTTATAAGTATAGTATTTGCTATTGGACTAGTGATTTATATGAAAAAATCAAAGCTAGGACGAGCTATTAGAGCTACAGCTCAGAATGCAAGGGCTGCAAAAATATTAGGTGTAGATACAGAAAAAGTTTATGCAGCAACATTTGGAATTAATGCAGCATTGTGTGGAGTTGCTGGAGCACTAATCTCAATTACATTTACAATTCATCCATATATGGGATTACCTTACACAATTAGATCTTTTATGATTGTAATCGTTGCAGGGTTGGGAAATTTACCTGGAGTAGCCATGTCAGGAATGGGACTGGGTGTTTTTGAGGAGTTTGCAGATTATATTTTAGGAACAGAATTTAGAATAGGTTCTGTGTTTTTATTACTAGTTTTAATTCTGGTTTATAGAAGATTTAAACTTTCTAAAAAAAGAGAATATTTAAAATAATAATGAATAAAAATATAATTTTATATGCTGCTATTTTAATATTTGGTATTGCTGCTCCTTTTGTATTTCCAGCATTTAAAGTTCAATTGTCTATTCTTTGTATCTTAATCATTTTAGCAATTACGTGGAATGTCCAAGGTGGAGAAATGGGCTATAACACTTTTGGTAATATTCTCTTTTACGGACTTGGAATGTATCTCTGTGCATCGGTTCAAGTTGGAATGTTCTTTCCATTAGCTGAATGGACAGAAGGTGGTGGAGAAAAAACATTTGTTCATACCCCTGCTCAATTCTTTCAAGGATTTGCCGTAGGTCTTGCTGTTGCTGCAGTTGTTCCAGCAATAGTAGCTGGTTTAATTGGTTACTCAATATTAGGATTAAGAGGACATTATTTTGCAATTTGCACATTAGGTTTAGGTGTAGCTGCAGGAGAAATTTCAGGTGGAATAGAAATAATAGGAGCTGGCCAAGGATTTACAACTCCTCCTTTTCCTAAAGTTGGAAGTTTAGAGGCTAGAGGTGAATTCTTTTATTTTTGTAGCTTTGCAGTTTTAGTTTTCACATTTCTTGCAGTTAAAGCAATTTATTCAACAAGATTTAAGTTAGTTCTGAATGCAATAAGAGATAATGAAGATAAAGCTGAGGCAATGGGTATTCAAACTATGAAATATAAAATTATAGGTTGGATGATATCAGCTTTCTTTTGTGGTCTCGCTGGAGGTATCATGGGCGGACTTGTTGGATATATAGACTCAACGGATGTTGCTTTTGATGGAAGAGAAATGGGAGTGTTTATGGTATTGATGGCAATACTAGGTGGTAAAGGAACTTTATGGGGACCTGTTATTGGAGCGACTGTTTTTCATATATTTAAAGAGGGTTTTTGGACATTCTTTCTTGGGTGGCAGTATGTAGCCCTAGGAGTATTAATAGTTGTCATTGTTATCTATTTCCCAGAGGGAATTATGGGATGGTTAAGAGAAAAGTATCCTGAAAGATTTGGAGAAGTGGTTGATGAGGCTGACCGGAAAGCTCAGGTTGAACTCAAATGAGTATACTAGAAGTAAATAATGTAAGTAAATCTTTTGGCGGTGTAAAGGCTAATGTTGATATTTCTATGGCAGTAGAAAAAGGAAAAATTGTTGGACTGATTGGTCCAAATGGATCTGGAAAAACTACCTTATTTAATTCTATAGTTGGAACTTATCCTATAGATCAAGGTTCAATAAAATTTAATGGTAAAGAAGTTTCAGAATTGCCAGTTCCAATTATTGCAAAACTTGGTCTTTTAAGAACATTCCAACAAACAAGAATATATGGAAAACTAAATTGTGTAGACAATATGCTTATAAGCCACAAAGCTAGTGATGAAAGCTTAGTTTCAATTTTTTCAAAGATACCAAAAGATTTAACTGATAAGGCTGAAAATTTATTAAACTTTGTTGGTCTATATCAAAAGAGAAAATTAAGAGCGGGTGATTTATCATTTGGCCAACAAAAGTTATTAGAACTTGCAATGGCATTAATGAATGAACCAGAAATGTTACTTCTAGATGAGCCAACTGCAGGCATTAATCCAACTTTAATAAATGGAATTATTGATAGATTAATAAAAGTAAATCAAGATTTTGGAATTACCTTGTTAGTAATTGAACATAATATGAGAGTGATTATGCAATTAGCTGAAAGTATTTTTTGTTTAGCACATGGTAAAATGCTTGCTAACGGAACACCAGATGAAATAAAAAATGATAAGCGAGTTGTAGATGCTTATCTAGGAGCACAATAATGGCTAATCAATATGAAGTATTAGGTAAAGCACCTGTAGCTGAAGATTTAAAAAAATTATCTCCTGAAAACGTGCATTTAACCATAAAAGGCTTGTCAGCTGGTTATGGAAAGATGGAGATACTTCACAATTTTGATTTGTTTGTTAGTAAAGCCCAATCTCTATGTTTGATTGGACCTAATGGAGCAGGAAAATCTACAATACTGCATTCAATATATGGATTTACTAATATATTTACTGGAAAGATAGAAATTGATGGAAAAGAAATTACTAATCTTACTCCCGCAGAGAAACTTAAATCTGAGGGAATAGCTTATATTCTTCAAGATAATTCTGTTTTTCCTGACATGACCGTGGAGGAAAACCTTCTAATGGGAGGATATATAAAAGATAAAACAGAGGAGTCTTTTGAGGAAGCTGAACGAGTTCTGCAAAAGTATGAAAGATTGAGAAATAGAAGAAATCAACCAGCAAAAGTATTATCAGGAGGGGAAAGAAGGCTTCTTGAGATTTCTAGAGCTTTAGTGATGAAACCCTCAATTTTGTTAGTCGATGAGCCATCAATTGGACTTGAGCCTAGATATATTCAAATGGTATTTGAAATTCTAGATGATCTTCAAAAAAATGAAAAAAAAACAATCATATTAGTTGAACAAAATGCAAAAAAAGGGTTGGAATTTGCCGACATTGGTTATGTCTTAGTTTCAGGCGAAACAGCGATAGCTGGCAAAGGTGATGATCTTCTAAATAATCCAGATGTGGGCCGTCTTTTCCTTGGCGGTTAATGATCAACTCTGAATATTTCATAAAAGGAGTACTCTGCTCCAGAAAATTTGATAGCCCGGCAGTCGCGTTGGGAGCAAGTTTTATTGCGATAGGTGCTTTATTAAAAAATTTAGGTTTCACAATACAAGAGAGTATTTTCTCAACATTTCTTACTTATGCTCTGCCAGGATCTTTAGTTATGGCAGAATCAATGCTGATAGGAGCTTCACTTATAAATATTTTCCTAGCAGTATGGTTGGTGAATTCAAGACTTTATCCTATGACAGTTTCAATCATGCCTTTACTAAAACATGAAAGTCAACCTCGTTGGAAGTATTATTTGTCTTGTCACTTCGTTGCTGTTTCTTCATGGTTAATTTTAAAAAGTAATTACGAAGAAATTGAAAAAAAATACCGAATTGATTTTTGGATAGGCATTGGAACCGCAACTTGGTTGGTTGCCATTTTTTCAACAGTATTAGGATATTATGCAGCCGATTTTTTAAATGAAAATATGATTATTGGATTAGCCATTGTTAATCCAATATACTTTATGTGTGCAATGATAGGTGTTATGAAAACAATTCAACTTTCTTCAGCAATTATTTTAGGTGCAATATTAGGACCAATTTTTTATTTTATTTCTCCTGAGTGGAGTGTTTTAATTGGTGGTGTAGCCGCTGGTTCTTTAGCTTACTTAATAGGAGAAAAATATGGCAATTAATATTATTTTAATAATTTTAGTAACTTCTTTTGCAACTTACATTTCAAGATTTCTTGGTGCTCTCACCTCAGAGAAGATAGGCGAAACTTCCAAAATTTATAAATGGTTTAACTGTGTTGCGTATTCAACTCTAGCAGCTTTAATTTCAAGGATTTTAATATTTCCCTCTGGAGATCTGTCTGACGTTCACTATAGTTTAAGAATAATAGTAATTTTGTTATCAATATTAATTTTTTATGTCACTAAGAGGAATTTAGTTTATCCAACCGTATTATCTGCTATAATTTTAGCTGGATTGAACAGTATTGCGGTATGAAAAAACTAATTTTTTTAATATTTTTCTTAATTTTTAGCACAAACGCAAATGCAGGATGTGACGACCCTATAACTGACGGTGTCGATTATACACAGTGCAAATTTTCAGATGGTCAAGATTTACAAGGAAGTTATCTTCCAAATTCAAACCTTTCATTTGCGAGCTTTATTCAAGTAAATCTTGATAAAAGTATAATGATGAACTCAAACTTGGCTTTTGGAACATTTTCAGAATCTTCATTTATTAGGGCAAATTTATATGAGTCAACATTGACTGGTGCAAACTTTGAATTGTCTAATTTTTCAAGTGCAAATCTAACTAGAGCTGATTTTATGGGAGCTACACTCATCGATGTGAATTTTCAAAACTCCAACCTAATGGAAGCAAATTTTACTTCATCTAATATACTAAACGCAAATTTTGAGGGTGCGAACTTAATTGGTGCCACATGGACCAATGGTGAAATATGTGGTCCAGACTCTATAGGCGTATGTAATAAGTGAATAAATGAAAGATCTTTTAAAACTAAGTGGATTTGAAATATCTTATCATGAAAAGTCTAATAGAGTTATAAATATCAAGGTTGAAGATGAAATTATTGATAGATTGGCATTTCCATTTAAAAAGTTCAATATTACAGCTCTGGAGTACAAACCATTCACAAGATTTACTATTGCTAAAAGTTTAGATGAAACAGCCTCTAATAAATTGAGTAATTTTCTTAACGAAATTATCAAGGACAGAGATACAGGATGTTTTATAATTGGTCCAAAAAATATCTCTCCAAAAATTGATCAACCATTTTTAATAAAACTTTCAACTGCAATCACCCATTTAATTGGTAATCCAAATCACGATTCAATGGCTGGAAAATATTATGCTAGATTTCATGTTAAACATGAAGATAACAGTGACTCATATCTTAGAAAAGCATACACAAATATGGATTTGCATACTGATGGAACTTATGTTCGAGAAACTACAGATTGGATTTTAATGTCAAAACTTGAGGAGGAACATGTTATCGGAGGTGAAACTGCTTTGCTTCATTTAGATGATTGGGAACACTTGCCAGAACTTTCAGAAGATAAAATTGGATTACAAAACTTTACTTGGGGATCACCTAAAAGTAAAAATATAGATTACAAAGTTGAACACCCAGTATTCTCAAAAGATGAAGATGGCAAACCTATTATTTCATATATTGACCAATTTCCAGAACCAAAAAATATGGAGCAAGGTCTCTTTTTACAGAAACTATCTGATGCACTCGAAGGTAGTAAAAATAAAATTGTAACCTCTTTACCAGTTGGAAGTGCCGTTGTTGCAAATAATTATTTTTGGCTTCATGGAAGAAAGCCATTTGTTGAAAATAAAAATTTATCAAGAGAATTACTAAGAATTAGAGGTTCCTTTTTTAATAATTAAGTATAGTAATTAAACTATGAAACTAGGTTTTATAGGAACAGGCAAAATTACTTATTCCGTTGTCACAGGAATTTGTTCGTCAAAAATTAAGTTTTCAACAATATTAGTTTCACCAAGGAACCTATCTACTGCAAGAAAATTGGCTAAAAATAATAGAAAAGTCAAAATAGCTAAATCTAATGATGAAATTGTAAAGTCATGTAACTGGATATTTTTAGCTGTAACCCCAACAGTTGGAGAAAATCTTATTAAACAACTCAAATTTAAATCTAATCAAACTATTATTAGTTTTATTTCAACTACTACACTACCAAAGTTAAAAAAATTAATTAAAGTTAAGGCAACTATAGTAAGAGCGATACCATTACCGCCAATTTCTCTTAAAAAAGGGCCCGTTCCAATTTACCCCCCAAATAAAAAAGTGAAAAACTTTTTTAATAAATTAGGAACAACAGTTGAAATTAAAAATGAAAAATTATCTAAAAATTTCTGGTCTACATCTGGGATGATGGCTCCATTTTATGAATTTTTAAATACTATGTCCAATTGGTTGGTAAAAAAAGGTGTAAGAAAAGATCATGCACAAAAATATATAACATCTTTATTTGTTGCGCTGTCAGAAGATGCAGTTGTAAATTCAAAAAAAGATTTAAAATATTTGGTAAAAGAATCTCAAACTCCTAAAGGATTAAATGAACAAGGAGTAAATGAGCTCAGAAAATTAGGTTTTTACAAATCAACTGAAAAAACTTTAAATAGTATTCTTAAAAGACTTAATAAAGTATAATTTAAAACCAGCTAATGTCTTATATTCTTCAAATTGATAATTTGTCAAAATATTTCGGTGGTTTGGCTGCAGTTTCAAATTGTTCTTTAAAAATAAAAGAAGGATCAATTACTGGAATTATTGGACCTAATGGATCAGGTAAGACAACACTATTTAATTTAATTGCAGGTAATTTAAAATCATCTGAAGGAAAAGTTTTATTTAAAAATGAAAATATAACAGATGTACCCTCTCATGAATTGTTTTCTAAAGGTTTATTAAGAACATTCCAAATAGCTCATGAATTTTCAAATATGACTGTTCTCGAAAATTTAATGATGGTACCAGGTAATCAATCAGGCGAAATTCTTTTAAATGCACTTTTAAAACCAAAATTGATTAAGATTGAAGAAGATCAAATTAGAGAAAAAGCATATGAAGTTGCTGAATTTTTAAACTTAAAACATTTAGCCAACGAAAGAGCGGGAAACTTATCTGGTGGTCAAAAGAAATTACTTGAACTTGGAAGAACAATGATGGTGGATGCAAAACTTGTATTACTAGACGAAGTGGGAGCGGGTGTAAATAGAACTTTATTAAAAGATTTAGGTACAGCTATACTTAGGTTAAACAAAGAGAAAAATTACACCTTTTGTATGATTGAACATGATATGGATTTTATTAGTAGAATGTGTGACCCAGTTATTGTTATGTCAGAAGGATCAGTTTTATTTGAAGGAACTTCGGATGAAGTTAAAAAAAACGACAAAGTCATTGATAGTTATTTGGGAAGGAAAAATTAGATAAATGGCCTTTTTTGAGGGAAATAATATGACAGGTGGTTATGGAGATGGCCCTGATATCATTAATTCCTGCAGTATAAATGTAAATAAAGGTGAAATCGTTGCAATATTAGGTCCTAACGGAGCTGGCAAGTCTACAGCTATGAAAGCAATGCTTGGATTGTTACAACTAAAGTCTGGTAATATTTCAATTGATGGTGATGATATCTCAAGTTTATCTCCTCAGGAAAGAGTGAAAAAAGGAATTTCATTTGTACCCCAAACTAGAAATGTTTTTGCAGAACTTACTGTTAGAGAAAATTTAGAAATAGGCGCTTTTTTGAGAACAGATGATATTTATAAAGTAATTGATGAGATTTATGATCTTTTTCCAATACTAAAAGAAAAAAAAGATCAAATAGTTGGGCAACTATCTGGAGGGCAAAGACAACAGGTAGCTTTAGGAAGAGCCTTAATGATAAAACCTTCTGTTCTAATGTTAGATGAGCCTACAGCTGGGGTTTCTCCAATAGTAATGGATGAATTATTTGAACATATTCTAAGAGTTAAAGAGACTAAAGTAGGAATTATAATGGTTGAGCAAAATGCAAAACAAGCGCTTAGTATTTCTGATAGAGGTTACGTATTAGTGACTGGTGAAAATAAATTTGAGGGTTCTGGGAATGAATTATTAAATGATCCAGAAGTACGAAGGTCTTTTTTAGGGGGATAATATGGATTTGTTAAATGCAGTAATTGTATTACTTAATTATACGATTATCCCAGCTTTAACATATGGTTCACAATTAGCTCTTGGTGCAATATTTGTAACTTTGATTTATGGGATTTTACGATTTGCAAACTTTGCAACAGGAGACATGATGTCATTTGGTACAATGTTTGCAGTACTTCTTACTTATTACTTCCAATCTATTGGAATAAATTTTGGGTTTTTACCTACTGCATTACTTACAATTCCATTCGCAATCATAATGATGATACTTTACATGTTATTGATTGATAAGACAGTTTTTAATTATTATAGAATAAAAAAAAGTCCTCCAGTTCAATTGGCAATGGTAAGTGTTGGAGTTATGTTTGTTACCCAAGCAATTATAAGAATAATTATAGGCCCAACTGATAGAAGATTTATAGATGGTGAAAAATTTATAATGAAAGCATCAGAGTTTAAAGAAATGACAGGACTTGCTGAAGGCCTAACAATTAAATCAACCCAAATGATAACAATTGTTGTAACAATAGTAGTGGTTGCAATCATGTTTTGGTTTTTAAATAAAACTAAAACAGGTACAAGTATGAGAGCATATTCTGACAATGAGGATTTAGCTCTACTTTCAGGAATAGATCCAAAAAAAGTTGTACTTATAACTTGGATTATTGCAGGTATATTGGCTACAATTGGTGGTATTTTATATGGTTTAGACAAGAGCTATAGACCTTTTGTATATTTTAACAATATGCTACCAATATTTGCTGCAGCTATAGTTGGCGGAATTGGCAATCCATATGGAGCATTTTTCGGTGGGTATGTTATCGCATTTGCAGAAATTTTTGTAACTTATGCTTATAAAAGGGTTTTAGTTTATTTATTGCCAGAACCTCTTGAACCTAGTTCATTAATGCAATTGCTATCTACAGATTACAAGTTTGCAATTTCTTTTTCAATTTTAGTCATTGTATTAATATTTAGACCATCAGGAATATTTGAAGGTAAGCGGATATGAGAAATTATTATAACATAATAGTTGCATACTCAATAATGATGCTACTCATTATCTTGGTTGGAATATTTCAATCATGGTCAATTGCTCTTACAATTTTTAATTATTGTATGATCTCAGCTGTAATGACAATGGGTGCAAATATACAGTGGGGTTATGCTGGATTAATCAACTTTGGAATTATGGGTTATACCGCGCTTGGAGGTTTAGCAGTTGTTTTAGTATCTGTTGCTCCAGTGCCAGAGGCTTGGGGTGCCGGGGGTATAAATATGTTAGCATGCTTAGGTTTAATAATCTTAATGATCTTATCAGTAAGATATATTTTAAAAAATATACAAAAATCAAATAAAAGAAACTATTATGTAGCTGGTGTTATTATTATTGGATTAATATTAATTAAAATTATTTCAGGACCTGCTATAGAACAAATAGAGGCAGTAGATCCAGCAAAGACAGGTTTTCTTGGTGGGCTTGGAATGCCAGTTTTATTTTCATGGATAGTCGGGGGATTATTTGCAGCTGGTTTAGCGTTTATTGTTGGTAAAGTTGCTCTAGGATTAAGAGCAGACTATTTAGCGATAGCCACATTATTAATTGCTGAGATTGTTGTATCAATAATTAAACATGAAGATTGGTTAGCAAGAGGTGTAAAAAATGTAATTGGATTAAAAAGGCCAGCACCTTACGAAATAGACTTACAAACTTCATCTTGGTTTATTAATTTAGTTGAAAAATTTCATTCAAAAAAATTAAAATTGGCAAGTTCATTAACTGAAAGACAGGATTTGTTAAACCAATTAGTAATAGATGCATCTTCAGTTTATGTTAAACTATGCTTTGCTGGATTATTTTTAATTGTAGTAATTATTTTGTTAATCATAACTCAAAAAGCTCTTTATTCTCCGTGGGGTAGAATGATGCGTGCAATAAGAGATAATGAAGAAGCAGCTAGTGCTATGGGAAAGAATGTTGTAAAACAACATTTATTCATTTTCATCCTTGGCTCAGCAATTGTAGGTATAGCTGGAGCAATGATGGTAACAAATGATGGTTTATTTACTCCAGGAAGCTATAGACCGATGAGATATACTTTTGTTATTTGGGTAATGGTTATTGTTGGGGGAACTGGTAACAACTTTGGAGCAATTCTTGGTGGATTTGTTGTATGGTTCTTATGGGTAGAGGCAGCACCAATTGCTCTTTTCTTCATCAATTTATTCACAGCACATTTACCAGAAACAAATGAAATTAAAGTTCACCTGATTAATAGCGCACCTTATTTTAGGTTTTTATTAGTTGGAATAGGATTACTTTTCATAATGAGATTTAGACCTCAAGGATTAATTCCTGAAAAGATCATTAAACAGTGATTTTTTAAGTGAGCTTTTTAATTTTAGGTTTTTTAACTGGATTAAGCTTGATCTTAGCCTTAGGAGCTCAAAATATTTTTGTTATTGAACAAGGTCTTAAAAAACAATTTATATTTATAGTTTGTTTAATATGTGCATTGTCTGATTTTTTTTTAATTTTTTTAGGAATATTTTTATTTCAATATTTTGAAAATTTTTTCTCACAATCAATTGAATTAATTCTCAATATTCTATTGCTTTTGTTCTTAATCAATTTCATTTGGAAAAAAGTTAAATTAATAAACAAGAAAATTGCAATTAATCAAACTCAAAATAAGGAAAATTTACTTAATATAATTTTTAAAACTTTAGGTTTTACTTACCTTAACCCACATGTTTATTCAGACACAGTATTTTTTTTAGGAAATTTTTCAAAAAGTTTTTTATTAGGGCAGAAATATTTATTTGGGATCGGAGCATCATTATCATCAATCTTCTTTTTCTTTGGTTTAGGATATTTTTCTAAATATTTATCAAGTTATGTAGATAGTGAAAAGCTATGGAAAATAATCAATTATTCCATAATATTATTTATGTCTTTGCTATCGATATATGTTTTCTTGAATATTATAAAATAAAAAACCTCAGCGGCTAAATCTGACCGCTGAGGTTTAGCTTAACAAATTTTATCTTTGTTTTTTATCTTTGAATTTTCCACCTTTAATTTCTTTTTCAATAAAGGCACCTGATGCTTCCCCTACATCAGTTAATTCAACACTAGATGCTCCCTCATAGTTAACTGCTTTACCACTAGCAAGTAAATCTAATGCTTTTTTCAATTCTCCTGGATAAATTTTTTCTCCTGGAGCATTTGCAACAGACATTACATTTGCTTGAACAGTAGCTCTATCAGCTTTTCCACCAGCTTGCATTGCAAGTACAATCAAAGCTGCAGCATCATAAGACTCTGAAGTATAAGGTCCAGATGAATCAATTCCTGCTCCACCAGCTACACCTTTAAATATTGTAGCACCTTTACCCATTGATCCTGGCAAAGATCCAAATGATTTGTTAAGATCATTTCCAAATCTGTCAGTTAAAGAGTCACCAATCATTCCATCTGATAAAACAAATACGTCAAACGCACCTGAGTCTAATGAACCATCAATGATACTTCCACCAGCTTGGTCTAAGTAACCTAACACAGCTAAAGCATCGCCACCTGCTGCTGCTAATGTAGCAACTTCAGCACCATAATCACCTTTACCTTCTTCGTGAGCTGTAACAACAGTTACGTTTATTCCGTGAGCTTTAACAGCTGCAACATATACATCTGCTAAACCTTTACCATAATCATTATTTGTATGTGTTACTGCAATACTTTTTACTTTTCTGTCTTTAGTAATATCTGCTAATACTTGACCACCTCTTGCGTCAGATGGAGCTGTTCTAAAGAAGTATCCGTTATCTTTAAGATCAGTTAATCCTGGAGAAGTAGCTGATGGTGAAATCATAACAACACCATTCGGAACAGCAACATTAGTTGCTATTGCTCCAGTAACACCAGAACAATCAGCACCCATAATTGCTACTACACCGCCAGATATTAAACCTTCAGCGGCAGCTGTTGCAGCTGCTGAGTCAACACATGTTGAGTCTGCTCTTTCAACAGAAATTTTCTTTCCTCCAAGTAATGATCCAGAGTCTGAAGCCTCTTTAAATGCAAGCTCTGCAGATGCGGCCATAGCTGGAGTTAGGGACTCAATAGGACCTGTAAATCCTAAAATAATACCCATTTTTATGCCATGTCCATCTGAATATGCTTTAGATGCAAAGCAAGAAACAAATACGAACATCGCTAATACTAGTTTTTTCATATATTCCCTCTAATTGTTAACAATTTATATAATTAAAATTAAATCCTATTAGTTTTAATTTTCAATGAGAAAATTATCTCATTTTTTGAGCAAAAAACACAGAAGTTATGACAATTATTCCTCCTATTACAGTTATTAAAGATGGAATCTCTCCAAAAATAAAAAAAGTGAGGATTAAGCCAAATACAGGGAACAAAGCATAGAATGGTAATACCATATCTAGAGGATAAAATTTATAAAGATAGAACATCATTAAGTGTCCGAGTAAAGAAATAATTGCTCCAGCATATAAAACTGTAAACCAACTCCCTAAACTAATATTTTTTATTGTTTGGAAAGTATTACCCTCAAATATTGCAGATAATATTATTAAAATTACAAACCCTGTAAAGCTCATTATAGTATTTGTAAATTTAACATCTAATTCTTTTAAATATCTCGAAAATACTTGGGATAGTCCGTAGAAAAAAGCCATACCACAAATAAGAAGTGATCCTATTATTTCCTCAACTACTTTTGGATCAAATGCAAGTATTACAATACCAAAAAAAGATATCATAATTAAAATCCATTTTTTATAACTTATTTTTTCATTTAAAAATATTGAGCTTAATATAATCCCAAAGGGAATTGAAAGTTGAGCTCCTATTGTAATTGGTGCAAGTATACTTGATGCATTTATTGACAAATATAAAAACATATTTACTGCAACACCAAAACATAATGAAAACCCAATTAAAGGAACAATATATTTTTTATCTATTCTTTGAATTTTAAAAAATGGAATTAAACAAATAAAAACAACAGCCATTCTTAATGAGCCAAAAAGAATTGGTGGAATAGTGTCGTTTAATCCAAGCTTGCCAGTTGGATATGCACTTCCTAATAAAAATACAACAAATAAAATAAGTAAAGTATGTTTTGCAGCCAAAAATTATCTTATAGAGAAAGGATCTAAAGTTGGTTCATCAGATGTGTAATACCAAGTTGTTTTAACTCTAGTATAATCCTTTATTGAGTCCATTCCCGCTTCCTTTCCATATCCACTATCTTTAATTCCACCAAAAGGTGCTGAAGGAGAAATCAATCGATAAGTATTTACAAACGTTATACCTGCTCTTATTGCATTAGAAACTCTTAGACCTCTCGAGAAGTCACTAGTATAAACTCCAGAAGATAATCCGTATTGATTATCGTTCATTTTCTCTATTACCTCTTTTTCTGTATCAAATTTCATAACTGATAAAACTGGTCCAAAAAGCTCATTTTCTGCAGTTGGAAGATTATGATTATCACATTCAATTATTGTTGGAGGAAAGTAGTATCCCTCATTTGAAAATGGATGTCTTTCACCACCACATTTTATTTTTCCACCCTGTTCAGTGGTTTTTTTTATATTTTTTTCAATAATTTCTAACTGTTTGTAATTACTCAAAGGTCCCATTTCTGTGTCTGGATCCATGGGAGCACCAATTTTTATTTTTTCAGCTCTTTTTGTGAGTTTATCAAGGAACTCATCATAAATTCCTTTTTGAAGATATAGCCTCGAACCAGCAATACAACTCTGTCCGCTAGCTCCAAATATTCCTGCAGTAATTCCATTAATAGCATTTTCTTGATGAGCATCATCAAAAACTGCAACAGGACTTTTTCCTCCAAGCTCTAAGCTTACTTCTGATAAATTTTCTGCAGAATTTCTAATAATATGTCTTGCAGTTTCGGGTCCTCCTGTAAAAGCAACTTTTTCAACTAAATTATGTGTAGTTAAAGCTTTTCCACATGGGTCTCCAAAACCAGTAATAACATTTACTACTCCTTTAGGAATACCTGTTTCCTCTATCAATTTTGCAAATTCAAACATTACTGCTGGCGCAAGTTCAGAGGACTTAATAACCACAGTGTTTCCCATTGCTAAAGCAGGTGCAAGTTTTGTTGCTGTTAAAAACATTTGAGAATTCCAAGGTACAATTGCAGCAATAACACCAATAGGTATTCTTGAAGTTATAGCTTGAATATTTGGTTTATCTATTGGTAGAACTGTGCCTTCAACCTTGTCTGCCATACCTGCATAATAATCATAGTACTCAGCAATATAATTTGCCTGTTTATTTGTTTCTCTATAAAGTTTTCCAGTATCTATAGTTTCAATTTTTCCAAGTAATTCTGCGTTATCTCTAAGCTTATTTCCAATAGCTCTTAAGAACTTTGCTCTTTCTCGAGGTAAAACTTTAGGCCAATCTCCTTCAAAGGCTTTTTGAGCTGCTTGAACTGCTTTATCTACATCAGAAGCACTTGCCTCAGGAACAACTGCCCATGGTTTATTATCCTCTGGATTTAAAGTTTTAAAAGTTTTCTTTGTATCAGAGTCAACCCATTCTCCTCCTATGAACATTTTATATTTTTTTAATTCAGGCATTTTGTATATGATCTTTAATTGCTTTATTTACATCATATGGGCATTCAATACTACATAGATGTTTGCCTACAGGTATTATTTTTACTTCAGAGTTTTTAATTTTTTTACTCAGATTATCAGACATTTCTGGAGTTGAGCCGACATCACCTTCTCCAGTCATCACAAGTGTTTTAATATTAATATTTTCAAATTTTTCGTTATCTTTGTGATTAACAAACAATGAGTAAACTTTAATAAAGTTATCCATATTATTATTGTTAAGAATTGAGAAAATTTTATCTGAAATTAGAGGATTTTTCTCAATAAAATCCTTATTAAACCATCTTTTGATTGCATCTTTAGTCAGTTTTTTATCTTTTTTTGTTTGTTCAAACCTTTCATTTACTATCTTCTGTTCATTATCAGATCTATTAAATATTGAGCACAACAATGTTAGAGATTTCAATCTATCACTAAATCTAGTTGCAAAGTTTCTTGCAATCAATGAGCCTATTGAAAATCCAACAAGGTGAATTTTATCAAATTTTAATTCATCAATAAGATCGATAATTTGATCTGAAAAATCATCAAAACTTATTTTTTCTTTATTTAAAGGAGTTCTGCCGTGTCCAAGGATATCATAAATTAAAACTGTATTATCAAATTCATTAATTTGTGGATCCCATATATTATGATCAAGGCCTACACCATGAATAAATACTATTGGAACTCCTTCTTTTTGGTTTAGTTTATAGAATGTACCTTTAGAGTCTGTTGCATTGATCATTATTATTTTGGTTCAATGCCCATCTCCTTCATATCTTGGTACCTATCACCTGTTCTTGCATGAGCTCTACCTGTCGAAGCACCACCAATTGCAATAACAATTTCATCATCAAATGGAGCGTCGTGAATTGTAAACTCATGTGTAAGATAATATGGTCTTAAACCAGAGTCGGTTTTGTGCATCATGGGAATAGAAATTTTTGATCCAGCTGGACCTCTTGTATTTGTAAAACTTAAATAAGAAGTTCCTCCAACAGCATCTCTGAACTTATTACCAAATCTTAATGTATGAATAAATGCTGATGCATGCTCTATTTCTCCTTTAAGTCCAACCACACCTGCTTTCCCGTAAGCTAATATTTTATCAGGAGA
The DNA here is from genome assembly GCA_902596915.1 of uncultured Pelagibacteraceae bacterium. Lineage (GTDB taxonomy): Bacteria > Pseudomonadota > Alphaproteobacteria > Pelagibacterales > Pelagibacteraceae > Pelagibacter. The sequence continues at coordinate 41,101 of CACJVQ010000003.1, read as the reverse complement.
GCCTATTTCTTTTATAAGTTCAGGAACTAGTAAATCTCCAAGTTTAGGAGCTAGATCTAAAATAATGGGTTTCAAGTCTTCTACAAAACCTTTTCCGTCCCAAGGATTTTTAAAAACTGCAGCAACAGAAACCATCAAAACAGGATCTTTAGCTTCCTTTCCACCTTCAACAAAAGTCTTATCTACAAATTTAGTAAACTTACGTAATTCTAATTTCATTTTTTAATTCTATGTGTAAAGCTATCTCTTCTAAAACTGTATAACGCTTTTGGATCTACATCAACATCTATAACAACTGGTTTATTTACTTTTAATGCACTTTTTACAGCCTCATTTACTTCTGATAGTTTTTTAACTTTAATTCCTTTAGCACCATATAGTTTAGCAACTTCATCAAAAGGAGGACTTTGAATATCAGCTCCTAAATATCTTTCACCATAAAAATCTTTTTGATAAGCTTTTTCTGCCCCCCAACTCTTATTATTCATTACAATTGTAATTGTGTTTAAGCCATGCTCTACAGCTGTACTTAATTCAGAAATAGTCATTCCAAATCCACCATCACCCATTAAACTAACAACAGTTTTATTAGGTTTTGCAACCTTTATGCCTAAGCCACATGCAAAAGAGAAGCCCACTAAACCAAAATCAAGGGGAGTGAAAAGTGCAGGGGGGTTGTAATATTCTAAGGCATCAGTTGCTTGAAGGCAAAGAGTACCAGCATCAAGTGTTATTGCTGTATTTTTCGGTAGTACTTTTCTTAGTTCTTTAAATAGACCATTTGGCTGGATTGGAAAATTTTTTGACTTTATATTATCTCTATCTTTAAGAAATTTTGATCTCTCAAATAAAAAGTTCTTTGTCCATTCTTTGTAATTTAAAATTTTCTTTTGTCTTCTTAATTCAGCTAAAATTTGATCTGTTACAAGTGCAGCATCTCCATGAATACCTATATTAACTGGGAAGTATCTTCCTATCATTTTTTTTTCTAATTCAATTTGTACAATTTTCGCATTTTTATTTATGTTGTCATATGAATAGAAAGTAGAATTAAAGCCAAGTCTTGTACCAATTGCAATAATAAGATCTGCTTCTTTGACTAATCTTGACGCAACAATATTTCCTCTAGGTCCCATTTGTCCAGCATTTAACTTATGATCGAAGGGAATTGCATCTCCATGTCCTGCTGCAGTTACAATTGGAATATTTAAAAATTCAGCAAGTTTTGTTACAGACTTAAATTTTGAATTGTATTTTATACCTCCTCCAGCAACAATTACTGTTTTTTTTGAGTTGAGAATAAGTTTTATAGTTTTATCAATTAAATTCTTCTTACTTTTTAAGACACTTTCATTTTTATAAGATTTTTTATTTTCATTAATATTAAATTTTGAAGTATCAGAGAGAACGTTTCTAGGAAGGTTAATACAAACTGGTCCTCTACGCGGTGACATCGCAAGATTAAAAGCATCACTAAATGCAGCTGGAATATGGCTTGCCTTTTTTACAGTCCAAGTTTTTTTTGTTATAGGATTAAAAAGTGATTGTTGGTCAAGTCCTTGAAAGGCATCTTCCATTTTATCTTTAGTAGAATATAAACCTGCAATAGATACCACAGGAGAAAATGCTGCTTTTGCTTGCGCTATGCCTGTAACTAGATTAGTTGCTCCTGGACCGTTTTGTCCAGCTATAATAACACCAGGTTGATTAGAAGCTCTTGCATAGCCATCAGCCATATGTGTGCCTGTTCTTTCATCTCTTACACCTATAAATTTAATTTTTTTTTCATGATACAACGCATCAAACATCTCCATTGTAGCTGAACCAATTAAGCCAAAGACATGTTTAACTTTTTCTTTTTTTAGAGATTTCACTGCCGCTTGACCTCCGGTCAAGGTATTCTTGGTCTTAATCACGATACTTTTTTAACTTCAGTATCTAGATCATCTTTAAAGTTAGGCATTACTTTTTCAGTGAATAATTTAATACTTTTCATGCAATCTTCATGTTTCACACCAGGAAAGTTAGACCAGACTTGAAGATTTTGAAGATTAAGCTCTGATTGAAGTTCTTTAATTTTATCTGTTACATATTCAGGGGTACCAAATAACATATTTCTCTTATGTAAAAATTCATAATTAAGAAGATCTAATTTACCCTTTGTCTCTGGAAGCTCTTCACCAGGATCCATGTGATTACCAAGACCTCTCCAATGACAAACCCATTTCATGTAATTTACCATATGTTGGCCCGCTTTTTCTTTGGCCTCCTCCATGGTGTCAGCTACAAACATATCTCTAACGAGAGTAACACCTTCACCTAATGGAACATTTTTTTTAGTAACTTCAGATCTTTTATTTTTGTAAGCATCAAATCTTATTTTCAATGCTTTGACTGTAGGTATCCACATAATTACATTTATATTATTTTCTGCAGCCCACTCTATCGATCTTATACCATCAACAACTTGATGTATTGGAGGGTGTGGATTTTGGTAAGGCTTTGGAAGAACACTAATTTTTTTCATAGTGCTATCTTCCATATTCATAAACTCTTCACTTGGTGGGCTCATGTCGTGCTGCCAAACATAATTTGGTGATGGGTAAGTATAAAATTCTCCATCATGATTAAAAAATTTCTCTGACCAGGCTTTTTTCAAAATTTCTAATGTTTCAGCAAATAATCTAAAATTTTTTGCCTGATCTTTTAAATCTGCTTCTTTATTTAAATTAATTGCTTCTCTCCCATAAACACCTCTTGCAACGCCAACTTCTACTCTTCCTTTTGAAAGTTGATCAAGTGTAGCTATATCTTCTGCTAATCTTATTGGGTTATGAAAAGTTATTACATTTGCCGCTTGACCTATCCTTATATTCTTTGTTCTTGCCGCAGCATCTGCACCTAACATTAGGGGATTGGTGCAGGACTCCATTCCTTCATGGTTAAAATGGTGCTCTGTAAACCAAATTGAATTCCAACTATTTTGATCACAATATTCAGTGATCTGTTTAGTTTCATCTAATAATTTATGATACGGTTTGTGAGTCCAATTTGTAGTATTACAAAAATAACCAAACTTCATTAAAGCCTCCTTTAAAAATTAATTTAAAGACGACCGATCCCACTTTCGTATAAGATTTTACGACGAGTTATGTATCGCTTTATGAAATAATATTATTATTCTTATCTTTGATATTCAATGAATTTTTTAAGGGATTTATTCAGAAATTTATCATATCTGACGCCGTTATTTCTTAATTTCTTATAATTCAAAAATGAAAGATTCATTTTAAAGTCATATGAGGGTTCAAAAAAGAAAGGAACTGAAAGCCTTTTTTGCTTGTTCCATAATACCCTATGATTAGTCGCTTTAAACTTGCCTTTACTTAAATATTCAAGTGCTCTTCCAGTATTTACTACTAAAGCATTTTTATCAAAGGGAACATCATGCCATTTTTTTGTTTTACGGTTTTGTACTTGTAAACCACCTTTTTTGTTTTGGTAAAGTACTGTAAAAATACCACTATCAACATGTGTTTCACATCCAAGAGCAACCCCATCTTGTTTAGAAATTTCAACAGGCTGTGATTGATTTGGATAATAATTAAATCGTAATGTGCTAAGAGTTTTTAATCTTGAAAATACTTTTTTTGATATATCGGTATCCTTATTGTAAATTTTAATAATACTTTTAAAAAGAGTTTCACTTAAGTTAAATATGTCATCATAATAGTCAGATAATTTAGAAATTGAATTTGTGCTAAATGATTTTTTTATATTTATAAATTCGATGTACTCATTTTTTACTTTTTTTGAATATTTTTTTGTTACTCTTAAGTCACCTAAATCTAATCCTTCTTTGCCATTTACATCATCTGGAAAATACCCTCTATAAATATTTTTATTTTTTTTATTCCATTTTTTTGGAGCTAATTTAAGTTTATTTTTTTTATCAGATTTAAAAAAATTTTCTCCAACTGTACAAATTTTATTTATATTTTTTAATTTAATCCCATGTCCTATTATTTGAAAAAAGCCAACGTCTAAACAAGCTTTCTCAATTTTTTTAACTATTTTAAGGCTTGTTTTTGAATCAAAATTTTTTCTAAGTATAGAAGAAATATTTATTGTTGGAATGTAATTTTTTTTTATCATCTATTAGGTGTATCTGACGCAATCATTTGTCCTCGAACTTTTTCTCTAAAGTAAATATACGCACCTGCTCCAATAATTATTGATGCACCAAGAAAAGTTCTAGGCACTGGTATAGTTTCAAACAATATGTAACCAGCTATCATTGCAAAAACTATATACGAATATTCAAATAGAGATACTACCGATGGGGAAGCAATACTATATGCGGTAAATACACAAAAAAATGATATCGATGCAACAATACCCATTACAAAAACATATGGCCAAGAAACAGCTGGGTTTACAAACCATTCTCTAAAAATAAACTGCATTGTAGGGTCAGAAAAACTATTAAACTTACCATCTCCACTTATTAAAAATATTATAACACTCGCAATTACTGCAAAAATATAAAGCAAAGTTAACTGAGTATAAATATTATCCTTTTCTGATGTATATTTTGTAATTGTCATGGAGCATGCGTAGCAAAGTGAGCATGCCACTGGTGCTAATTTAAAAAAATTAAAGTCTTCTAAAGTTGGATTTAGTACAATTAAAACACCAATAAAACCTACAGTTATAGCGCTCCATCTTCTAATACCAATTTGTTCTTTTAAAAATACTTTGGCAAATATTGACATGAAAAAAGGACATGAAAAGAATAATGCGCTGACCATAGCTAAAGACATGAAGGTTAGTGAAATATAAAAAAAACTAAAGCCAAAGAAAAAACAAACCACTCTTAATAAAGTTAATAAAGGATAATGAGTTTTTAATGTAAATTTTTTCTTAGTTATTAAGAATATAGATATAAGTACTGTAGCTTGAACAATAGTTCTACCAAGGTATAACTCAAACAAAGCAATCTCTTCGAATATATATTTTATAAGCGAGTCTTGTATTGAAAAAAAAGCCATTCCTATCATAATAAATAGGATACCTTTAGTATTATTATTTGCTTCCATATGCTAATTCAAAATAAAGTCAGCAGCTCTCTCACCTATCATTAGAGTTGGTGCATTTAGATTTCCACTTGTAATTTCTGGCATTACTGATGCATCTGCTACTCTGATATTCTGAAGACCATGAATTTTTAATTTTTCATCTACTACTGCCATATCATCTATACCCATCTTTAAAGTACATGATGGGTGATATGCTGTTTCTGCTTTTGATCTTATATATTCTTCAATTTCTTCATCTGAATTTGCATTATCACCTGGTCCAATTTCTTTACCAGCAAAAGGTTTCATAGAATTCTGACTTAAAATTTTTCTTGCTACTCGAACACATTTTATTGTTTCTTTAAGGTCATAATCATCCTCCAAATAATTAAATTGTATTTTTGGATAATCGTAAGGGTTTGAACTTTTCAAAGTAATTTCCCCTCTACTTTTAGGTTGGTTTAAACTTGCATGTAATTGGTATCCGTGTCTGTCAGGATCTACCAAACCATGGTCTATTACAAATGCTGGAAAAAAATGAAATTGTATATTTGGATATTTTTTATCTGGAGATGATTTGCTAAATCCACCAGCCTCTAAAAAAGAGGTAGAGCAGGGGCCACTTTTATTTAAGAACCATTGGATACCCACCTTTACCATGTTAAATTTGTTTACATAAGAATATAGTGTATCTGGAGTTTTACATTCTTGTTGAATATAGGTTTCTAAATGATCTTGTAAATTTTTTCCAACTCCTTTAGAGTCGTGAATAACCTCAATTCCTTTTTCTTTAAGATGATTGCTTGGACCAACGCCTGATAACATTAATAATTGTGGAGAATTAATTGATCCACCACTTAAAATAATTTCTTTATTGGCGTAAATAGTTTTCGTTTCATTTTTTATTTTAACTTTAATTCCTATTGCTTTTTTGCCATCAAAAATAATCTTTTCTACAAATGACTCAGTAAATACTTTCAAATTATCCCTATTTTTAGCAGGTTTTAAATAATATTTTGATGCACTTGCTCTCTCTCCTTTATGAATAGTGACATCATACATACCAAAGCCCTCTTGGTCCTCTCCATTCATATCACTATTTATTTTATGTCCTGCCTCTTTTGCTGAGTCCAAAAAAGCTTTAAAAAGTGGATTTTTATTATTTGATTGATTTACAGGCAATATACCTTTTCCACCTCTATAATTATTTTCTCCACCTGACCATGTCTCGATTTTTTTAAAAAAAGGTAAAACACTTTCGTAAGACCAATTTTTTAATCCAAACGAAGCCCATCTCTCATAATCATTTTTATTTCCTCTAACATAAACCATTCCGTTGTGTGCAGAACAACCACCAATCATCTTTCCTCTAGGACAAAATAATTTTCTATTATTTAAGTGTGGTTCAGGTTCAGAATAATATTTATAATTATATTTTGGGTCATGCATTGCATAAAGTATTGCAAGTGGCATGTTTACCTTCCATATATCACTATCTTTACCAGCTTCGAAAATTGCTACATTATTTTTACTTTGTTCAGTTAGTCTATTAGCAAGAACACATCCTGCTGTACCTGCTCCAATTATTAAATAATCAAATTTCAAGGTAATTATTGTGGGTGATCACCTTCAATAGCAATTCTATCCATTACTCTTTCATATCCTAATCCTCTACCTGGATAAAAATCTGCAATTGCAAAGTGAATAACACTTCTATTATCCCATATGCAGACTGTGTTTTCAGTCCAACTAAACCTACAGGTTAATTCAAGTCGTGCTTGGTGTTCAAAAATTTTTTTTAAAACTTCATCACTTTCTTTTTGTTCAAGTCCTATTATTTTTTTTGTATATGTCCAATTGACAAATAGGATTTTTTTTCCAGTCTCAGGATGTGTTCTTACTATTGGATGTTCATTAGAATATTCATCAAAATTTCTTTTTTCATTCCCCTCCATTTTTTTATATTTTTCAATAAAAAATTCTGCACCTAGAGAACTATGGATTGCTTTTTTATCTTTTATCTTTTCTTTTATATCTTCATCTAATGTTTCCCATGCAAGCTCCATATTTGCAAAACATGTATCACCACCAACAGGAGGAATTTTAATTGATTTTAATATTACTGCTTTTGTTGGTTTTTCATTGTAACTAACATCACTATGCCAATTTTCTCCCCATTGGTTTTTTTCATCTTCTGCTTTAATTATTCTAACTATTTCCGGATGTTTACTTAATCCTTTTACATATGCATGTGTTTCTAATGGTCCAAATTTTTCAGCTAAGGCTATATGTTGTTCAGCATTAATTTTTTGGTCTCTAAAGAAAATAACTTTGTGCTCTAATAATAAATCATTAATTTCCTTGATGTTTTGATCGGATGTATCTTTAAGATCTATCCCCGTTATTTCTGCACCTAGTGCTCCTGACAAAAGTTTAATTTCCATAACCTATTTTTTCAGCTTACCAGAAAACATTAAATTTTCTGAGTTAAAAGAAGCCTTATTTTTATTTATAAAGTCATCCATAATCTGGATTTTATCTTCTTCAAATTCTGTAACTTTTCTTTTATCAAGATCAATATAAAGCGACAGGCTTTCAATTGTTGCAGCTAGTTTTTTTGATTTCTTTTCGTACATTTCACATTTTAAATGTAGTCTTTTTTTATCATGATCAAAGAAAGCACAATACACATCTACTTCATCATTTTCTTTTACTTCATTGTCATAGGTTGTTCTTGTCTCTACCACCATAGTACTTCTTTTATTAATTTGTGCGTTTGAACCACCCATATGAAACTTATTAAGCATTGTTTCCCATGCTTGATCAAAAATAAGAACATAGTATGCCATATTCATATGTTCATTATAGTCTGTCCAATCCTTGATAACTTTTCTAGTGGCAAGATGATATGGCATAATTTAATTTAAACTTTATTTATTTTATCTGCTATCAATATTTTCCTTTTCATTTCTCGAAGGACGGGTTTTTCTATAAGTTTACCGTCTATGACTACTAGACCAGTATTTGAATTATTAAATTCTTCTAAAATTTTTTTAGCCTTGATAATTTCATCTTGAGGCGGCGTAAATACTTCATTTAAAATTTTTATTTGTTTTGGATGAATGGAGCCTTTTCCAGTAAAACCCAAGTTTCTTACTTGTTCAGCCTCTTTCCTCATTCCTTCCATATTCTCTAAGTCTAAATAAGGTACATCTATTACATCGATACCAACACTTGCGCCTGCATGAACTAATTTAGATCTCGCATGGACAAGATTTTCCCATTTATTTTCAACTCTAAGCTCAGCTGCCATATCAACTCCACCAAAATATAGAGCAACTATTCTTTTACTGGCATGAGCAATATTATAAATATTTTCTAAAGCCTCATTTGTTTCCATTATTACGTGAAGATCCGTATCTAAATTACAGTCTGTTAAAAGATCATCTATAAATGTTATTTCGTCTGGAGTTTTAACTTTCGGTAACATAATAGCCTTTAAATTTATTTTGTTAGATATGAAACCTTCTAAATCTAAAAGACCAAACTTTGTTCTTTGATTATTTAATCTGACAACTAACTCTACATCATTTTTGACTTCGAGGGTTTTAAGTGCTTCTATTGTATTTTTTCTAGCTTCTGCTTTATCATTGATTGCTATCCCATCCTCTAATTCAATACAAACCATGTCTGCACCTGATGCAATTGCTTTAGGAAACATTTCAGGATGAAGTCCAGGTGTAAAAATAAAACTTCGTCTTACTTTTAATTTGTTCAAATCCATTTAATTTTTGTAATCAGGTTCTTCTTTATCTAAAATCAATTTTATTTGAGATAGGAATAGATTTGCAAAATCAGTTGGAAAGTTTGCATGTTCTTCTGCGGTTTTCTCTGCAACTTCATGGCTAACCACATTAAGTTCCTGGTTTGTTGACAGAGCTGTAAGATATGTTTGCGCCGCTCTTTCAAAATAATAAAGAGAATTAAAACCTTCAGCCACTGTTCTCCCTGTGGTTAAAATTCCATGATTTGAAAGCAACATATGTTGTTTATTACCGAGAGCATTTGCCATTTTAATTGACTCGTCCTCAAGCCCTAGACCTCCAAATTCTTTGTATGCAGAAACTCTGTTGTAAAACATCATTGTGTTTTGATCTATTGGTTTTAACACTGGGTCTTTCAATGTAGAAAGGGCAGTTGCATATTTAGAATGGACATGAAAAATACATCTAGCATGAGGTGCTTTTTCATGAATTGCACCATGGATATACAAGGCTGTAGGATCAATAACGTCTGGCTTATTCTTTAACTCCTCTTTGTTTTCCTTAGTTACTAAGATTAGATCACTAGCCTTAATTCTACTAAAATGAATACCTGCTTTATTGCAGTAAAAATCAGATGTACCAGGTATGCATGCACTAAAGTGGTTTGCGACACCCTCATGCATATTAAGTCTAGCTGTCCATCTAAAAGTTGCAGCTAAATCTTTCTGTAATTCTGATATTTCTATTTGCATGATTTTAAAATATAGTTGAAAAATAAATTATGAACAACAACGTTTTTGTATCATGTGCTGTAACAGGGTCAGGAGATACTGCAAGCAAACACCCTGACTTACCTAAAACACCAGATCAAATCGCTAAATCAGCAATAGAGGCAGCAAAAGCTGGAGCTGCAATTGCACATATTCATGTGAGAGAAGAGGATGGAACACCAAGTAGAAGGCTAGAATTATATAAAGAAGTAGTTGATAGAATTAGGTCAAGCGAAACTGATGTAATTTTAAATTTAACAACTGGGATGGGTGGTGATTTGGACATTGGCCAAGGGAAAAACCCTCTAGATTTTGGCCCAATGACTGACATGGCAAATGTTATGGAAAGAATAGCTAATGCAGAACAATTCTTGCCAGAAATTTGTACATTAGATGCTGGTACATTAAATTTTGGAGATGGTTCAGTTATTACAGTTAATACTCCTAATGATTTAAGAAAAGCTGCAAAAAAATTGCAGGAAATTAAAGTTAAACCAGAGATAGAGGCATTCGATTTAGGAAATATGTGGTTTGGTTCTCAATTATATAAAGAGGGTTTATTAGATGATCCTCCAATGTTCCAAATGTGTTTAGGTATTCCTTGGGGAGCTCCAGCTACTCCGTTAGCAATGCAAGCAATGAAAGATATAATGCCAGAACAAGGAGTGTGGTCAGGCTTTGCTATATCAAAAAATGAAATGCCTTTTGTAGCACAAACAGTTGTTATGGGTGGAAACCCAAGAGTTGGTTTAGAAGATAATTTATATATATCAAAAGGTAAACTTGCAACTAATGCTCAGTTAGTTGAAAAAGCAATTAGAATTGTAACTGATCTTGGAGCATCGATAATGACTGCAGAAGAAACAAGGAAAAAATTAAAGCTTGTAAAACACAAGTAATGTCTAAAATTAAAAAAGTGGCAGTAATTGGCACAGGAGTAATTGGAGTAGGGTGGACAATAAGATTCTTGGCTCATAACATAAAAGTTTTAGCATACGATAAAAATTTAATTCAAAGAAATAGATTAATCCAAGAAATAAAAAGAGCCACACCATTTGTAAAAAAACTATTTAATAAAAAAAAAATTAACTTAAATAATTTAAAATTTTTTTCTTCATTAGAGAGTGCAGTTCAAGACGCAGATCTAATCCAAGAATGTGCTCCTGAAAACTATAAACTTAAAACTCAATTAATAAGTCAAATTTCAAATAATTGTAAATCTGAAGTTTTGATATCGTCAAGCTCATCAGGATTATTACCCTCAAGGATTTTTTCAGAATGTAAAAATAATAAAAGAGGTATCATTGCCCATCCATTTAATCCTGTTTATTTACTACCTTTAGTTGAAATAGTTCCAGGAAAAAAAACAAGTTCTAAATCATTAAATGAAGCAAATAAATTTTATAAATCGATCTCAATGAACCCAATTATCCTTAAAAAGGAACTGCCAGGATATCTATCTGATAGACTGCAAGAAGCTTTATGGAGAGAAGCACTTCATATTATAAATGAAGGGTATGCCTCAACAGAGGATTTAGATAGAGCTATTGAAGATGGTCCAGGCTTAAGATACTCATTAATGGGGACGTTTTTAACTTTTCATTTAGCAGGAGGAAAGGCTGGAATGAAACATATGCTTGAACAATTTGGGCCCGCATTAAAACTCCCATGGACCAAGCTTAAAGCACCAAAATTATCAAAAAAACTCTCAGAAAGATTGATATCTGGCACAAAAAAGCAAGCAAAAGGAAAGTCAATCAATCAATTATCAAACATAAGAGATGAGTACTTAGTCAACTTACAAAATCTTAGAAAAAAATATGAAAATAAAATCAGAAAATAGATATCTAAAGAAAACTTAAAATGGTAATTTAGTTATATGGATTTTAATCATTTTTTAACAAGTTACATGCCAGATACAAGCATTGGTTCAAAGCAGCATTTTAAAAATATGCTTGAAGAATGTGTGACTGCTGAAAAACTTGGTTATGCAACTGTATCAATACCAGAGCATCATTTAATAAACTTACTAATGATGCCATCACCATTGCAGATGGCTGTAAAAATTGCATCAATTACAAAAAATATTAAAATAACAACAGGTATTGTTGTTTTACCTCTACACGACATGAGAACATATGCTGGTGAAGTAGCTACTGCCGATATTTTAACTGATGGAAGATTAATTTTAGGTGTAGGAAGAGGAGCATTTCCATGGGAAATGAAAAGACTAGGTACCCCAATAGAACAATCAAAAGAAAAATTTGTAGAGTCTCTAGAGGTTCTGCAATTGTTATTAAAAAATAAAGAAGTTTCGTATAAAGGCAAATACTATGACTTCGAACCATTAACAATAATGCCTCGACCCATAAGCAATCCAATACCAATGATGGTTGCCGCAATGAATTTAGAAAGTATAAAAGATGCAGCTTCAAGAGGATTTCATGTTCAATCAACAGTATTATCAGGAACAAAAGATCTTTTGTTAAGTAGAGTTAATGCATTTAAAGAAGGTTGCATTCAACTAGGTGAAAATGGAAAATTACTTAAACTTTCCATGCAAAGAATGGCTTATCTAGCAAAAGATGAAAATGAAGCTAAAGAGAAAACAAAACTTGCTTATGAATATTACAAAAGATTTGACAATATGTTTACAGGACCAGGAAAAGTAAAAGAAGGGAATATAGAAGCTTTACCAAGAAAACAAACTTTAGAAGAATTAAAAGAAAATCTTTTAATTTGTCCTTTAAATGAAATGATCGATAAACTTAGCGTTTATGCTGAAGCCGGAGTTGATGAGGTAATTCTTAGTTCAAGTTTTGGACAATCTCAAGAAGACCTAATAGAGTCAATGTATAGAATTGGTGAAAACGTAATCCCATATTTCAAAAAATCTAATATACAAGTAGCTTAAATATCTATGAGCATCATAGATTGCAATTACTCAGTTACAGGATCAGGACCTGCAATATTTTTAACTCATGGAGTTGGAGGTGCGGAGGATGCATGGAGATTTATAACCCCAAAACTAGAGAGCATGTTTACAGTTGTCACATACGATTTAAGAGGCCATGGAAAATCACCTGTAGAAAATAAAGATTTTAACTTAGATGATCTTGTATTAGATCTTGAAAGAGTAAGAGAAAAGACAAACATCCAAAAAGCCCATTTTATGGGACATTCTTTAGGGGGCATGATTGCCCCTGCTTATGCTAAAAAGTTTCCTGAAAGAGTTTTGTCAGTAGGCCTATTATCAACAGTTGCAGGAAGATCTAATGAAGATAAACAAAAAGTTTGGAATGTAATTTCAGATCTAAAAGATAAGGGCGTTGAACAAACATTAAAAAATCTCACTAACAGATGGTTTACAGACAATTTTATTGAAAAAAATCCGGACCTAGTATCCAGGAGATTAAAACAGGTAATAGATACAGATAAAGATGTATTTATTAATGTTTTTAAAATTTATGCGGAAACTGAGATGATCTCTTGGTTAAAAGATATAAAGAAACCCTGCTTGTTTATGACAGGTGAAAACGATGGTGGATGCACTCCTTCTCATAACAAAAAAATGTCAAACGAGGTAAAAGATTCTAAATTAGTTATTATACCAGAGGTAAAACATTCTTTTTTGATAGAAGCTCCTGATCAAATTGCAAATAACTTAATACAATTTATTGAAAGTATTTAAATCTCTAATGCATTCTTAAAGTGTTGCCATCAACACCAACTACTTGACCAGAAATTCTAGAAGACTCGTCAGAAATTAAATAGCAACACATTTTACCAATATCTTTTTCGTAAACCCAGGTATTAAGAGAAGTCATAGAAACAAATTCACTCTCCACTGCTTTTTTTGAAATTTTTAAAAATTTAGCTTTGTCTCTAATAACTCTTCCCATTCTGTCTCCTTTTACAGTTCCTGGACAAATTGCGTTTACTCTAATTTTAAACTTTCCTAATTCCATTGCTAAAGTTTTTGTCATTCCAACTACCGCCCATTTACTTGCTGAGTATGGAGATCTTAATGGAAATCCAAATATACCTGCTGTAGAGGATAGATTAACTATTGAGCCACCTTTATTTTTTTTCAACATTGGGATTGCTAATTTTGAAAAAATAAAATGACTAATTACATTTATCTTTAAAGTTTGTTCCCAATCTTTTGTTTTAAGTTTATCCATAGTTCCTGTTGGTCCTGCAACTCCAACATTATTAATTAGCGCATCAATCTTTTGTGTTTTTTTTTTAATTTCTTTAAAGAAATTTATTACATCGTTTTCGTTTGAGGCATCGCAATGAAAAGAAAACAATCTTTTATTATTCAAAGGATTTTTTTTTAATTTATTTATAGATTTTTTATCAACATCACAAACGAATACCCTTGCACCTTTTTCAAGACACTCTTTTGCTGTTGCCCATCCAATTCCTGATGCCCCAGCTGAGATAACAATTTTTTTATTTTTGAAATTGTATGACATTAATCTGTTAATCCATCAGATCTAACTTTATTTCTTTCTAAATGTATGGGCAATACTTTTCCATAAATTGCTTTTGAATGTTCAGGCGTATTTACTCTCCAAGGATCCAATACATACGCAGGTATACACATAAAACGTGATATTTTTCCCTTAACTTTAGTTACTCTATGCATAGTAAATCTACCTTTAAATATTTGCAAATCACCAGGTTCAAGTTCAAGTCGTTTTACTCTTGTTCGATCCCCATCTAGTACTTTCTTCACCTCATCAAATTTTTCGTTACCTGGTTCTCTTATGTTAGGACAATATTCAAATATTCCTCCTTCTTCTGGTTTTTGGATCATTAAACTTAAAGTAAATTCACAACTATCAAAATGCCAAGGTAATATTCCATCAGGTTCCATAACATTATATGCATGACAGGCTAAAGGATCAGCCCATCTATATATAGGTGCAATACCTAAGCAAGCAGATACAAACTTTAATAATTCTTCGGTTTCATATAAAAATTTCATCTCAGAATTTTTTGCAAAACAATCTGAATTTAAATATCCATTAAATCTATCCATAAATATTCTTTTTGGGTGATCTTTGGGAAGAGTAGGGTCGTCTTTTGCATAAAGATAAGCGTTGATACTCTCTTTAGACATATAAACCTCATTGAGCTGTTGCTCTAATTCTTTCTTCATTACATTTAAAGAATTTGGTAAAATGAAATTAGGAATTACCGAACAGCTGTCACTGTCTAATTCAGTTTTACATTTTTCAATTATTTTCTTAATCTTTGGTGATTGTAAATCATCAATGGGGTATTTGACTAAATCAACGATGTTACTTAAACTTTTTTTCATAACTATTTAATCTAATTATGAGTTTGAAAGGGATTCTTGCAGTTCTTTATTTGATATATAGCCCTTAGCATTTCCTTGTTTATCAACTACTTCACAATTAGAATTACTACAAACAACTTGAGGTAGAAATTCCTCTATAAATTGGTCTTCTTCAACTTTTATCAAGTTTGATTTGTCTATATCATTTGATTGATTTACTGGTTTCATTATAATTTTTGCTTTAATGACTTTTGTTCTATTTACGTCTTTAACAAATGCTTCAACATATTCATCAGCAGGGTTCATAATTATTTCTACAGGCGTTCCAACTTGAACTAGTTTTCCTGCATTCAAAATTCCAATATGATCTCCTAACCTTAATGACTCATCAAGATCATGAGTAATAAATACTATTGTTTTTTTTAATTCTGATTGGAGGTCTATTAGTTGTTTTTGCATATCACTTCTAATTAAAGGATCTAACGCAGAAAAAGCTTCATCCATTAACATAATATCTGTGTCAGTAGCCAGAGCTCTTGCAAGACCTACTCGTTGTTGCATACCTCCGGAAAGTTGTGCAGGATATTGGTTTTCAAATCCACTTAACCCAACTGACTCGATCTTTTCCATGGCAATAGAATTTCTCTTTTCATTCTCCATACCTTGCATTTCGAGTCCGTACCCAACATTTTGTAAAACTGTTTTGTGTGGAAATAGTCCAAATCTTTGAAATACCATACTCATTTTCTGTCTTCTAAACTCGATTAATTGTTCTCTGTTTAGGGTGGTAACATCTTTACCTTCCACTAGAATTTCTCCAGATGTCGGGTCTATTAATCTATTTAAATGTCTAATTAGTGTTGATTTTCCTGACCCTGACAAACCCATACATACAAACGTTTCGCCTTCTTCAATTTTTAAGGATACATTATCTAAGCCAACAGTATGTCCGGTTTTTTCTAGAACATCTTCTTTTGTAGCCCCTTCTTGTACCATTTGAAGAACACTGTCAGGTTTTGGACCAAAAATTTTGTAGACGTTATTGATTTCAATTTTAGACATTTTTTTAAAGTTTAGTTCTTTTAATACATCAAAGCAAACCAACAATAAAATAACTTTATTAAATACAACTATTAATTGAATTGAAATTTTTTTGATTTTAGATAATTATTTCTTATGAATTCAATTTCAAAAATCGCAAAAAACAGTACTTATTTGCAGATTACCTGGAACGATGGCGAAGAAAGTAAATTTAATTACATGTGGTTAAGAGATAATTGTCCTACAGCGCATGATAAAGACTCAAGACACAGAATGTTTAACATCTTAGAGGTATCAAAAGAAATAAATCCCAAAAAATATTCGTTAAATGGTGATGGTAAATTAGAAATAGAGTGGAGTGAGGGTGACCACACAAGTTATTATGATCCTAAGTGGTTGAGAGAAAATTGTTACACAATTAAAAATAAACAAGAATATATTTCACCATACCAACTTTGGGATAATAACTTAGAAAAGGATTTTAGATCAATATGCATTGAGCACGATGAAGTGATAGACTCTGATGAAGGATTAATTAAATGGTTAGAGCTACTACATCATAAAGGTATAGCAATAGTAAAGAATTCACCAACAGAAAAAAAATCAGGTTTTGAAATTCTACATAGAATAAGTCATGTAAGGGAAACCTTTTTTAAAACCCCATTTGAAGTAATCAATATTCCAAAACCAAATAATTCTGCTTACACAGCACATGCTTTAAGAAATCATATGGATTTACCTTGGTTTGAATTACCACCCGGTTATCAATTTTTACATTGTTTAGTAAATGATGCAAATGGTGGAGACTCTTCAGCAATCGATGGATTTGCTGTGGCCGATTATTTAAGACAAAATGAAAAAGATATATTTGAAACACTAGTTTCTGTGCCTCTAAAATTTAGAGATAAAGATTATACTCAAGAGTCTCATCGAAGCTTCCATGCTCCAGCAATTAGTTTAACAAAAGATAAAGATTTTCATGATATTAGATTTAGTGTTGCAACTATGGATGCATTAGACTGCCATCCAGACCAAATGGACAAAGTTTATAAAGCTCACCACAGATTTGGTAATCTTTTGCATGATGATAAATTTCAGATAAAATTTAGACTAGGGCCTGGAGATATATTTTCTTTTAATAATAGACGTGTTTTGCATGGTCGAACAGCCTTTGATCCAAACTCAGGACATCGTCATCTTCAAGGCTATTATCTAGATAGAGATGAGATAATTGGCAGATTGGAATACCTTAAAAAATATAAATCATAAATTTTCAAATATAAGATTATTATTTTTGTTATATTTTATAAATTCTTTTTTAGTTTTTATTGTGTAGTAATATTTTTCCTTACTCATTAGTTGTACTTTCTTATTATCTAAAAACTTCTTATCTAATATTAGATACTTTATTTTTTTATTTATCCCATGTTTTAAAATTGATTTAACACTGTCTTTATTAGAAAATGATATACCAACTTTTGCTTTTGAATTAATTTTCAAAAGATTTTGGATATTTTCATGCTTGAAGGAGATAAAAATACATCTTTTAAATTTTTTAGTCTCACTTATTAACTTAGATAAGAGCTTTTGATTAAGTAATGGTTTTATTTCTATAAATATAGGAAATTTATTTTTCGATAACTCCAAAACTTCCTTTAAGAGAGGTATTTTAAATTTTTTATATTTTATTTTTTTCAAATCTAAATAATTGATATTTTTTATACTTTTATTTATTTTAAAAATTCTTCTTAAAGTAAAATCGTGAAAGCATACAAATTTATTATCTTTGGTTATGTGAATATCAGTTTCAATTCCATATTTTCTTTTAAAGGATGCTTTAAACGACTCTAGACAGTTTTCTTTGTAATTTTTATTTACAATTCCTCTATGAATTATATGCATGTAAAAAAAAAGGGCTCTGTTTTCACAAAGCCCTTAATTATTTTTTAAAGTTTAATTTTTAGTTAGGTAACCAACTTTTCCACTTATCTGGATTGTTGTCTAACCATTCATTAACAACTTCTTTAACGTCTCTTTTTTTGATATCAACTTCAACAAGCATCTTAGCTTGATCTAAGTTGTCTAATTTCATTCTTTCAAAAAAAGCTTTTGCTTTAGCATGTTCTGGTTTTGCAAATGTATCAGGATTTCCGTAGTTCATAGTGTAATCTTTGTCCCAACCAGTTGCTGGCCATCCGTCTGTACCACAAGTCTTCCAGTTATTTGCTTCAGTAAATGTATCTCCTGCACAAGTTTTGTAATCAGGAAGACCTACTCCTACCATATCAAACTCACCAAAGAACCAGTGTGGTGACCATAGGTATAATAAGAATGGCTCTTTTCTCATGTAAGCAGCTTTAGCTTCTGCAACAGCAGCAGCCTCTGTTCCTAGTTCATCTGCTTGAAAGTCAATTCCTAAAAGATCTAATCTTTTTTGGTCGTGACAGTTCCAACCAGCTACAGGACATCCAATTAATCTTCCTTTGCCGCCTGTTTCAATAGTAGCAAACTCTTTTTTATGTTTGTTTAAATCTCTCCAAGATTTAATTCCAAATTTTTCAGCTGCATATCTTGGGATCCAGTAATCAGACATACCGATAATTCCAGTTGTTCCTAAAAGATCAACTGTTCCATCACCCTTATATGATTTTACAACTTTACCATCATAAATTAAATCTTCATTAAACATAACGTCATCTGCTTCTGCATAACTTGGCCAGCTTTCACAAGCAAAATCAAGTTCACCAGCAGCAATTGCTTCCCACAATCCAGTTCCTGACGGGAATACTGTTTGTTTAACTTTGTAGCCCATTTCTCTTTCAAGAATCCCTACCGCAACTTCACAAGTAATAATTCCACCTGTCCAGTCAGCAATAGCAGCATGTAATCTTTTTGCATTTGCCTGAGTAAGACTAGCAAATAAAATTACGAAAGATAAAAATAGAGCTGATATCGTTTTTGATAATCTCATTTATTTCCTCTCATTTAATTAATTAAAGCTTTATTTTAAAACAAAAACTAGTCGTTTGTAAACTGGGAAAAATGTATCTTTTGCTTGTTTTTATAAACCCAAAGCCTCTCTTTGCTTTTTTGTCCAAGCGAGTGATATTCTGTCTATAATTATTGCTAATAATACTATTCCTATGCCTGCGGCCAAACCTCTACCAGTATCTGATCTAGCTAATCCATTAAATACCTCTAATCCTAGTCCCTTTCCACCAATCAATGGTGTAACAATTTGCATAGCAAAAGCCATAATTACTGTTTGATTAAATCCAATCACTAAACTTGGTACCGCTAATGGGAATTTAATTTTATTTAAAGTTTGCAATAAAGTACCACCAAATGAACGTGAAACTTCTGAGTAGGTTCCAGATACTTGAGTTAAGCCTAAAGATGTTAATCTAATAATAGGTGGAATGGAGTATATAACTGTTGCTAAAATAGCTGAAACAACACCTCCTCCAAAAAACATTAACACAGGAATTAAATAACAGAAGTAAGGCAATGTTTGCATAGCATCTAAAACAACGTTTTGAACATTTCTAAATCTCTCATTGTAAGAAGCAATTATTCCAAGAGGAACTCCAATAATAAAACATAAAGCTACAGACACTAAAACAGATGATAGTGTTATCATTGATTGAGGCCATATCCCACAAGCACCGATAAATAGTAATAACAAAGCAGTGATAATTGCAAATCTTATACCAACAGTGAAATATCCAATTGCAGAAAATACACCTAGTGTGTACCACCATGGCACATGAGTTAAGAAAATATCAAGTGGGCGTAAAAGCTTAAGATAAACAAACCCTCTTAGAGCCTTAGTAAATGCAATAAAGCCAGGATTTACTGTTAAAGAGTCTACAGCGCTAGAAATTGGTTGTCTAATTGACAATCTCCACTCTTCAGGAAAAGATCCTATACTAATCATGTAAGAGTCAATGAAGGAAATAGCCAGAATAAGTATAAATGAGGGTATGATATAATATCTCCTTGTTATAGCTTCACCTATATCTCTTGCAGTATTTTTATTTGATAACGAAATGCAAAATTCAAATACATAAGCAATTGATCTCGTTAAATTAATGCAGACAAAATTTGTTAATCCACTTAAAAATTCTAAAGGTTTTTCTATAAGTCTTGCAATTAAATATTTTTCCCAAGATTGAGGGAGCAAATAAAATTTTTGAACATTAGAAGGTAGAGATTGTTCTGTTTTACTGAAAGACATACTAAATCTGTCAAACATTATTGCCATAAAAAGAATACAAAGTCCTCCTTCCATTGCCCATCCAACATCAAGTCTTCTAATTGCTTGCCACACTTGACCACCAATCCCTTCAGCTCCGATAAAACATGCAAGAACTACAAGTGCCAATGCCATCATTATAACTTGGTTAATACCCATCATTATACTTGGCAATGAAAGTGGAATTTTAATTTTAAATAAAAGTTGTAATTTACTTGAGCCAAATGACGTTGCTGACTCTATTGTCTCCGCCGAAACTTGTCTAATTCCTGTATTTGTTAGTCTAATTATTGGAGGCATTGAATAAATCATAGTGGCCAATATAGCTGGAGCTCCTCCAATGCCAAAAAAGAATAGAGCAGGAAACAGATAAACAAAAGCTGGCATTACTTGCATTGTATCTAAAATAGGCTTCATAAAATTTTCAAATCGATCACTCTGAGAGCACATAACTCCCAAGGTTACACCCACAACTACACACATTAGTACAGATAAACCCATCAGTGCCACAGTTTGAAGAGATGGTTCCCACATACCTGTTGCACCCCAAAAATAAATAACGAATAAAGAATACAGACCCAATCTTAGGCCACCTGCAATTAAACAAGGTAAAAATATTAATGCTGCAATTAAAAGCCAAGGGGAGTCTAGAAGAAAGTCTTCAACGAAATAATAAATATTTTTTATATAACTAGCTATTATTTTTGTAATCCATCTATAATTTTTCTTTAAGTAATCTTCGCCTTCATTTACCCACGCCGTAAATGTAAATTGATCAGTTACAACTTTCGGCATTTTTGAAGGACCTTCACTTTGAAAAGATAACCATAAAGCAACTAAAAAAGTTAGTAGAACTAAAGAATATGTAATTATATTCTTAGATGAAATTGGTTTACTCTGGATACTTGAGACTTCAGATGACATAATTTATCAAAATTTTAAAATAAATAATTTTACTTTTAAAGGAAAATATTGTCTATTTTTATGTTATTAAAATAACAAAATATGAGTAATCAAGCAAAAATAACTTGTACTAATGTTTGGAAATTATTTGGCCCAGACGAAAAAAGAATTATTAAAGGTTTAGATAAAAATTTATCAATAAAAGAAGTCCAAGAAAAAACTGGACACGTTGTTGCAGTTAAAGATGTGAGCTTTTCAATTGAGAAAGGTGAAACATTTGTTGTAATGGGTTTATCTGGTAGTGGAAAGTCAACTTTAGTCAGATGTATTTCAAGATTAATCGAACCAACTTCTGGTATAGTCAAAATGGATGATGTTGATGTAACGAAAATGAGTGGTAGAGACCTTTTAGATTTAAGAAGAAATAAAATGAGTATGGTTTTTCAACACTTTGGACTATTCCCACATAGAACAGTAGTTGAAAATATTGGTTATGGATTAGAGATAAGAGGTAACAAAAAGAATGACCGAATAGAAAAATCAATGGAGGTTTTAAAAATGGTTGGCCTGGAAGGTTGGCACAATAATTATCCAAGAGAACTTTCTGGTGGTATGCAACAAAGAGTTGGATTGGCAAGGGCACTAGCAGTTGATCCAGAAATCTTAATTTTTGATGAACCTTTTTCTGCACTAGACCCACTAATTAGAAGAGAAATGCAGGATGAATTGTTAAAAATTCAAGAAAAACTTCAAAAGACAATGGTTTTTATTACGCACGATTTTTTAGAAGCAATAAAGATGGGAGATCATATTGCTATTATGAAAGATGGGGAGGTTTCACAAGTTGGTACCCCAGAAGAAATTGTTGCAAATCCTAAGGATCAATACGTAAAAGATTTTTGTGAAGATGTTCCAAAATATAAAGTTTTAAGTGCCAGTAAAGTAATGAGAGAGGAATGTTGTGATGATACAAAAAAATTATTTGAAGATGGATCTAATAATATTCCACATGATTCAAAAATTGAGACATTGATTGATAAACTAGTTGATACAGATCAGAAATTTCCAGTAGTAGATACAGAAACGGGAAAATTGATTGGTGAAATTGATAGAGCAATAGTTATGAAGTCAATGAAATCTGCTAATTAATCTCTCTACTTACCTTAGTACTTTTTTGTTTAACCTTATCTCTCCAAATAATAATCATTCCTGCAAAAACAATTACAAATACTCCAGGGAATAATTGTTCCCAAGGCGCTTCATTAAAAAACAACCAACCCAAAACAAAAGATGATGGGATTCCAAAATATTCAAAAGATGCCATCTTGCTTGCAGAAATTAGTCTATATGCATAAATGAAAAGTATTGCAGCTGTCCCACCTAGAATTCCAGTCAAAGTCATTAACAGAAAGTCTTGAGTGCTCTTTATATCCGTATGTCCAGTGGTTATTAAAAATAGTATCACTCCTCCAACTACATTAAATATTAAAGTATAAAGCTGAATTTTAGCTGTAGAGTGACCTTCGGGTATAAATTTTAATATTATAACTGTGAAAGCCCATGCAATTGCAGTTAAAATTGGAAAAATAGAATAAAAATTAAATATATCACTTGTTGGTTGCATAATTAAAACTACACCAAAAAATCCAATAAAAATCGCAGACCATCTATAAATACCAACTTTATCTTTTAAAAAAATAATTGATAAAATTACGATAAAAAAAGGAGATGAAAAAGTAAGCACCATCGCAGTAGCAAATTCGAGATTAATTACAGAAATAAATATAAAAATATTCATTGATAAAAAGCCTAAACCTCTAAAAAAACTTAAAATTAAAAATTTATTATTTAAGTTTTTAAAAACTGATAGGTACTCTTTAGTAAATAAAATAAGGATAAATAGAGGGATTACACCTGCTATATTTCTAAAAACGGCAAGCTGAATTACCGAGTACTCATCTCCTAAAAACTTGATTACAACCATATACATGTCTACGCATAGAATTGCTAAGAGCATTGTAACTATTGCCAAATAAGTATTTTTTAAATCTTTATTTTCAGGAGAAATATTCATTTATAATTTTTTAAAATTGTATACTTTATAAACAAAATGCAAAGTTTTAAACTAAACGAAACTGATATTCTATCCAATCAAGACTGGACATTTCCCACTAACATTGCTTATGGACCTGGTAGATTAAAAGAAATAGGAAATATTTGTAATAATTTAGATATTAAAAATCCATTAATAGTTACAGATAAAGGAAGTCCAAAATTACCATTTATTATAAATTTACAAAGCTATTTAAATAGCTCAAATATAAAATCAGATTTATTTTTTGATATATCTCCAAATCCTCGAGAAGATGAAGTTTCAAATGGGGTAAAAAAATTTAAAGATGGTAATCACGACTCTATAATCGCAATTGGTGGAGGTAGCGCAATGGATGGTGGTAAATTGATATGCCTTACAGCTAATAATGACGTACCACTTAGAGATTTTGAATTTGAATTAACTCCTCCTAAAATTAGTAAAGATAATCCTTTTCCAAAAATCATAACCATTCCTACTACTGCAGGCACTGGTGCTGAAACAGAAATCACAGCTATGGTTACTTATTTAAAAGAAGGTATGAAGTTTTGTATGTGGCATCCAGATGTTAGACCATCTTTAGCATTGTTAGATCCAGAACTCACAATTGGATTGCCAGCAAACTTAACCGCGTGGACGGGTGCTGATGCATTAATCCACGGCATAGAAGGTTATTGCGTTCCTGGTTTTAATCCAATGTGTGATGGTGCTGCTTTAGAAGGTTTATCTTTAATATCAAAATCTTTAGTCACAGCTGTAGAAGACCCCAGCAACATAGTTGCCAGAGGTGGGATGCATGTTGGATCTTGTTTAGCAGGAATTTCTTTTTTAAAAGGTTTAGGATTAGTACATGCTATTGCTCATATGGTTGGAGCTGAATACAATACTCATCACGGGCTAACCAATGCAATAATATTGCCTGTAGTTTTGAAATATAATCTCCCAGGCATGGAAGAAAAAGTTAAAAGAATGTCAGAGGCTATGCAATTTGAAGATCATTCTGTAGAAGCATTTATATCAAACATTGAAAACCTTCTTGATAGAATTAAAATTCCAAAAAGTTTAAGTGAAATTGGAGTACCCGAAGATTGTGTTGATAGAATTGCTGAAAAATCAATGAAAGATCAAGCCTTTGCAACAAATCCAAGAATAGCGACTTTAGAAGAAACAAAGGAAATTACCCTAGCATCTATAAAAAAAGCTAGGTAATAGTAAATTCTAATGCTTGAAAATAGATCAGTTAAAGAAATTATTTCTTTAATTCAAAAAAAAGAGATTTCAGTAAGAGAAGTTGTTAGCTTTTACTTAGAAAGAATTAAAAAATATAACCCTTCTCTAAATGCCATTGTCTCAATTAAAGATGAAGAGCAAATAATAAATGAGGCCAATGATAAAGATAAAAACTTTGATGAAAGTAAACCATTGTTTGGTCTTCCTTTGGCATCAAAAGATTTATTAGATGTTGTTGATTTTCCAACTACTTATGGTTTTCCAGGATATAAAGATTATTTTCCAAAAAAAAATTCCATTATTGTTGATCGTCAATTAGATGCTGGCGGCATCATGATAGGCAAAACAAATACCGCAGAGTTAGGCGTAGGTGCACACACAGCAAATAGACTATTTGGAATTACACCAAATATTTATGGTAACACTCAATCATCAGGAGGATCTAGTGGTGGAGCCGGTGTAGCTGTTGCAGCTGAACTACTACCGTTTGCAGATGGAACAGATATGATGGGTTCTTGCAGAACTCCAGCAGCCTATGCAAATGTTTATGGTTTTAGACCAACGCCAGGTCTTCTACCTGACTATCGAACAAATGATAAAAAAAAGAATCTTCCAATTATCTCTACTCCAGGATGTCTTGCAAGAACACCAGATGATATGGCTATTCTTTTAGATGTAATAGCTGGAGAACACAAAGAGGATCCAATTTCTTTTAGTTTAACAAACTCATTTAAAGATACCAATATAAGTGATCAAGAATTTTCAAAAATAAAGATAGGATGGTTATCTGATATGAATGGTAATTATCAATATGATCCTGAGTTAGTTGAAATGTGTAATAAACAATTAGACAGTCTTCAAAAAAATAAAATTATAATTGAATACTTAAAACCAAAAATAGATGCTAATAAGTTGTGGAATTGCTGGGGAACATTAAGAGCTAAAAGTATTTATGAAGATATTATTACTATGAACATCGAGGAAATTAATCAAATGACACCACAAGCGATATGGGAGTACAACAAAGGTATTAAGCTTACAGAAGAAGATGTTAAACTAGCTCTTAATTCTAGAATTGAATTATCAAATGATGTAAATAGTTTATTCGGTAGTTTTGATTTTTTAGCTCTACCATCTCAACAATCATTCCCTTTTGATAAAAACTTAAGACATCCTGAAAAAATTAATGATCAACTGATGGATACTTACCATAGATGGATTGAAATCCACATATTTGCTAGTCTATTTTATTTACCATCGATTTCATTACCAATTGGTTTTAATAAAGATGGATTTCCAATTGGTTTACAAATTATAGCTAAACAAAAGGAAGATTTAAAAGTGATATCTTTTGCAAAAAGATATGAGGAAATTTTTAATTTTTCTAATCATAAACCAAATCTAAATTAATGGTCAGACACAAACATCATTTTAAAATATCATTTGCATTAGCTATAGCTGCTGGATCATGGGGAGTTTATTGGCTTCCTCAAAGAATTTTAGAAGATGGTGGATTGACTGGAGGTTGGGGAACTATTTCTCAAATGATGATTGGTATTATATTGCTCACACCTTTGTCTTTGTGGAGAAAATATAAAGGCCGAACATCAGGATTAGAAATTCCTTTTATCGGTTTTTTAACTGGTAGTGGTTTTATTTGCTACGCTTTAAGTTTTTTATTAACAGATGTTGTCCGTGCATTGATTATGTTTTACATGATACCAATCTGGACCACTATATTTGAGATATATTTTTTAAAGAAAAGACCTGGTTTAGAAAGAGTTTTAACTTTAAGTTTAGCCCTTGGAGGTTTGTGGGTTGTTTTTAGTCAATCTAATATCATACCACTACCACAAAATGCAGGAGATTGGTTAGCGCTGGTGGGAGGTGTGCTTTTTGGAGCTGGCTTAGTACGTTTAGAAATTACAAAAACAGATGGTGTTTTTCCGGTAATATTTTCATTTTTTGTTTATGGAACAATATTCAATATTTTTGCTGGCTTTATTTTAAAAGATTATCTAGGACCAATGCCACCCATTGAAGCTTTTGCATCAATGTTTACTTTTTTGGTTCTCATTTCAGTATTTTATTTTATTCCAACAGGGGTAGTTATCATGTGGTCACCCTCAGTTCTAGGAGCAGGTCTTTGCGCAATATTATATTTAAGCGAAATAGTTGTTGGCGTTATATCAGCAGGAATTTTAACAGATGAAACATTTGGTTGGCGAGAAGTTATAGGCAGTACAATGATTGTATTAGGAGGAATTTTAGCAGTAGTACTTGCCCCAAAAGATGAAAAATAAATGATTTTTAATGAAAAGTTAAAATCAAAATCAAAAATATTTTTAGATGGTGGAAACGGTTCTGAAATTGCAAAATTGGGCGGTGAAATGTCCCCAGCCTTTTCTGCCTTAGCTTCAATAACTTCTCCAGACATAGTAATTAGGACACATGAAAAGTTTATTGATGCTGGTTCTGATTTGATAACAGCAAACACTTTTAGTTCAACCAAACACAATCTTGAAAGCATTAATCGTGGAGCGGAAACTGAAGAATTTATTATTCAATCAGTCAAATTAGCTAGACAGGCAATAAAAAATAAAAGTAAAGAAAATAAAATTGGAATAGCTGGAAGTTTATCAAATTTTTTTTCATTAAAAGAGAATGAATTTGTGCCAAATCCTAAATTCATACCTTCTTTTAAACAGGAGGAACAAAATTATAAAGAAGCTGCTAAAATTTTAAAAGAGGAGGGGACTGATATTT
Source organism: uncultured Pelagibacteraceae bacterium (assembly GCA_902596915.1). Taxonomy (GTDB): domain Bacteria; phylum Pseudomonadota; class Alphaproteobacteria; order Pelagibacterales; family Pelagibacteraceae; genus Pelagibacter. Next base: position 13,891 of record CACJVQ010000003.1, on the reverse strand, counting down.
TAATTTTAGAAATGTTACTTGATATTGATCATTCAAAAATTTTACTGAATGCTGCTCTGGAAACGGGTTTACCAGTTTGGGTTGGATTAAGTTGTTGTATAAGCAAATTTGATAACAGTGTTATTGGTAGAAATTTTAGTGCGGAAAAAGAAAAATCGTTAATTTATGATGAAACCAAATACAAAGAGCAACCAAAATTTATTCCTGATGATAAAATTGTACTTTTAGAAGATATTGTAAAGTCACTTACTAGCATGGGTGGAGATGTCTATGGTGTCATGCATACATGGTTAATTGATGCTTTTGAAGGATTGCAAGTAATTAAAAACAATTGGAATGGTCCAATGATGTTTTATCCTGAAATACATAAGTTCGATACAAAATCCCATAAAGCTATTGTGACTTCTAAAGAGGAGGAATTTGCTAATGAATGTGAAAAGTTAATTGATAACCAAATTCAGATTATTGGGGGATGCTGTGGTGTAACAGACAAACACCTCAAAAAATTAATTGAAAGATATTCTTAATTTAATATTTTTTATTAACTAAATCTATCAGCATGTTGATCATATCTGTTTTATAACTTTCTTTTGTTGCTGATTTCGTTTCTAGAACAGAAAAAAAAGCAGCTACATTGCCAGTTTTAAAGTTTGTTGCAAGAAACTGACCACCATAACCAGAGTGCCCGATCATATTGCCTGAAACCATAGTAGAATTTGAGTAATATAAATATTTGTCTTTGGATAAATCCATATATTTTGGCCCTACATGATCAATTGTTTTATTAAAAAATGATGAAGATCCAACTTTCCTATTTCCAACACCCATACCTTTTCTTGCAAAAAGCAAACCCATTCTTAAAAAGTCTCTTGTAATTAAACAACCTCCTCCAGACATCCAAGGCATACCGTATCTATCTGATGCAATATATAAACCATCTTCAAATCCTGCAGCCTCAACTGCAGATAAAACCCAATCTCTTAAAGTTCTACCACTAACTTTTTCTATTATTAATCCTACTACATCTGTATTTGCAGATTTATAAAATGCTCGTTCAGAATTATTAATTAAACTTTTATTTTTAGATTTTTTAATTGTATTTAAATATTCTTCTTGGCTTAGATGATTTTTAAGATTTTTAGGTAGTCTCCATCCTCCAACAGGTTCATGCATAAAGGAAGATGAGTATGCCTTAGTATAATCTTCAGTATAAGAGTTTAAAACATTCATGTTCAAAACATCTTGGATCTTTGCATTTGCATACCCACTTCCAATTTTTGGCAAATAGTGAGAAACTTTTTTATTAAGATCTATTAATTTGTTCGTAACCAATTCTCCAATAAATAGATTAACGAACATTTTTGTAATGGACATAATTGTTTGAGGTTGGTTTTTTTTAAAATCTTTGGCATATTTTTCAAATAATATATTTTGACGGTTGCCAACAATTAATGAACAAAAATATTTATTTTTAGTCATCTTCTTTACTAGAGGAAGTTTAGCGATAGTTTTATTTGGATTAGAGTTTAATTTTAATATTAAATCAGATCTTAAAAAAATACTGTATCTATTGATTTTATGTAAATTTTTATAACCAAACCTCCTTGTTTTAGGAAGGTTCCATGAAGCTTTATTATCTTTTAATGTATTTAATTCTGGGTTCTTAACAGAGACTAATTTTTTTTTTTTCAATATTTTAACGATTTATTTTGTTCGTATTTTTGGTGATAACCTTCAGCTTTGCAGTAATTTTTTTCTTTTGAAACTCTAGTCGAAACTTTTCCATCTAATTTACTGTTTACTTCGTTTAAAACTTTTTCTGCAATCTGTCTTTCTTCTTCTGTATTATAAAATATTTCTGAACGGTACTGAATTCCTACATATGTACCTTGTCGATTTACTTGAGTTGAGTCGTGTAATTCAAAAAATAAATTGACCATATCCTCGTATGACTTTTCTTTTTCATCATACTCAACTTTGACCACCTCTATATGTCCTGTATCTCCCCCACAAACTGCCTTGTATGTAACATTTGGTTCATCTCCGCCACAGTAACCGCATTCTGTAGACACTATACCTTTGATGCCCTCATACTTTTTTTCGTCCCAAAAACAGCCAATACCGCCAATAAATGTTTTCATAATATTTAATATATACTTTAGTTTTTTAAAATTGAAATTGCTTTTATTTCTTCTACACCGATCCCACAACATCCACCAATAATCTGGGCTCCATTTTTAATCCATGACCTTACTTCATTTAAATATCCAGTTGGCGTCATGTCATCTACAAATCTCCAGTGTGGTTTTTCATAATAACCTTTATTTGGATATGCCCCTACTATTCCATGGTAATTCTTCTTCGCAGTTTCAATTGCTTTTCCTGTAATATTTATATCTGAATGAGCAACCAATATTGGACCACTGTGTAATTTTTTAAAATTATTTATGGATGTCTCAAAGTTTTCATAGACATGTGTATCAGAGTCAATTGTATCATTATATCCAAGCATTATATTTTTTTGATCATCCATTACGCATGACACTGATAACCAAACTGGTATATTTACTTTCGTTGAACAATTTAACATAGTTTCAACTATGTCAGCTTGTGAGGACATAGCTTCTAAAATAATTAAGTCTACTCCTTCACCTGATAAAATCTTTAATTGTTCATCAAAGCCAGGTATCATTGCTTTAACTCCGAGTTTATAAAAATTACCAAAAGTTGAAACGCTCCCAGCAAGAGCAACATCTTTATTTGAATTTTTAATTGCTTCTTTTGCAACTTGAACACTTTTTTTATTAAATTCCTCTATCGAGTCTTCATAACCATACTGTCTCATCGATATAGGTGTAGTACTATACGTATTAGTTGTTATTACATCAGCACCCGCATTTATATAATCTTCATGAATTTTTCTTACTAAATCTGGATGATCTACTGAGCATTTTCCACACCACATTTTTTCATCCATCTTAGCGCCATTTTTTTCTAATTCAGCGCCCATTCCACCATCTAAAATAATAGTTTTTTTATTTTTCAATTTTTTATGAATTGATGAGTAGGACATAGTATTATTCTTTGCTATTAGTGAAGGTACAAATTTTATTTCCATCAAGATCACGAACGTAAGAATAATAAACTCCCGAACCTTCTGGTCGTTCACCTCCTGATCCTTCGCTAGTACCTCCTGCTTTTAGTCCTATTTCGTGAAATTTATCAACAATAACTCTCGAAGATGTTATAAATGATATTTGCGTTCCATTTCCAAAAGTTGCTTCTTTTTTATTAAACGGTTTTGTAATGTAAAACTCTATTTCGTTTGTATCTTTCTTTCCATATGCTGCATAATCGTTTTCAACAGTTTCGTTTCTTGATAGTCCGATGACTTCCAAAACTTCATCATAAAACTTAATGGCAGTATCTAAATTATTTGTTCCCACCATTACATAACCAATCATCTCAACCTCAATTATTTTGAATATAATTTTTTAATTCCAACCAGTAATTGCTTTAACCTCTAGGTATTCAGTAAACCCCCATAGTCCACCCTCTCGACCGTTTCCTGATTGCTTAAATCCTCCAAAAGGCGCTCCAGTCTCGGCTCCTTGGCCATTGATATAAACTGTTCCAGCTCTTACTTTTCTAGCTACTCTTTTTGCTTTTTCTTTATCCTCAGTTTGTAAATAGTTACCTAATCCGTAAGAAGTATCGTTTGTGATTTTTATTGCCTCTTCTTCTGTATCAAATGGAATAATTGAAAGTACTGGACCAAATATTTCTTCTCTAGCAATTTTCATATCGTTGTTTACATCAGTAAAAATTGTTGGTTTAACAAAATACCCCTTATTAAGACCATTTGGTAGATCGGGCCCACCGGCAGCTAAAGTTGCGCCTTCTTTAATTCCCTCATTTATAAGATTTACAACTTTATCATATTGAACTTTGGATACTAAAGGTCCAATGTGATCACCTTTTTTAGATGCCACATCTACTTTAATTTTATTTGCTTCATCTACAGCTTCTTTTACTGCTCTATCATAAATTGATCTTTGAACTAACATTCGTGTTGGAGCATCACAAGACTGTCCAGTGTTGCTCATTATAGTTCTTACTCCATCTCTAACAGCATCTGGATAAGAATCCTCAAAGACTATATTTCCACCTTTACCGCCTAGCTCAAGTGTAACTTTTTTAATTGTATCAGCTGCATTTTTCTGTATCAGTTTTCCCGCTCTTGTAGATCCTGTAAATGAGACCATATCAATATCTGGGTGACCAGATATATGATTTCCAACTACTTCTCCGTTACCATTTACTAAATTGAATACACCTGGAGGAAACCCAGCTTCATCAATTATTTCTGCAAACAATACTGCTGACACAGGAGCAATCTCAGATGGTTTTAAAATCATTGTACAACCAGCTGCGAGTGCTGGTATAACCTTTAGTATTATTTGGTTCATTGGATAATTCCATGGTGTAATTAATCCGCAAACTCCAATTGGCTCGTATCTGATTTGATTGTTTGATTTTGGATCAAACTGATGTTCAAAATTAAAATTTTTTAAAATATCTATTGTATTTCTAGATATATCTGCTCCCATTTTAGTATGTATCTCTGATGCAAAATCTAATGGTGCACCCATTTCCATTGATTGTGCTTCAACCATTTCATCCCATCTTCTATTATAAATTTCACAAAATTTTTCTAGTAATTTTACTCTCTCTTCTTTCGAAGTTTCTCTCCAAGTTTCAAATGCTACTTTAGCAGCATTTACAGCTTTATCAGTATCCTCTTTAGATCCTAGAGAAATTAAAGCAAAAGCCTCCTCGGTTGATGGATCAATTACATCAAAGTCATTAGGTTTAACTGGCGCAACCCATTTACCGTTTATATAAAAATTTTTCTTTTCAATCATAAATGCACTTTAACACAGAATTTAAATTTCATAACCTTTTTCTTCAGGCTCAATATCAGTTAACTCCTCGGGAAACCCTTTAGCTCTAAAATCAATTTTATTCAAATCTTCCATTCTTTTCACTATCATTGATGACCAGGCTCTTGAGCCATATTTTTTTTGACCATCTTTAAATATTTCAACTATCTTAGGGGAAATTTCCAAAGGTGCATTCAATTTTTTTGCGAGTTCATCAAATAGACCGGTGTCTTTTAAGACAAGGTCCATCGTAAAATTTATATTATAAGAGCCATTTAAAATAACTTGGCTCTCAGTTTCATGAACAAATGAATTTCCTGATGACACAGCAATTCCTTTATAAGCTTTTGTAAGATCTAGGTTTGATTTTTTAGCTACTGTCCATGCCTCCCCAAGGGCAACCAAATGTGTAGAAGCTAAATAATTTGTAATTACTTTAAGAACAGAAGCAGTACCTAATTCTCCTGTATGTAATATTTTACGCCCCATTACAGTTAAAGCAGGCAATATCTTTTCAAATGCATCTCTTTCTCCACCAACAAATATTGCTATATTTCCTGACGCTGCTCTATGGCATCCACCACTTACTGGACCATCTAGAGGTATTGCCTTTTTTTCAATTACTTTTTTGCCAATCCTTTTTACCTCTGCCTCGTCAGTAGTACTCATTTCCAACCATATTTTATTTTCAGAAATACCCTCTAGAATTCCGTTGTCACCCTCCATCACTTCTGCACAAATTTCAGGAGAAGGAAGACAAGTTATTATTAAATCAACTTCCTCAGCCAGCTCTTTAGCAGAGTTTGCAATCTTAGCCCCCAAGCCTTCAAATTGTTTTGTTAAATTTTTATCTAAATCTCTAACTGTTAAATCAAATTTATTCCTCAACAAACTCCCAGCTAGTTTTCCTCCAACATTTCCCAAGCCAATAAATCCTATATTCATTAATTTACCTCCTCTTTCTTTTTATATAATATCATTATGACACCAAATATTATTACTAGTCCTCCAATAAATAATTCACTTGTTGGTTTCTCACCTAATAAAAAAATTGCTGCAAGCAAGCCAGTCGGTGGTATACCCATAGTCACTATGGGTAACACTTTATATAATGGATTATTTTTAAGAACATAATAAAAGCAGCCATAAGTTATAGGTTGCATAATAAACCCAATGTAAAATGCTATTAACCAATGATTAAATTTAGCAGTTGATAAATATGATATGGTATCACCTTCAATTACTGCAGAAATTAAAATTAAAGTGGGTCCAGAAAATAATGCAAGCCACGCAACTAAAGCCAAAGGATTAATTTCTTTACTCAAAGGTTTAACAATTACTTGGCCAAGCGCCCATATTGCTGAACCTAAAATTGTAAGAGCGATACCAAATATTTTTCCATCTAAATTAGGTGAACCAGTTAAAATATAAACTCCTATAAACGCGATTCCTATACCGATTAAAGCTCTTAAAGTTGGTTTCTCTTTCAACATGAAAAAAGCAAATATTACTCCAAATGGAACTTCTGTTTGTACTAATAATACTGCCGCTGATGCATCTATAAAATTTAAACCAGTATAGGTAATACTGTATTGCAAGGTGTTTGCTATAAACGAAGCGATAAAGATTTTTTTTAAGAAACCTTTTGGAATAGGAAACCACCAAATTAAAATAGAAGCAGCAAAAATAAATCTTAATCCCATTAGAAGTATTGGAGGAAAAGATTCAAAAGCAGGTTTGGCAATTACAAAACCAAAACCTAAAAAGATAGGAACAAGTGATGCAACTAGAGTATCTTTAAAATTCATTCAATTCATTTAATATTAATGATTATTCAAGAACTTATGATATATTCACTTTTTTAAAATATGAATTCAACAAAAATAGAACCAAAATACATAAGTAAATCAAATCCACGAATTGGCCTTATTGCTCTTGCAAGTGATTTTATGATTGAAAGAGATTTTATAAATGTAATCAAGGATAGAGAAATTGATTTTTTTGTTAATAGAATAGAGTGTTATAATCCTTTAACTAAAGAAAATCTGATCAAAATGTCAGATAAAGTAACCAGTGTAACAAAAGACATTTTACCAGATCAAGATATTGATTGCGTAGTCTATGGATGTACTTCTGGAACTATTGCAGCAGGCTATAACTCTATAAAGCAAAAGGTAAAAGCAGCAAAACCAATGGCCCAGGTTACAACGCCAAGTACAGCCGCAATAAAAGCATTAAAAAAGTTAAATATTAAAAAACTTTCGCTATTTACTCCCTACAGCAAAAAACTTAATGATGAGGTTATGGGATATTTTAAGTCAGAGGGATTTGAAATAACATCCAATTCATACTTTGATATAGAGGCAGATTACGATATAGGCAAAGTAGACCAAAATTATTTGTATGATGTCTTATCTAAAATAGATTTAAATGGAGCAGACGCATTATTTGTATCTTGTACAGCTCTTCCCGTATTACCAATAATCGATAAACTTGAAAAAAAACTTAACACGATTGTTTTATCAAGCAATCAGGCATTAATTTGGGATACTCTTGTCCAAATAAATAAAAATAACCTTGTAGAAGGTTTTGGTAAATTATTCAGATAGAAATTTATGTCATTTACTAAAGACGAATATAACCAAAGATTAAAAAAAGTTCAGTCGATGATGCAGGATAAAGGTATCGAACTATTGATTTCTCACGATACTAATAACATGAATTATTTAACTGGTTATGACGCCTGGTCTTTTTATTATGCACAGTGTGCTATTGTTCATGTTAATGCTGATGAACCTTTATGTTTTGTAAGAGCTCAAGATTCAGGAGGTGCTTACATAAAAACGTATCTCAAAGATGAAAATATAATTGTGTATGATGAAAATTATATTCATACATGGCCAAAACATCCTTACGATTATTTAGTACAGATTATTAAAGACAGAAATTGGGATAAGCTTTCAATTGGAGTTGAGATGGACGCTCATTACTTCACTGCTTTTTGTTATGAAAAGATAAAACAAGGTTTACCAAATGCAAAAATAAAAGATTCAGAAAGATTAGTAAATTGGGCAAGATTTGCAAAATCTGATGCAGAAATTAATTACATGAAAACTGCTGCACTAATTTCAGAAAAAGGAATGAAGACTGCAATGGAGGTAATAAAACCGGGTGTCAGACAATGCGATGCAGTAGGCGACATACAAAAAACTTTATTTTACGGGACACCTGAGTTTGGAGGAGAGTATTCTAGTATCGCAACACTCTTGCCAACCGGAAAAGGAACATCTGCATCTCATTTAACAGCAACCCAAGATAAGTTTGTAGAAGGTGAGGCGACAATCGTTGAGTTATCTGGAGTTTATAAAAGATATCATGCGCCAATGGCAAGAACAGTCTTACTTGGTAAACCAGATCAATTAAAAATAGACACAATGAACAAAACTATCGAAGCTTTGCAAGCTGGAATAGATGCTACTAAACCTGGGAATACTGCAAATGATGTAGCTCAAGCTTTTTGGGGTATTTTAGATAAATATGGCATAGAAAAAAAATCAAGAACTGGTTACTCAATTGGAATAGGTTACCCGCCAGATTGGGGTGAACATACTCTTAATATATATAAAGGAGAAATGACTGAACTTGTACCGAATGCCTGTTTCCATATGATTGCTGTAATGCAATTTGGTGATTGGGGGGTTGAAGCTTCTGAGGCTATAAGAGTTACAGAAAAAGGGTGTGAATTATTCTGTAATTTTCCAAAAGAGTTACACATTAAGAGTTAATTAACTGTTGCAAACAACTTAACTAAGTGTTTTAAAAACTAACCTATGTCAAAAAAAGAAGATTTTGTAAAATTTGATAAAGTCGACAAAAGCTACGATGGAAAAGTATTGGTAGTTAAAGATTTGAATTTGGATATCGAAGAAGGTGAGTTTGTAACAATGCTTGGACCCTCTGGTTCAGGAAAAACTACATGCTTAATGATGCTTGCAGGTTTTGAAACCCCGACTAATGGAGAAATCTATTTAGATAAAAACCCAATTTCAAATATCCCTCCACACAAAAGAGGTATTGGAATGGTTTTTCAAAATTATGCTCTGTTTCCACATATGACAGTTTTTGAAAATTTGGCTTTTCCTTTAAGAGTAAGAAAAATTTCAAAAGACGATATAGATAAAAAAGTTGAAAAAGCATTATCTATGGTTTCATTGTCGGGATTTGGAAACCGGATGCCTGGGCAACTTTCTGGAGGTCAACAACAAAGGGTAGCAGTAGCTAGAGCTTTAGTTTTTGATCCAGCAGTTGTTTTAATGGATGAACCTTTGGGTGCTTTAGATAAAAATTTAAGAGAAAGCATGCAGTACGAAATTAAACATATTCATGAAAGCATTGGTGTAACTGTTGTCTATGTTACACACGACCAAGGTGAAGCATTAACTATGTCAAACAGAATTGCAGTGTTTAATGATGGTAAGGTTCAACAACTCTCAAGCCCAGATAAGTTATATGAAGAACCGGTTAACTCATTTGTCGCCGAATTCATTGGAGAAAATAATACTTTTGCTGGGGAAATTTCAGATATATCAAATGGATCCTGCAAAGTTAAATTAGACAAGGGTGAAATCATTGCAAACCCAATATCAGTTAAATCTATTGGTGAAAAAACCACCGTATCAATTAGACCAGAGAGAGCATTGATCAATCCTAAAGAAAAAATGGACAATAATCAAAAAGGCAAAATAGAAGAAGTCATTTATCATGGTGATCACACAAGAGTTAGATTAAATTTACTTGGTAATTCAGAATTTATTTTAAAAGTTCCAAATAGTTCTCAAAATTTAGATATAAAACTTGGTAATGAGATTAATATTGGTTGGAACAGTCACGACGCTAGAGCTTTAGACCCAAAATAAGCTAAATTATTACATTATTTTCAAAATCGACTGTTGACTCTCTAATCCTATGTTGCTGTACTCCTTTTTTTATAAAAAAACGTTTAAACGGAGGATAAATGAATAAATTAAGTAAATTATTACTTGCTGTAACTTTTGCTATTTCAGTATCTTCATCAGCATTCGCAGTTGTTGTTGCGTCTTGGGGTGGAGCTTACACAGAAAGTCAAAAGTTAGGTTATGGAGACCCAACTGCAAAAGCACTTGGTATACCGATTGAGTGGGTAGATTACTCTGGTGGATTATCAGAGATTAAAGCTCAAAAAGAAGCAGGTGCAATTACATGGGATATCATAGACGTATTTGCTTATGATACTATCAATGGTTGTGATGAAGGTATTTTTGTTGAATTTGATTTTGACAAAGACTTTCCGCCAGCACCAGATGGTACACCGGCAAGTGAAGACTTCTTCACAGATATGCCTAGTAAATGTGCAGTAGGAAACATCTTATATTCTTGGAACTATGCTTACAACAGTGACTTGTTAAAAAGTACACCAAAAACTATTAAAGATTTCTTTAATACAAAAAGATTTCCAGGAAAAAGAGCTATTTACAAAAGCGCTCTAACAAACCTAGAAATTGCATTAGCAGCTGATGGTGTAAAAATGGGTAAAGGTGGAGAATTTCTATATAAGAAATTAGAAGATCCAGCTTACGTAACTAGAGCTATGAACAAAATCAAAGCACTATGTGAAGATCCAAATGGTGGATGTGTATTTTGGTCAGCAGGTGCTCAACCACCAGAATTATTAATGAGTGGTGAAGTTGTAATGGCAACTGGTTGGAATGGTAGATTTTTCAATGCAGCAGTAGGAGAAGGTGCTCCAATAGTTCAAGTTTGGGACGGACAAGGTCTTGACTACGAATATTTTGCATTAGTAAAAGGTGGACCAAACCAAGCTGATGCTATGAAAGCTTTAGCAATGATGACAAATACTGAAATGTTAGCAGGAAGTGCAAAATACATTGCTTATGCTCCATGGAGAAAATCATCAATTGCAGTTATGGAAGCAGGAGAGCCTTGGTATAAAGATGGAAAAACGAACATGGTTCCACATATGCCAACTGCACCAGCTAACCTTAAAAAATACTTCTTAGTGAACGCTGAGTACTGGGCTGATAACGGTACAGAGCTTGGTGAACAGTGGGAAGCTATGAAAGCTAGTATTAAATAATTAAAGTTTTAAAGACTTTAATTTTATATTATATTAAGGGCGGTTTTATAACCGCCCTTTTTTTATGAGCTCAGAACAAAAAATATTATCAACAGACGGAATTCCTTTAGAGGAAAGTCTTAAGCAAGCAGAAAAAAAAAATAAAATAAAAGCTTTTCTTTTAGTAACACCATTACTCTTATTTCTAATTATTACTTATATCATTCCTATCGCAGACATGTTTTCTCGAAGTATAGACGACAAAATGGTCACAAACATGCTGCCTAAAACATACAAAGCAATGGAACAGTGGGATGGTAAAGAGCTTCCGCCCGAAGAAGTGTTTAAAGCTTTTTATTTAGATTACAAAATTTTAGTAGAAAATAAGACAGCAGGAAAGCTGCAAACCCAACTAAATTATGAGAAAAATGGCTTTAAGAGTGTCCTAAAAAAATTAGCTAGAAAGCAAAAGAAATTTGAGGAAGGGAACTATAAAGAGCAAATAATGAAAGTGCATAAAAGGTGGGGAAATGTTGATTATTGGAGAGCAATTAAAAGAAGAGCTCCAGCCTACACTTATTCAAAATATTTGAAGGGTGTTGACATGTACTCAAATGAAGATGGTAAAATTGTACAAGTAGCTGAAGATAGAAGAATTCATAGAATTTTATGGTCACGAACATTAGAGGTAGCTTTTTTTGTAACTCTTTTTTGTTTTTTAATGGCTTATCCAATTGCACATTTATTAGCAACTCTGCCAATGAAGTATAGTAATTTACTCATGATTTGTGTGCTGCTACCATTTTGGACCTCATTACTTGTAAGAACTGCCAGCTGGATGATTTTGTTACAGCAACAAGGTTTGGTAAATGATTTTTTTGTTTGGATAGGTCTTGTTACAGACGATAACAGGCCAGAGATGATGTATAATAAAACTGGAACTTATGTTGCTATGACTCAAATACTTTTACCATTTATGGTATTACCTTTGTATAGTGTTATGAAAACAATCTCTCCAAGTTTAATGAGAGCTGGAAAATCTTTAGGGGCAACCCCTGGAGTAGCTTTTTTTAAAATTTATTTTCCACTTACAATACCTGGAATTGGTGCAGGCTGCTTATTAGTTTTTATACTCGCGATTGGATATTATATAACACCAGCTTTAGTAGGAGGGGCGTCTGGAACACTTATAAGTAACCAGATAGCTTATCATATGAAAAGTACTTTAGATTGGAGTTTTGCTTCTGCAATGGGATTGATGTTGTTGACAGGAGTATTGGTTATTTATTGGATTTATAACAAACTTGTTGGAGTTGATAACATTAAATTAGGATAATTATGGCTTTACCAAAATATACAGAACCCCATTACAGAATATGGCATTATTTTTATCTTTTTGTTTGTGGTTGTGTATTTTTCTTTTTAATAGCGCCTCTGTTTGTAATTTTTCCATTATCTTTTAATGCAGAGGAATTTTTAGTATTTACAGATGGAATGAAAAGACTCGACCCAGATGCTTTTTCTACGAGATGGTATAAGGATATGGTCTATGGAACTAAAAACCCTTGGGGTTTAGCTGCAAAAAATAGTTTTATAATTGCTATATTTGCAACAATTGGATCAATTATACTTGGAACATTAGCTGCTCTTGGTTTAAGTAGTAGGCATATGCCTTATAAAGGTTTGATAATGGCAACTTTAATTTCTCCAATGATAGTTCCTTTAATTATTTCAGGTGTTGCAATTTTCTTTTTCATGGCCAAAGTAGGATTAGCCGCAACGCACTTAGGCATAATTTTAGCACATATTATTTTAGGAACTCCATTTGTAGTAATCACAGTTACTGCAACACTTTCAGGATTTGACCATAGTATAACTAGAGCTGCATCTAGTTTAGGTAGTAATCCTTTTAATACATTTATGAAAATTACCTTACCATTAATACTACCTGGCGTTATTTCTGGTGGTTTATTTGCATTTGTAACATCTTTTGATGAAGTAGTGGTTGTTTTATTTTTAGCTGGTTTAGATAACACTACAATACCAGTTCAAATGTGGACTGGTCTTAGGGAACAACTTAGTCCCACAATTTTAGCTGTAGCAACATGTTTAATTGTTTTATCAATATTAATTTTAGTTACAGCTGAGCTTTTAAGAAGAAGATCTGAAAGATTAAGAGGAATAAATAGATAGTTTAGTTTACAGACTCGATTACTGTAGCAATTCCCATACCTAACCCAATGCATTGAGTAGATAAAGCATACTTTTTATTTTCTCTTTGAAGTAATTCAGCAGCCTTACCTGTAATTCTTGCGCCTGTTGCTCCAAGAGGATGGCCAAGGGCAAGTGCTCCACCATCTAAATTAACTTTATCTTTGTCTATACCTAAATCTTTAATACACGCTAAAGATTGCGACGCGAAAGCCTCATTTAATTCAACAATATCAATTTTCTCTGCTGACAAATTAGCTCTCTCCAAAGCTTTTCGCGATGCTCCAATTGGACCTAATCCCATGTAGTCAGGGTCACAACCTTGTACTGCTGTAGACACAATTCTACCCAAAATATTTAAATTATTTTCTTTTGCATAACTCTCCTCACAAATTAATGTTGCAGCTGCACCATCAGTTAATGGTGACGAAGTTGCTGCTGTAACAGTACCATTTTCATCAAATGCAAGTTTTAATCCATCTAACTTTTCCATTGTGCTACCTGGTCTAATATTTCCATCAGTGTCACAATCTCCAATAGATACTATTTCATTTTTAAAATTTCCTTTTGTTTGTGCTTCATGTGCTTTTTGATGACTTGAGATTGCAAACTCCTGTTGTTCACT
>CACJVQ010000002.1 GCA_902596915.1 uncultured Pelagibacteraceae bacterium | reverse complement strand
GACCAAAAGCATAGTCAAAGTTTTCAGTGATATATTTTTTTTGTTCTAAACTGTATTCTCCAAATGGATATGAAAAAAACTTAGAATTATATCCAAGATTTTCCTTAAATATATTTATTGATTTAATAATATCTTCTCTAAATTTCTTAAATTCATATTTTACTAAGTACTCATGTGAGTGTGAGTGATTTCCAATAAAAACAAAGTCTTCTTTGGAAATTTCTATAATTTCATTCCAATTCATATAACCATTCTTACCCACAGATTCTGTTGAAACAAATAAAATAAATGGAATTTTGTCTCTTTTAAGAATTGGCCATGCATTCAAATAAAAAGAGGAAAATGCATCATCGATAGTAAGTAATATTTTTTTTTCTCTACTTACCTTATTAAATTCTAATTCAAAGTTTTTTGGATTTAAAAAAGAAAAGTTATTTTCTCTAATAATATCCAAATGTTTTTTAAATATATTAATTTTTATATTAGTTGAGGGATATTTATTTTCTTCAAATCTATGGTACATCAGTGCCAATATTCCCTTTTCATTAGGTTCATATTTTTTGTTTACAGTATCTGCATAAGCATTTAAAAAAAAAAGATAAAAAATGATAAATTTAATAATTGATGCGGCTAATGAAAAAATTGTTTTTGTGATCATTGCTGGTAAACGATCATATACTAGCAGACATATAAACAGTAGAGAAAACTTTGACAATTTTATGAAACTGCTTTTGAAATTTTTAAATATAAAAAAAATTAAAATATCTGATATTTGTAGAATTTTTGTCAATCTGGGACCAGGTAAATTTACAAGTCTTAGAATTTCCTTGTCAGTAGCTAAAGCCATGTCTTTAGCAAATAGTGCTGTTTTAATTGGTTTTAAATCACAGGATCTAATAAATGAAAATTACAAAAATTTAACAAAATTAAATAAAAATAAAAGTTTGATAAAACCTATATATTCGAGTTAGAATAAATTATGTCTGAAACCATAGAACAAATTTGCCAAAAGAAAGGTGTTAAACTTACTGATCAAAGAAAAATAATTGCTAAAGTTTTATCAGAATCAAAAGAAGTTTATGGTGAATCAGATCACCCAGATGTTGATGAACTATATCAAAGAGTCTCTAAGCTAGATTCTAAAATAAGCATTGCTACAGTTTATAGAACAGTAAAGCTTTTTGAGGAGTCAGGTATACTTACTAAGCATGATTTTAAAGGTGGAAAAGCAAGATATGAAACACTAGTCGAAAGTCATCATGATCATCTTATCGACATTAAATCAGGAGAAATCATTGAGTTTGTAGATGAAGAAATAGAAAAACTTCAAAAAAAAGTTGCAGAAAAATATGGATATAACTTAGTAGATCACAAGTTAGAGCTTTATGGAATTAAAAAAAAAAAATAATAGGAATTTCAGAGATTTTTAAAATATAAAATATGTTTAATAGAAAAATATTCATAAAAACTTTTGGTTGTCAAATGAATGAATATGACTCTAATAGAATCTATGATTCTGTTAGCAAGTTGGGTTTTGTAAAGACTAACAACCAATCAAATGCAGACTGTTATATTTTAAATACGTGTCACATACGTGATAAAGCTAAAGAAAAAGTTTACCATGAAATTGGTAGAGTTAAAAAATTATACAGAGATAAAAAAAAACCAATAATGGTTGTAGCAGGCTGTGTTGCACAGGCTGAAAATGAAGAAATGATGAAGAGAGAACCATATATAGATATTATTTTAGGACCGCAATCGTATCATAAAGTAAATGACTTATTAAAAAATCATATTGTAAGTTTAAAACAAGAAGAAACTGAATTTGATACTATTTCTAAGTTTGGTTATTTTGATAAAATTAAAAATAATAATGATAAAATATCAGCCTTTTTAACCATTCAAGAAGGATGTGATAAATTTTGCCATTTTTGTGTTGTGCCTTACACAAGAGGACCTGAGTACTCTAGACCATTTAATAAAATTATACTAGAGGCGGAACAACTTATAAAAAATGGTGCAAAAGAAATAACATTGCTAGGTCAAAATGTTAATGCTTATTCATATATAGAAAATTCTAAAGAATATAGAATCTCACATTTAATAAACCATTTAGATCAATTTTCAGAGTTAGAAAGAATAAGATATACCACCTCACACCCAAGGGATATGACTGATGATTTAATTGAATGCTATGCGTCTAGTCATAAATTAATGCCTTTTGTTCATTTACCTATTCAAAGTGGCTCTAATAAGATGTTAGAGTTAATGAATAGAAAACATACCGTAGATCATTATTTAAAAATTTATGAAAGACTAAAAAAAATAAATAAAGAAATAGAATTTTCTAGTGATTTTATCATTGGCTATCCTGGAGAAACGCAACAAGATTTTGAAGATACATTTAATCTAATAAAAAAAATAAAATTTATTAATTCATTTTCCTTTATTTTTAGTCCTAGACCAGGAACAAAAGCATCAACATTAGAGATGGTAGACAAAAATTTATCCAAAGAAAGACTTACGCTAATTCAAGAAAAATTATTTAATAATCAAAAAGAAAAAAATAAATCTTTGGAAAATAGTATAGTAGATGTGTTAGTTGAAAATAAAATGGAAAAACAAAATAAATTATTTGGAAGAAATAAATATATTTCACCTGTAATTTTTGATGGAAATGAAAGTAATATTGGTAAAGTTGTAAAAGTAAAAGTTCAAAATAGTAACCAGAACACATTATTTGGTTTACTAGATAAAGAAAAGAAAGCTGCTTGAATTGGTTGATTTAAATAAAAAAAAAATTATTTCTGAATTAAAATATGTATATTCTGAAAATAATACTTTAAGTATTATATTTCAAAATAATGATTTGTTACTTGGTGTGGCAGGTGAATTTAATAATAACTTGAAGGAATTAGAGAAAATTACAAAAACTAGCTTGTATTCAAGAGGGAATTCTATCCTAGTAAAAAGCGATCCAGAGAAGAATGACTTGATAAAAAATGCTATACAATTTTTGACTGAACAATTTTTAAGTAATGGAACTATCGAAAAAAAAGATATAATTTCATCTATAAACGAATTTATGATAGACGAAAAAAATAACTTTGAAAAAAAAGTAGAATATATAATTAAAACTCCAAAAAAATCTGTAATTCCAAGATCTGAAAGACAGAAAGATTATGTTAGAGCTTTAAGGGAGTCTGACATAATTATTTCAGCTGGGCCAGCTGGAACAGGTAAAACATTTTTAGCCGTTGCTGTTGCCCTAACTATGTTGCTAGATAAGAAAATAGAAAGAATTATACTTTCTAGGCCAGCTGTTGAGGCTGGAGAAAGACTTGGTTTTTTGCCTGGTGACATGAGAGACAAAGTAGATCCGTACCTTAGACCATTATATGACTCTCTATACGATCTTTTAGATTTTGAAAAGATTCAAAAAAAAATTGAAGTAGGTGATATAGAAATTGCCCCTCTAGCTTTTATGAGAGGTAGAACTTTAAAAAATTCTTTTGCAATTCTTGATGAAGCACAAAACGCAACAGATACGCAGATTAAAATGTTTTTAACTAGAATAGGAGAGAACTCCAAGATAGTAATAAATGGTGATCCCTCGCAAATAGATTTACCTAATAAATCGCTTTCAGGGTTACACAGATCAAAAAAATTACTAGGGCATTTAAAAGAAATTTCTGTAGTTGATTTTAATCATAAAGATGTAGTTAGACATCCACTTGTATCAAAAATTGTTAAAGCATATTCAGATCAAAGCTCAGAAGGATGATAAAAGCCAATGTAATATCTGGCTATTCAAATTGGAAAAAAATTATAAAAAAACCAAATGATTATTTAAAGAAAAGACTTAAAATATTATCCAAAGCACCTTTATTCAAAAAAAAAAAACACGAATTCTCGATACTCTTAACTAATGATAAGAAAATGAAATATTTAAATCTTAAATTTAGAAAAAAAAATAAAACTACAGATGTTTTATCCTTTCCAATGAAAATTAAAGAGAAAAAAAATCTATATTTAGGTGATATAGCAATTAGCTATGAAATTATTAAAGAACGATCAAAAAAAACAAATTTCTTTTTAGAGTTTGATAAAATGTGGATACATGGATATCTTCATTTAGTTGGTCATGATCATAAGAAATTAAATGATTTTAAAAAAAATGTTTAAAAAAGAAAAATTAATATTGAATTATTTTCATAAAGTAAATTGACTTTATTAAACAAAAATAAAATTCTATTATACTCATTTGTATTTTCATTTGGTGTGATATCTTCTTTTAGCCTTCCGCCTTACAATTTATTTTACATAAATTTTTTTTCATACCCAGCTCTTCTGTGGACATTACTATTTTATTCAAAAGATAAAATTGTTTCATTTAATATTGGATGGATATTCGGATTTGGTTATTTTATTTCAAATTTATATTGGATAACGAATTCGTTAACATTTGAAGATATCTTTAAACCTTTGATACCATTTGCTTTAATTTTAATTCCATTATTTTTAGGATTATTTTATGGTTTTTCAACTTTAGTTTTTTCTTTTTTAAATCCAAAAAAAAACTTTTTATCTATTTTAATTTTGGCCACTACTATGTCTATATTTGAATATATTAGAAGTTTCTTATTTGGTGGTTTTCCGTGGAACTTAATTGCTTTTAGTTTTGTAAATTATTTAGAATTTATTCAAATACTTTCTATAACAGGAACTTATGCTTTTAATTCAATAGTTATTTTATTATTTTTATTTCCAACTATTTTATTCTTTAATTACAAAAAAAAAATAAAAATAAATATATTTATTTTTGTTATATCAACTCTTTTCATTAATTATTTTTGGGGTAATTCAAATTTGAAACAGTTTGAAATGACTGAAAAAAAAGATTTAGGTTTTAACATTAAGATAATTTCTCCTAAGGTTAATATAAATAGATATTTTCAAAATGAAAATCCCAGTGAATTTATCCTTGAATTGATAAACATTTCTAAGCCTGATCCATCAATCAAAACATTATTTATTTTGCCTGAAGGTATTCTATCAAGTATTTATTTTGAGGATCTTAAAAAATTTAAAACTCTTTTCTCAAATAATTTTTCAGAAAAACATAAGATTATTTTAGGTATGAACATAAATGAAAAACAAAAGATTTATAATTCGCTTTTAGTGATGAATAATGATCTTAATGTCTTGCAAAAATACTACAAAAATAAATTAGTACCATTTGGAGAGTTCTTGCCATTTGAAAATATATTAAGTAATTTGGGATTTAAAAAAATTACTCAAGGTTACCAATCTTTCTCTGCAGATAATCGAAGAGATATCATTAGATTCAATAATTATAGTTTTATGCCACTTATTTGTTATGAAATTATTTATTCTGGTCAAATAAATTATAATGAAAAAAATTATGATTTTATATTAAACATCTCTGAGGATGGTTGGTTTGGAAATTCTATTGGTCCATACCAGCACTACTCTCACTCAATTTTTAGATCTATTGAAGAAGGCAAACCAGTAATTCGCTCATCAAACAATGGGATTTCAGCCTTTATTAATTCAAAAGGACAGGTAATTGAGAAAATTTTATCAACTGATAAGGGATTTATTGAGACTCAATCTTTCAAAAAGTCCGATAAAACAATCTTTAGCTCTTATGGTAATAAGATCTTCTTTTATTTTCTATCTATTTATATTAGTTTAATTTTTTTTTTTAAAATACGGGGGAATTAATGAAGAAAAATTTTTTATTTACTAGTGAGTCAGTGTCAGAAGGACACCCAGATAAAGTTTGTGACAGAATTTCAGACATGGTTGTAGACAGCTTTTTAGCTTCTGAACCCCAAGCGAGAGTTGCTTGTGAAACATTAACAACAACTAATAAAGTTGTATTAGCAGGAGAAGTAAGAGGACCAGAACTTAAAGAAGATGAGTTAATCTCAAAAGTTAGAGATTGCATTAAAGATATTGGCTATGACCAAGATGGCTTTTCTTGGAGAGATCAAACCAAAATTGAAACACATTTACACTCTCAATCAGCAGATATTGCAATGGGTGTAGACTCAGCTGGAAATAAAGATGAGGGTGCGGGAGATCAGGGAATTATGTTTGGTTATGCTTGTAATGAAACAGATGTTTTAATGCCAGCTCCAATTCATTATTCTCACAAAATTTTAAGACTGATGGCTGAGGATAGAAAATCAGGAAAGTTGAATGGAATAGAGCCAGACTCAAAAAGTCAAATTACTATTGAATATAAAGATGGAATGCCTTCAGCTGCAACATCAGTAGTTATTTCTACTCAACATTCAAAAGATGTTAGCTTAGCTCAAGTTAAAGAACTTTGTATGCCCTATATAGAGCGATCTATCCCTAAAAATTTATTGGGAAGTCTTGATGAAAAAGAGATTTACATCAACCCCACTGGAAACTTTGTAATTGGTGGTCCAGATGGAGATAGTGGTTTAACTGGAAGAAAAATTATTGTTGATACATACGGTGGAGCTGCACCACATGGTGGAGGTGCGTTTTCTGGAAAAGATCCTACAAAAGTTGATAGATCAGCTGCTTATGCGTCAAGATATTTAGCTAAAAATGTTGTAGCGTCTAAAATTGCTGATAAATGTTTAATTCAATTAGCCTACGCTATTGGAGTTTCTAAACCACTATCAATTTATGTAGATTTGTTTGATAATGATGAAGAAAAGAACATGCATGTTGAAAAACTTATTAAAGAAAACTTTGATCTAAGCCCAAGAGGAATTAGAGAAATGTTAGGTTTAAATAAACCTATTTATGAAAAAACTGCAGCCTATGGACATTTTGGAAGAATTCCAGAGGACGATGGATCATTTTCATGGGAAAAAACAGATAAATCTGGAGTTTTTAGTAAGTAAATATTGTTGTAAATCAATAAAAAATAACTATATTTCAAGCACATTGTTGAAATTTCAAAAATGGGCTTAGGCCCATTTTTTTTTGGCGAAAATTATGTTGAATAGAAGAGCTGATAAATTAGAATTATTAAGAATTGCTGAGGCTGTAGCATTAGAAAAATCTATAGATAAAGAACTTATTATAAGTTCTATGGAAACAGGTATTGCAAAAGCGGCAAAATCAAAATTTGGATCTGATAATGAAATCAAGGTGGAAATAGATAGAGATAATGGAAATATAGGAATATTTAGAAAATTATTGATCACAGAAAAACCCGAAAACTCAAACATTCAAATTACTCTGGCAGATGCAGTAAAGTTAAATGAAATCAACAAAGACAAAAAAATAGGGGATGAGGTTTTACAACCTTTGCCATCATTTGATTTTGGAAGAATTGCAGCCCAAACAGCTAAACAGGTTATAAGCTTTAATGTAAGAGAGGCAGAAAGAGAGAGGCAATATAATGATTTTATCGATAAAAAGGATACTATACTAAGTGGAATAGTTAAAAGACTGGAATTTGGAAATGTAATAGTTGATCTTGGAAGAACTGAAGCAATAATTCAAAAAAATGAAATGATACCTAGAGAGAACATTAAGGCCGGAGACAGAATTAAAGCCTATTGTTTAGATGTCAGAAGAGAGCCGAGAGGACAACAAATTTTTTTATCAAGAGCTCATCCAAAATTTATGGATAAACTTTTTGTTCAAGAAGTCCCAGAAATATATGATGGATTAATCGAAATTAAATCTTCCTCTAGAGATCCTGGAAGCAGAGCAAAAATTTGTGTTAAAGCCATTGATACTTCGTTGGATCCTGTAGGTGCATGTGTTGGAATGAGGGGTAGTAGAGTTCAAGCTGTTGTGAATGAGTTACAGGGTGAAAAAATAGATATAGTAAATTGGTCTGAAGATCCAGCTATTATAGTTGCTAATGCGTTATCACCTGCTGAAGTTCAAAGAGTGAACGTTGATAATGAAGCAAAAAAACTTGATGTTATATTAACAGAGGAAAACTTGAGCAAAGCTATTGGAAGAAGAGGACAAAATGTAAGATTAGCTACAAAGTTATTAAATTATGAAATTAATATAATGACAGAGCAAGAGGACTCTGAAAGAAGACAGCTAGAATTCAAAGAAAAAACAGACAACATTGTTAAAAACTTAGAGCTTGACGAAACGCTTGGACAACTTTTAGTAGCTGAGGGATTCTCCTCAATTGATGATATTAAAGATGCTTCCCCAGATGCTTTAACAAAAATAGAGGGCATTGAAGAAGAGACAGCAAAAGAACTAATTGAACGAGCAAAAGAATTTTATGAAAAAGATCAAGAAGAAATCTCAAAAAGAATAAAAGATTTAGGATTAGAGAGCGATTTAATTAATCATGAGGGTCTTACAGCAGGTATGTTAGTTACCTTAGGTGAACAGAAGATTTTAACCTTAACAGATTTAGCCGATCTAGCATCTGATGAGTTGACTGGTACTTACGATGTGGTTAAAGGCGAAAGAGTAAAAATTAAAGGTTATTTAGAAGATTTTGCTCTATCAAAGCTAGAAGCAGATAATTTAATTATGTCAGCTAGAGACAAAGTTTATAAAGACTGAAAGATGAAAAATGGAAAAAAAAAAACTAAAGTTATCGATAAAAGGAAGTTCTCAGAAGACTTTTAGTAGTATAGAGCAGGCTAAATCAAAATCAAAAAACACTGTTGTAATTGAGAAAAAAAGTTCAAAATTTCAGGGCAAATCTCAATTTTCTAGAACAAATAATAGTAGTTTTGCGCCAAATAGAAATATTTCCTCAAAGCCAAATAATCTTAGCAGGCCTTTATCACCTCCTACTTCAGATTTTGAGAAAAGAAAATTAGCAGAGCAAAGGGCTACAAGAAGGTTAAAAGGAGAAGCAGCACCAAAAGAAAATAAATTAAATAAAACTCTTGGAAAAAGAAGAGAATTAAAACTAACAATTTCCAGAGCTTTAAGTGATGACCATGCAGAGATAAAATCAAGAAGCCTAGCCTCTTTAAAAAGAGCAAAACAAAAAGAAAATAGAATTTTAAATCAAGAAGAAAACAAAGATAGCTTTGCTCAAGTTAAAAGAGAAGTAAATCTTCCAGAGGTAATAACAATCAAAGAGTTAGCAAACAGAATGGCTGAACAATCCAGCAGTATTATTAAACATTTGCTTGGTATGGGAGTAACAGTAACAATAAATAACACAATAGATGCTGATACAGCAGAATATTTAGTTAAGGAATTTGGCCATAATCCAATAAGAGAGGCAAAGGCTGAAGAAATAATTGAAAAAATAAAAGAGGTTAAATCAGAAAATTTACAAAATCGCCCTCCAATAGTTACAGTTATGGGACATGTTGATCATGGTAAAACTTCGGTTTTAGATGTTTTAAGGAAAGCTAACGTAGTTTCAGGAGAATTTGGAGGTATTACTCAACACATTGGAGCTTATCAGATTAACCACCAAAATAATAAAATTACATTTATTGATACTCCAGGACATGCAGCCTTTACTGAGATGCGAGCTAGAGGCTCTAAGCTAACAGATATTGTAATTTTAGTTGTTGCAGCAGATGATGGTGTTAAACCACAAACCATTGAGTCCATTAAACATGCAAAAGCAGCAAAAGTTCCAATAGTTGTTGCTATAAATAAATGTGATTTACCTGAAGCAGATCCACAAAAAATTAAAAATCAACTTTTGGAATATGAATTAATTGCTGAAGACTTGTCTGGTGATACTCTAATGGTAGAAATCTCAACAAAAACTAAAAATAATTTAGATAAGTTAGTTGAGTCCGTTTTGTTACAAGCAGAATTACTAGATTTAAAAACAGACTTTGAAACGAATGCTAAAGGTATAGTTCTAGAATCAAAAATAGATGTTGGGAGAGGTCCTGTTGCAAACATTGTTGTAACTACAGGTACTCTTAAAAAGGGAGATTATTTTGTTAGTGGATTAAAATGGGGAAAAGTTAGAGCAATAATAAATGACCAAGGTAAAAATATTGATATTGCTGAACCAGCTACACCAATTGAGATTATAGGTATTAATGGTGCAGCAAAATCTGGTGATGATTTTATTGTTTTATCAAGTGAAAAAGAGGCTAAATCACTTTGTGAAGCAAGAGTCGAAGAATCAAAAGATGATAAAATACCTCTTAATTTTGTCACTCAAGACTCAGCTTTTCAGAGTTCAGTATCAGAGGAATTAAATATAATTATTAAATCTGATGTTCATGGCTCATCGGAGGCCATTAAAAATGCAATAGATCAAATCAAACATGATGAAGTAAAACCAAAAATACTTCTTTCCGACATAGGAATGGTCACCGAAACAGATGTCACCTTAGCAAAAGCATCAAATGCTGTAATAATTGCTTTCAATGTTAAACCAAGCAAAGAAGCAAAGAAAAGAGCTGAACAAGAAAAAATTTTAATTTCCTCTTATAACATAATCTATGAAGTGTTAGATTTTATAAAAGCGAGGATGGCAGGTTTATTATCTCCAGATGTACAAGAAACAATTGTTGGAAGTGCAGAAATTCTTGAAATTTTTAAGGTTTCAAAAGTTGGAAAAGTAGCTGGGTCAAAAGTTGTAGAGGGCGAAATAACCCAGAACTCTAGTGCAAGAGTTATTAGGGATGGAACTATAATATTTAATGGGAAAATTGGTTCTATATTTAGAGAAAAAGACCAGACTAAACAGGTATCGGCAGGCTTAGAATGTGGAATTACTCTTAAAGACTTCGCTGATTATCAAAAAAAAGATATTATAGAAGTGTATAATTCAACAATAACTGAAAGAACTATTTAAATGAAGCATCTAGGAAAACCCATTACACAACGACAATTAAGGGTTGGTGAAATGATAAAACAAGCCTTAGGCACACTTTTTATTAGAGATGAAGCAAAAATACCAAATTTATCAACAAAAGAAATTACAGTTACAGAAGTAAGAATGTCACCAGATTTAAAAACAGCTAAAATATTTGTAATGCCTTTGGGAGGAAAGAACTCTGAAGAAATTATAGAAAAATTAAAAATTGCTTCATTCATGATAAGGAAAGTTTTATCTAAAAAAATTATCATGAAATTTTTACCAAAACTTTTTTTTGTGAAAGATGACTCTTTTGATTATGCAGAAAAAATAGAAAATTTAATTAAACAAACAAATAAATAAGGAAAAAAATGAAAGAAAAAGTAAAAGAACTTCAAATCCACGACAAAGATACAGGATCTTCTGAAGTTCAGATTGCTCAATTAACAGGAAAAATTGAGAATCTGTCAAAACATATTAAACAGTTTAAAAAGGACAAACATTCTTCAGTAGGCCTTTTAAGAGCAGTAAATAGAAGAAAAAAATTATTAGACTATTTAAAGAAAAATAATATGGAGTCTTATAAAGAAGTGTTAACAAAATTAAATTTAAGGAAGTAAATGTTTAAAGTAGTAAAAAAAGAAATAGAAGTAAGTGGAAAAAAATTAAGTTTAGAGACTGGAAAGATAGCAAGACAAGCAGATGGAGCAATTATAGCTCAATGTGGAGAGACAGTTGTTTTAGCAACAGTTGTTGGTGCAAAGAAAGTAAACCCAGATATGGATTATTTCCCATTATCAGTCAATTACCAGGAAAAATATTATGCAGCTGGTAAGATACCTGGTGGATATTTTAAAAGAGAAGCTAGACCTACAGAAAGTGAAACTTTAATTTCAAGATTAATTGATAGACCAATCAGACCATTGTTTCCAGATGAATTCAAAAACGAAGTACAGCTATTACCAACCGTAATATCTTATGATAAAGAAAATGAAGCAGATATTTTATCTATCATTGCATCTTCAGCAGCTCTTGCAATCTCAGGAATGCCTTTTATGGGTCCTGTGGGAGCCTCTAGAGTTGGCTTTATTGAAGGAAAATACGTCCTCAACCCATCTAAAAAAGAATTAGAGAAATCTAAATTAGATTTAGTTGTAGCAGGAACTAAAGATGCAGTTTTAATGGTTGAGTCTGAAGCAAACGGTTTAACAGAGGAAGAAATGTTGAATGCTGTTAAATTTGGACACGAAGGTTTTGTTCCAATAATAGAAATGATCGAAGACCTTGCAAAAGAATGTAGAAAACCTGAGTGGACAGTTGAGAAAAAAGATCTTTCTGAGATAAAAAAGAAATTAGAAGATGAATTTACTGAAGATTTGAAAAAAGCTTTCTCTACAAGAGACAAGCAAGATAGATCAAATCAAATTTCTGAAATTACTGAAAAAGCTAAAAAATTATATGAGGAGAATGAAGCTTACACTGATTTAGATGTAAATTCTCAACTTAAAAATTTAGAAAAATCTATTGTAAGAACTGATATTCTTAAAAATAAAAATCGTATTGATGGAAGAGGTCTAGCAGATGTAAGGCCAATTATGTGTGAAGTAGGTATATTGCCAAGAGTACATGGTTCAGCTTTGTTTACAAGAGGTGAAACACAAGCCATTGTAACAACTACACTTGGAACTTCAGATGACGAACAAAGAATAGAGAGTTTAGATGGTCTTCAAAAAGAGAGATTTATGTTGCACTATAATTTTCCTCCATTCTCAGTTGGTGAAACAGGAAGGATTGGAACAGGTAGAAGAGAGATAGGTCATGGTAAGTTAGCATGGAGAGCAATTAACTCTTCACTTCCATCAAAGGAAAGTTTTCCCTATACATTTAGGATTGTATCAGAAATCACAGAGTCTAATGGTTCATCTTCAATGGCAACTGTTTGTGGAACTTCACTTGCTCTTATGGATGCTGGTGTTCCAATTAAAGAGCCAGTTGCTGGAATAGCAATGGGTTTAATCAAAGAGGGTGAAGATTTCTCTGTACTATCAGATATACTTGGTGATGAGGACCACCTAGGAGATATGGATTTTAAAGTTGCAGGTACTAAAGATGGCATTACATCTTTACAAATGGATATTAAAATTACAGGAATTACATTTGAAATAATGGAGCAGGCTTTAAATCAAGCAAAAGATGGTAGAATTCATATTTTAGGTGAAATGAATAAAGCATTAGACAAATCCAGAGACGATGTTGGAAAACATACTCCAAAAATGGAAAAAATTACGGTCGATAAAAAAGATATAGCTGCTGTAATTGGAAAAGGTGGTGCAACAATTAGGGAAATTGTAGAAAAATCTGGTGCTAAAGTTGATGTAAATGATGAAGGTATAGTTACAGTTGCCGCTCCTGATGAAGAGTCTAGAAATATAGCAATGCAAATGATCAAAGACATAACAGCAAAAGCTGAATTAAATAAAATTTATAATGGAAAAGTTATGAAAATTATGGAATTTGGTGCTTTTGTTAACTTCTTAGGAAAACAAGATGGACTTGTTCATATTTCTGAGCTTGCAGATAAAAGAGTTGCCAAAGTCACAGATGTTGTCAAAGAAGGTGACGAAGTAAAAGTAAAAGTTATTGGATTTGATAGAGGAAAAGTTAAATTATCTATAAAGCAGGCCGCTATATAGAAAAATATAATTACTAATTCTCTGGGACGAAAAGCAAGCAAAGACCGTTGCTGCAATATCTTTTTCCACCATCAGGACCATCATTAAATACATGGCCGTGATGAGCACCACAATTTGCACAACTGTATTCAGTTCTCTTCATTCCAAAAGAATAATCAGTTTTTGTTACAAACACGCCTGGTATTGCCTCGGTGAATGATGGCCAACCAGTTCCACTATCAAATTTTGCGGTAGACTCAAATAGTTTCACACCACAATTTGCACAATGATAAGTCCCTTTTCTTTTCTCATAATTTAATTCGCTAGTTCCAGCACGTTCAGTCCCCTCTTCAAACATTATTATCTTTTGCTCATTTGTAAGATCTGGATTTATGATATTGTATTCACTCTCATCTTTTTTTAATTTTTTTTTAAATCCTACTAAATTGCTCGCTAATGATGTTAATGGATAAAATATTAATCCCAATATAGAAACTCCAGCAATTTTTAAAAAATTTCTTCTCACAATATTTAATTATTTAATTTTTTTTTTACCTAATTTATTTATTAAGAATAAAGCTATTGCAGTCAATAGGGCAAAAACTTCTAGTGCATGACCAGAGCCCTCGAGAATTAATTGAACAAAAATAAATATTATACAAACTACAAACCAAACTAAAATTAACATAATGATAAAATTTTAGGATATATTTTTTGGATCTGGCATACCTACTTTATTGTAACCAGCATCAACATAGTGAATTTCACCTGTAACTCCACCTGCCATATCACTTAGGAGATATAATGCTGAGTTTCCAACATCAATATTGTCTACATTTCTCTTCAAAAAAGAATGATCTGCATTCCATTTATATAAAAATTTAGCATCCCCAATAGCTGACGCAGCCAATGTTTTTATTGGACCTGCACTTATTGCATTAACTCTTATTCCTTTAGCCCCTAAATCTCTTGCTAAGTATTTAACACTTGACTCTAATGCTGCTTTGCAGACACCCATTACATTGTAATTAGGAATTGCTTTATTAGCCTCATAGCTAAGTGTAATCATGCTACCACCCTCTTTCATAACTTTTGAAGCTTCATTTGCAACTTCAGTAAATGAAAAGCATGAAATCAACATACTTCTTAAAAAATTTTCTCTTGTAGTATTTAGATATTCTCCTGAAAGTTCTGATTTATCAGAAAAAGCAATTGCGTGAACAACAAAATCAATTTCTCCCCATTGGGTTTTAACATCCTCAAATAATTTTATTACATCTTCTTTTTTTTCAACATCACAGCTAAAAGTAACATTAGAATTTAGTTTTTCTGCAAGAGGAACCACTCTTTTTTTAAGAGCATCACCTAAATATGTAAAAGCTAATTCAGCACCTGCCTCTGAAAGTTTCTGAGAAATACCCCATGCAATAGATCTTTCATTAGCAACACCCATTATCAGACCTTTTTTACCTTTCATTAAAGACATAAGTTAGACTTTCTCAAATACTAGAGTTGCATTTGTTCCACCAAAACCAAAACTATTAGACATGACAGTATTTAATGTTGCTTCTGTTTCTGTTTTAGCAACTATTGGAAATTTTTTAGCCTCTTCATCCATTTCGCTTATGTTAGCTGAGCCTGTAATGAAATTATTTTTCATCATAATTAAACAATATATTGCTTCATGTACTGATGCAGCTCCTAACGGGTGACCTGATAAAGATTTAGTTGAGCTAATCTTTGGAATTTCATTTCCAAAAGCTTCTTTAACAGCATGCAATTCAGTAATATCTCCAACTGGAGTAGAAGTTCCATGAGTATTTATATAATCTACTTTATTTTTTGAAGTTGCCATTGCCATTTGCATACATCTTACTGCACCTTCACCCGAAGGCGCTACCATATCATATCCGTCTGAAGTCGCTCCATAACCTGTTAATTCTGCGTATATTTTTGCTCCTCGAGCTTTAGCGTGTTCATATTCCTCAAGAACTAAAACCCCTGCACCTCCAGCAATTACAAAGCCATCTCTAGTTTTGTCGTAAGCTCTTGATGCTTTCTCAGGTGTATCATTATATTTTGAAGATAACGCTGTCATCGCATCAAACATGGCTGTCATTGCCCAGTGTATCTCTTCGCTACCACCTGCAAAAACAACATCTTGTTTTCCCATCTGAATAAGTTCCATAGAATTTCCAATACAGTGTCCGCTAGTTGCACAGGCTGAACTCATTGTATAGTTTGTGCCTTTAATTTTGAAAGGAACAGCAAGTGTTGCTGAGGCGGTACTTGCCATTGTTCTTGGAACTATAAATGGCCCCATTAATTTTGGAGTCTTAGCTCTAGTTTTATCTGCTGCTAAAATAACATTTTCAATTGAAGGTCCACCTGAACCCATAACAATTCCTGTTTTGAAATTACTTACTTCACTTTCTTCCAACCCAGAGTCTTCAATCGCCTCTTTCATTGCAATATAATTGTAAGCAGATCCCGAACCCATAAATCTAATTGTTTTTCTATCTATATGATCCTCTAGTTTGATATTAGGTTTTCCATGTATATGACTTTTAAGGTTGTGTTCTTTATATTCTTCCGAAAAAGAAATACCTGATTTAGTATTTAATAAAGATTGATGAACTTCTTCTTGGTTATTCCCAAGACATGAAACAATTCCCAAACCTGTAATTACCACTCTTCGCATTATTTAAATAATCCTACTTTTAGACTGTCTGCAGAGTATATTTTTTTACCATCAGCAAGAAGAACACCATTTGCTAGTCCAACTGTTGTTTCACCTTTAATCAATATTCTTTTCATATCAATAATATATGTCGCTATTTTGACATTTTTTAAAACCTCTCCTGTAAACTTTACCGTGCTTACTCCTAAAGCTCTTCCTCTTCCTGGATTTCCTAGCCAACCCAAGTAAAACCCAACTAGTTGCCACATCGCATCTAAACCTAAGCATCCTGGCATCACTGGATCTTCCTTAAAGTGACAATCAAAAAACCATAAATCTTCTTTTATATCAAGTTCAGCCTTCATCAACCCTTTGTCAAAAGCTCCATTTTTTTCGCTAATTTCAGTAATTCTATCAAACATTAGCATTGGTGGAGAAGGTAATTTTGCATTTCCAGGGCCAAAAAGTTCCCCATTTGCGCAGCTTATTAATTCATCATAATTAAAGGAACTTTTTTTCATAATTTTTTAATCTTATTACTTGATTTACAAACATTATAATATAGATATTCTTTAGAATAATTATAATTAGTAATGGCCTACGCTGATCAATATATAGACAAATTAAGAAAATCAGGTCTAAGACCCACAAAACAAAGAATTAAAATTTGTGAAGTTTTGTTTGATGCTGAAAAAACTTTTCACTTTACAATTAAAGAACTGGTTAAAATCATTGAAAATCAAGCAAATATTAAGGTTTCACTAGCAACAGTATACAATACTGTTCATGCGTTTATGAGGAAGGGTTACTTAAAAGAGATTCCACTAAATGCTTCACAAAGTTATTACGATACAAATGTAACCCATCACCACCATTTCTTTGACGAAGAAGAAAATAGATTGATTGACATTCATCAAGATGATGTTGATGAAGTTAATATTAAAAGAACAATCCCAGGAAAAAAAATAAGATCAGTAGAAGTTATCGCTAAAATTGTGAGTGATAATCAATATCAAAAATAATTCAATAATATCAATAGTTTAAATAATATATTATATTTATTCTAAACTGTTGACAAACTATAATTCATCTATATATAAAATCACTTTAGAATCATTATTAATTGTAGGAGTAAATATGTCATTAAAAGGTAGTAAAACAGAAGAAAATTTAAAAGAAGCATTTGCTGGGGAAAGCCAAGCAAATAGAAGATATCTTTATTTTGCTCAAAAAGCGGATGTTGAAGGCTTTAACGATGTTGCAGCGGTATTTAGATCAACTGCAGAAGGTGAAACTGGACATGCTCATGGCCACTTAGAATATTTAGAAGAAGTAGGTGATCCAGCAACTGGAAAGCCAATTGGTGAAACAAAAGCCAATCTTGAGTCTGCAATTCAAGGTGAAACACATGAGTACACAGATATGTACCCTGGAATGGCTAAAACAGCTAGAGACGAAGGTTTTGATGAAATTGCTGACTGGTTTGAGACTTTAGCTAAAGCTGAAAAATCACATGCTGGTAAATTTCAAAAGACTTTAGAAAGCATCGCGTAACAAAATTTGTGGACGAAACCCCTCTCGTCCACAAAAACCACATTTTTAAAAAAATCTATGAGTAAAGAAGGCAGTACACAAGCACCTACAAGACACCCATTAAAATTTAGGGATCCAGATTTTATAAATCCTGAAAAAATTGATCAGGAAATGAGAAGAGTATTTGATATCTGTCATGGATGTAGAAGATGTTTTAATTTGTGTGACAGTTTTCCAAAATTATTTGATTACATTGATGAGACTGAGGGAGGCGAAGTATCAGATCTTTCAAGTGATAAATTTAAACCTGTTGTAGATGCCTGCACTTTATGTGACATGTGTTTTATGACTAAATGCCCATATGTGCCACCACATGAATTTGATTTAGATTTTCCACATTTGATGCTGAGATATAGAACAGCCCAAAGAAAAAATGGTGATATTTCAAAAACCGCTAACCAATTAACTCAAATTGATCGAAATTCAAAAATAGGAATATTTTTTAGCTTTTTTATAAATTGGATTACCAATGTCAAAAATAAATTTGCTAGAAAAGTTTTAGAATTTTTTACTGGGATAGACAAAAGAGTTATTTTACCAAAATATAATAAAGAAACATTTGCAAATTATTTTCAAAAATTTAAAAAAAAAATATTACCAAAATATAAAGAAAGAAAAGTTGTAATTTATTCCACTTGTTTTGTTAACTTTAATAAGAAAAAAACTGGAGAAGCAGCTTTGAAAGTACTTCATCATAATAATGTAGAGGTAGAGCACTCTTACGCAGGTTGTTGTGGTATGCCTTATCTAGAACAAGCAGATCTAGATCAAGTTACTAAGCAAGCAGAGTTAGTTTCCAGAGAATTAATCAAATATGTTGAAAAAGGTTATAAAGTAGTAACACTAACAGCAAGTTGTGGTTTAATGTTAAAGTTCGAATGGCCTTTATTGATGCCAAATGATGGAATAATTAAAAAACTTTCTCAAAATACTCTCGATATTGATGAATATGTCATGGATATTGCAAATAAAGAGGGTTTAGTTGATGGCTTGAAAGAAATTGATGGAGGAGTAACAGTTCATAATGCTTGTCATGCTAGAGCACAAAATATGGGGAATAAGGCAAGAGATATGCTTAAATTAATTCCAAATATTAAATTAGATGTTGTTGAGAGATGTGCTGGTCATGGTGGAACCTTCGGTATTATGAAAGAAACCCATGACATAGCAAACAAAGTGGGAAAAACTACCGCAAGTACTGTTAAAAGAAAAAATAATAAGTATATGGCTTCTGATTGTCCATTAGCTGGCAAACATATTAAACAATTAGCTGATGATACAAATATTGTTAATGATGAAGCTGTGCACCCAATTGAGATAGTTTCAAAAAGTTATGGATTATAGGATGTCAAAAGAACAAAAAATTATTACAAAAGAAGATCTTCTACCTTTAGATGCATATACAAAGGTTAGAAGACAAATGCGAAAAGAATTAGTTGAATTTAAAAAGAATAGAAGAATTCTTTTAGGGCCTTATGCAACATTTTATTTTGAATGTTATGAGACAATGATAGCGCAGGTACAAGAAATGCTTTACATTGAAAAGGGTGGAGATGAGCAAGTTGCAGACGAACTTGCAGCATATAATCCTTTGATCCCTAATGGAAAAGAACTAGTTGCCACTTTAATGTTTGAAATAGACAATCCAGTTATAAGAGCGGAGTTTCTTGGAAAGTTGGGTGGAGTAGAAAATAATATATTTATTAAAGTTGCAGACGAAAAAATATATGCAATACCAGAAATGGATGTAGACAGAACTTCAGATGATGGAAAAGCATCTTCAGTTCAGTTCATTCATTTTAAATTTTCAGATGATCAAATAAACAAGTTCAAAGACCAAAACAATTCAATTGATGTAGGTATTGATCACAAGGAGTATTCACACACGACTAAATTTTCAGAGGAAAATATTAAAGCTCTTTCAGCAGATTTTAATTAATAATACCCCAAATTTTGTCGTCTTTCACAATCCAACCTGAGTAATCAGCTGTCCTAATATTACACCATTTTTCTTCGCATTTAATAACTTTTAAAAGACGACCCTCTCCCAACTTTGCTAATGGTTTTGAGTATTTTGTAGGTTTTCTAAATAGAATTTTTTCAGATTTGGTGATTATTGAGCGTGAACTCCTTAATTGAGAAATATGGATCCAACCACTATTTTTTTTGTGATCAATAACTCTTCTGAAATTTTCTTTTTTATCGATTACTTTCAGAGGTAATTCAATCTTTCTATATACATATTTAATTGGATAATCAAAGCTAGGACCGTATCTAACATTTACTTTTTTATTTTTTAACATAAGAAAATAATTATTTTCTTGAGCAATTGATGAAAATGGTAAAACAAAAAGAAATGAAAGTATTAAATATTTTCGCATATACATCCTTTTCTTTTTCTAAATAATACTTTTCTAAATTTAAGATTTAACAGATCTATTATTAAGATATGGGAATTTAAATTCTTACCAACATTTAAAATCGTCTTCAAAACTTCATTAGCTTGTAGGCCACCTGTAATAACTGCCGTTGATCCCAATATACCATCTGTTTCACAATCGAGAACTCCTTCCGCTGGTTCTCCTTGGTAGAAACATTTTAAACAGGGACTTTTTTTTATATCAAAATCAAATGTAAAAATGTGTCCTTCAAATTTACTTATAGCTCCAATAACAAGTTTTTTTTTATATTTTAACGAAAACTTGTTTAAAAGGAATTTTGCTTTAAAATTATCTGTACCATCAACAATAACATCATACTGTTTAAGAATTTTTCCTAAATTTTTCTCGTCTGCTTTGTTCCTATAAATTTTAACTTTTACTTTTTTATTAATTTTACTTATTTTTTTCTTTAGAATATTAACTTTATATTTTCCAATATCATGTGCAGTGAACATAATTTGTCGGTGTAGATTTGATAAATTAACTTTGTCATGATCCATCATCCCAATTTTGCCAATACCTGCTCGTGAAAGTAAATCAACCACTGGTGACCCTAAACCACCGCATCCAACAACTAGAACTTTGGAATTTTGAATTTTTTTTTGACCTAAAATCCCAACTTTTTTTAAAATAATCTGTCTTGAATATCGCTCGAGGTCTTTGTTACTAAACATTTACTATTTACCAGTAGATCCAAATCCTCCAGACCCTCTGATTGTCTCTGGTAATTCATTTGTTTCTTCAATTTCTACTTTTAAGATAGGCATTAAAACCATTTGAGCAACTCTATCTTCATCGTTGACAGTAAATTGATCTTTACCATGATTAAACAAAATAATTTTTAGTTCTCCTCTATAATCACTATCAATTGTACCCGGTGTATTTAGTACGCTAATACTTGATTTTGCGGCAAGACCAGATCTTGGTCTAATTTGAACCTCTGTATCTTCAGGAATTGCAATTGCAATACCTGTTGGTATCAATTTTGACTCATTTGGTTTGATTGTTATAGGTTCATCTACACATGCCATCAGATCCATACCCGAAGATCCACTAGTTTTATAACTTGGAAGTTTTGCTTTTTGGTTAAGTCTCTTAAATAAAACCTTCACCATTACTTAATTAAGCTCGGAGATAACTCTATTCACTATCTCAGATGCTATTAAAGATTTTTTTTTCTTCAATAATTTTTCACTTTCTTTATTTTTATAAAATATAGAAACTTCATTATCATCAGAGTCAAAACCTATTGTTTTATCAGAAATATCATTTGCAATAATCCAATCACAATTTTTTTGGTCTAATTTTCTCTTTGAATTTATTTCAAGATTTTGTGATTCTGCTGCAAATCCAATTGTAATCTTTGGTCTAAGTGAATTATGATTTGATATGTTTGATAAAATGTCAATATTTTTTTCTAACTTAAGATCCAAATTTTCGCTTTTTTTAATTTTTTCACTATTGATCTCTTTAACTTTAAAATCTGCTACTGCTGCATTAAAAATAGCAACATCAGTTGGTAGATTTCTGAGAGTTTCCCTAAACATTTCTTCTGCAGTTTTAACTGAAATAAATTTAACTCCCTCAACTGGGTCTAAATTTGTTTCTCCAGAAATAAGTGTTGTTTCAAAACCATTATCTCTTAATGATTTAGCAATTTCATAACCTTGTTTTCCACTTGATTTATTAGTTATAAATCTTACTGGATCTATAAACTCTTTAGTAGGTCCAGCTGTAACTAATGCCTTATATTTTTTATTTTTTTCAATATTCTTAAAATAATTTTCTATAGTCTCTAATATATATGATGGTTCTGACATTTTGCCTTTTCCATACTCTCCACAAGCCATATCCCCAATTTCAGGGCCAATTATCTTATAACCATAACTTTTTAATTTTAATAAATTATCTTTAGTTGATTTGTGTTCCCACATTCTGACATTCATAGCGGGTACTAAAAATACTTGTTTATTTGATGCTAAAACAACAGTAGAAGCAAGATCTTCAGTTAATCCATAACTTAATTTTGAGATTGTATTTGCTGTTGCAGGCACAATTAAAATTAAATCTGCCCATCTAGAAAGTGAAATATGATCCATTTCAGCCTCATTTTCTGCACTGAATATGTCTTCATATACTTTTTCCTGCGAAAGTGATGTAATAGACAGAGGTGTTACAAAATTTTTACCACTCTTTGTAAGTATTGTTTTAATGCTTACATCTCTTTTTTTTAAACCTCTTATCACTTCTAAGCTTTTGTAAGCAGATATTCCACCACATATGATTAGAAGTATTTTTTTATTTTTCATGAGAAGAATTAAAATACCAATAGGGTTAAAATTACAAGAGATAATAAGCCAATAATAGACTGGTTTCTAAATGACTTCATTTCTTCTTTTTTAGTATTTAATTCATTATAAGAGTTTGAATTTTGAGGTATTTGACCACTGGCAAGGTAATTAAGGGCTTGGTTTGCTTTATCCATTACCTCAGGTAAATTTGGAAGGCGTTTTAATACTTCGACAGAGTCTTTTAATGTTTCATTAATCGAATTTATAGGATCTTTAGTTTCTTTTAGCCATTTTTCTAGAACAGGTTTGGATGTTTCCCATATGTTTGTTTCAGGGTTTAATCTTCTTGCAACTCCTTCAACTACTACCATTGTTTTTTGTAACATAAGTAACTGAGGTTGGGTTTGCATATTAAATTTTTCAGTAACATCAAAAAGTTGTTTTAGCAGTTTACCACCTGAAATATTTTTTATAGAGTGACCAAAAATCGGCTCACCAATCGACCTTAATGCTTGAGCAAGATCATTGACAGGTACATTGTTTGGGACTAGTCCTGCAGCAAGATGTACTTCTGCAACTTTTTTATAATCTCTTTGTATAAAACCAAATAATATTTCAGCTAAAAATCTTTTACTGACATTATCTAGTCTTCCCATAATTCCAAAATCTATAGGAACAATTTGACCACTTTCATTTACAAAAATATTTCCTTGATGCATATCTGCGTGAAAAAAGCCATCTCTTACTGCATGTCTTAAAAAATGTTGAATTATATCAGTGGCAATTTTTCTAGTATCAATTGATCTTTTTTCTAGCTCTTCTGTCTCTCTAATAGATACACCGTCAATCCAATCTAGGGTCATTATATTCTCACTTGTATAATCCCAATAGATCTTAGGAACTTCAAAACCCACATCATTTTTAGTATTTTCTGCATATTCGTTAGCTGCAGCGGCTTCAAATCTTAAATCCATCTCAAGACTGGTAATTTCTTTCAATAAAAAAACTACTTCAACTAGCTTTAATCTTTTGGTTTTTTTGATTATTGACTCAATAATATAGGCAAAAAGCATCAAAGCATCTACCTCTTCGTTAAAAATTTTTTTAATATCTGGTCTTAATATTTTTATTGCTACGTTTTTAATAACTCCATTATCGTTAATTTGAGCTTTATGTACTTGAGCAATTGAGGCAGCTGCAACTGGTTCACTTATATTAATTATTGAATTATATAGTTCATCACCTAAATCTTTTTTAATCATTTCTTTAGCTTTTGATTGTGAAAAAGGTGGAAGTTTATCTTGTAAATTTTCTAGTTCCTTTGATAATTTATCACCTATTATGTCAGGCCTTGTGGCTAAAAACTGACCGAGTTTAATAAATGTTGTACCCATAGATGCTAATGAATTAGATAATTTTTCACCCTCACTTAAATTGTCAAATGACACATCTTTTTTGGTAAAAGAAAAGGAAAGTAATTTAAATATTACACTTATTAATAAAGGTGGTTTATTAAATTTTGATACAATAGTTAAAACATCTGATTTAGCGAGTTTTCTACCGAGTTTAAATAATGTAATTAATCTTTTAAACATTATATTTTCCAACCAGAATGAATAGCTACTATTCCGCCAGATAAATTTCTATATGAACAATTTTTAAAATTATTTTCTTTCATTAAATCTATCAATTCTTCCTGATTAACAAATTCTTCTATACTTTTGGTCAAATATTCATAAGGGTCTTTATCACCAACAACTACTTTTCCTATATGAGGAATTAATTTTGAGTAATTTTTGTATAAAAAATCTAAATTAGAATTTTGAATTTTTGAAAATTCTAAACACATATATCTTCCACCAGGCTTAAGAACTCTATTGGCTTCTGACAAAGATTTATCTAAATTTTTTGTATTTCGTAAACCAAAACTAATTGTATAATAATCAAAAGTATCATTTTTGAATGGTAACTTTTCTGCCTCTGCAACAACCCATTTTATATTTTTATACTCTCTTAGTCTTTTTTTACCTTTTTCAATCATTTTTTCATTCGAATCCGAAGATGTAATTTCTCCATTCTTGTCTGTATAATCTAGAAATAATTTCCCTAAGTCACCAGTTCCACAAGCAACATCTAAATAACTTTTGTCTTTGCTCGGATTCATCCAATTCATTAGGTTTTTTTTCCAAAGTCTATGAATTCCAAATGACATAAAATCATTCATCAAATCATATTTATCGTAGACTTTATTAAATACTCCTTCTACTAGACCTGCTTTATTTTGAAGATTTTGTTGCATATAAATTATATTAAAACATTAATATAGTATGAAATGCCCGAATTACCAGAAGTAGAAATCGTCAAACAGTCTTTGAATAAGAGTATTACAGGAAAGATTATTAAAGACATATTAATAAAAAATAGAAATTTAAGGTTTAAGATCCCAAAGAATTTTGAAAAAAATATAAAAAAAAAAAAAATTATTAAAGTAGATAGGTTCTCAAAACATTTGATACTTAAATTTGAGGATAGCTCTAATTTAGTGATACATCTTGGAATGTCAGGTACTATTCATTTAATTAATAAATCTAGAAAAAAAAATTCGATAACTAACACTAGCTTTTATCATTCTCCATTGTTACCTAAAAAGCATAATCATGTAGAAATCAAAATTGATAATTTTAAATTAATTTATAATGATCCAAGAAGATTTGGTTATTTTTCTTATTTTAAAAATGATGAAGATATAACTAAAAGTTTTAAAAAATATGGACCAGAACCTTTTGATCCTTTATTTAATAGAAACTATATTTTTAACTATTTTAAAAATAAAAAAAAAAATATTAAGAATGTCTTAATTGATCAAAATTTTGTTTCAGGAATTGGCAACATTTATGCGAGTGAAATATTGTTTTTATGTAAGATTTTACCATTTAAGGACGTCAGTTCACTTAATTTAAATGATTGCCAAAAAATTTCTCATTTTTCAAAAGTAGTTTTAAGAAAAGCAATTGAGAAAGGAGGATCGAGTATTAGGGATTTTAAGAATACAAGTGGAGATCAAGGTTCATTTCAAAAAAATTTTAATGTTTATCAAAGAGAAAATAAAAAATGTTTAAAATATAGTTGCAAAGGAACAATACATAAAAAATTTATTTCAAATAGGTCTAGTTTTTTTTGCAATTTATGTCAAAAATAAACAATTATTTTATTGACCCAATCATTATCTGAAGATATACACTCACGCTTATGGCGAATACAAAATCAGCAATTAAACGTACTAGAAAAATTAAAAGGCAAACAGCCGTTAATAGATCTAGAAAGAGTCGTTATAGAAGTGCATTGAAAAAAATGAATTCTATAATTGAAAAAAAAGATAAAAAAGAAGCTTTAGCATTCTTACCAAGGCTAAATTCTGAATTGATGACAATTGCAAAAACTGGAATCATTAAAAGACAAAACGCCTCAAGGAACGTGTCAAGGATTACAAAAAAGATTAATTCTTTATAACAACCTCTAATAAGTAAAAATTTTTTCGAATACAACTTAAACGTACAATTTACTAATTAATCACTACATCTAAAAGATTAATTTTAGAAATTACTAGATATAGATTTAGTAAAATTTTAAATTTTAAATTTCTTACCCCATCAAGTTGAAAAAATATTTTTAAAAAGTTCAATCTAAGATTTATTCAATCATAAATTTTATTTTTTTTTATTTTTACAAATAAACTTATTGCAATAATTTTTTATAAGTCTTAAGTGGAATTCCTTCATGAAAAACAATTTACAAAACAAAAAATCACTCGAAAAGAAAATAGATTGGAAGAATATAAAAAATGAAATGCGTGAAAAATTTGGCAATGAGATTTTTGAAAGTTGGATTAAAAAAATTGAGTTAGTTGAAGAATTCCACAATTATATTTTATTTTCAGTTTCAACCAGATTTATTAGAGACTGGATAGTATCAAGATATTTAGACCAAATATTGCAGATAATTAAAGAATATAAAAAAGACTTAGTAAGGATTGAATTTACTATAAAAGATAACAAAGTTACCGAAATAAAAGAGTCAAATGTATCATCTCAAAACTCTATTGAAACTAATAATGATAATATTTCGTTTATAAAAGACTCTTATCTTCAATATAACAGAATAGATCCAAATAAAAATTTTGAAAATTTTATAACTGGGGGAAGTAATAAGTTAGCATTTGAAGCTTCAAAAAAAGTCTCAAAAGATATAGCGCATTATAATCCATTATACTTATATGGTGGAGTAGGTATGGGTAAAACCCATTTATTAAATGCAATTGGTCTAGAATTGAAAGAAAAGAATAAAGTAATGTTTATATCTGCAGAGAGATTCATGTACCAATTTGTTAAATCCATAAAATCAAATGAAATGGTTAAGTTTAAAGAGTACTTTAGGAATACAGATATTTTACTAATTGATGATATTCAGTTTATGAATGGTAAAGAAGCGATGCAAGAAGAATTCTTTCATACATTCAATGCCTTATTAGATAAAAATTCACAGATAATAATATCTGCAGATCGACCACCTAATAAACTTTCACGAATACAAGAGAGAATAAAATCTAGATTTTCTGGAGGTTTAGTTGTCGATATTCAAAATCCTGATTATGAACTTAGATATAAAATTATTAAATCTAAAACTGAAGAATTAAAATTATCATACTCAAATCAAGTTATTATTTCTGAGGAAATACAAAAATTTATTAGTACAGAAATTAAAACTAGTATTAGAGAGTTAGTTGGAGCACTAAATAGGATTGTGTCTTTTACAAGGATTTATAATAAAGTTCCAAGCTTATCTGAAGTAAAAATTGTTTTAAAAGACTTACTCAACCTCACTGAAAATAAAGTAGATATTGATACAATCCAGACAATAGTCTGTAAATTTTATAAAATTAGCAAAAATGAAATGCTTTCTCCAAGAAGATCAAGATATCTTGTCAGACCAAGACAGACTGCAATCTATCTTGCTAAAATGTTAACATCCAAATCCTTGCCTGAGATAGGTAGATCTTTTTCCAATAGAGATCACACAACCGTAATCCACTCTGTTAAAACCATAGAGAGATTGAGAAAAGAGGATAGCGAATTAAATATTAATATTGATAGTTTAAAAAATAAGATTTTGTATAATAAAGAAAATGAAGTTTAGTCTAAATCAACAAGATCTTCAAAAATCTTTAAATTATTGTCAAGGTGTAATTGAAAAAAGAAGTACGTTACCGATACTTTCAAATGTATTATTGGATGTAAGTAGTGGAAAACTAACAATTACAGCTACTGATCTTGATTTAATTTTTATTCATCAAATTCCAAATGTCGAAATATTAGAAGAGGGCAAAACTACTTCATCCTCATCAATAATGTACGATATTGTTAGAAAATTTTCATCTGGAAGTAAAATTAATTTTTCTAATCCTAGTGAAAATAAATTGCATTTAGAGTCTGATAAATCTGTGTTCAACTTAAATTGTATTAGTGCTTCCGAATTTCCCTTTACAGATGAAAATTTTAATGAAAATGAGTTTTCGATTAAATCAAAAGAGCTACTAAAACTGCTAAATAAATGTAAATTTTCAGTATCTAACGATGAAACAAGACATTATTTAAGTGGAATTTTTTTACATCAGACAGAAGTTGAAGATAAAAATTTTTTAACAGCTGCAGCTACTGACAGTCATAGAATGTCCATATCAAAGATAAGACTCCAAAATAAAGTCCAATTTGATCAAATAATATTACCAAAGAAGACTATTTTTCAGCTTTGTTCATTATTAGAGGACTATGAAGGTGATGTAAAAATATCAAATATTAAATCAAAAATTAAATTTGAAATTAACAATAGTATATTGATATCTAAACTTATTGATGGAAAATTTCCAAACTACGTACAGGTAATACCAAAAGAAAACCAAAAAAAATTAGAAGTTAATTTAAAATCATTTTTGAATTCAGTAGATAGAGTTGCCTCAGTCTCTTTAGATAAAAAAGATGGCGTAAAATTTAATCTTTCAAAAGATAATCTTGATCTTTCAGTTAACAATACAAATAGTGGTGATGGTAAAGAAAGTTTAAATGTTAAGTTTGATCACGAGCTTGATATAAGCTTTAATTCTAGATATTTAATTGATGTTGCATCCCAACTTGATGGAGATAACATTGAAATTTATTTAAAAGATACAGGTTCACCAGCCTTAATCAGAGATCCAGCTGATTATGATAGCATATATGTTGTAATGCCAATGAAGGGCTAATTCATTAATTTTAACTCAGTATATATTTTATCCTCTATATAACTTGTAAAGTCTGCTGATTCCATTCCAGGTTTTACTGCTGGAAGAATTGATATTGTTATTGTTTTTTTTGAAGATAATTTTCCATCTTTTGGCCAAACATTTCCAGAATTTATCGCCACAGGTTGGCAATTTATTTTTAATTCGTCATAAATTCTACCAACACCTTTTTTAAAAGGAATTATTTCATTTGGTAAAACTCTTGTTCCTTGAGGAAAAATAATTAATGGTCTTTC
The DNA here is from genome assembly GCA_902596915.1 of uncultured Pelagibacteraceae bacterium. Classification (GTDB taxonomy): domain Bacteria; phylum Pseudomonadota; class Alphaproteobacteria; order Pelagibacterales; family Pelagibacteraceae; genus Pelagibacter. The sequence goes on along the minus strand of CACJVQ010000002.1, from coordinate 73,842 downwards.
TGAATTTCTTATAGAATTTTTTATTTTATCTATTAAACCTAAATTATCTTTACTAATTTTATTTCTATTAATTGAAATTGATCCTATCTTTTTTAAATACCAGCCAAATATAGGCATTTTGATTAATTCATATTTTAAAATAAATATTGGTGAATTAAAAATTGTTTGTAGGTAAAAAGTCTCAAACATCGATTGATGAGAGCAAGCAATAAAAAACTTTTCATTTTTAATAATATTTTCCTTACCCTTAACAATAATTTTTGTTTGTAAAAAAATCTGAAGGCAAACGGCGGCCCACCTTCCCATCATTTTTCCACCGAATAAAACTATTTTAGTTGGCATCATTAATGATGGCAAAAATATTATTGAAATTAAAGATATACCTAGGAAGAAAAAAAATAAAAATAGAAGTTTTCTTATCATTTTTGTCAAAAACTAAATTATATCTTTTAGTTTTTGTCTTTTTTTAATTACATTTATTTTTGACCCTTTTATTAATATTTCAGCAGGTTTAGGTCTAATGTTATAATTTGAAGATAACGATGAGCCATACGCTCCTACGTCACAAATAATAATATAATCTTTCTCATTTAATTTTTGAAATTTATTTGTAGTTAGGAATTTATCTGTGGTTTCGCAAATCGGACCTACAAAATCATAACTTTTCGTAGTCATTTTATTGGTTTTTTTTAATGGAATTATTTTATGTTTAGCCCCATACAAGGCAGGTCTCATAAAATCATTCATAGCTGCATCCATAATAATAAAATCTTTTTTAGAATTTTCTTTTATATAAATAATTTTTGAAATTAATATCGCGGTATCACCTATAATTGATCTGCCAGGTTCAAAAACAATTTTTGATTTATGCTTTTTTAAAAATTTCTTAATAATTTGATTATACTTTTTATAATTAAATTTTTTATTGTCTTTTTTATAATCAATTCCCATACCACCACCAAGATCTATATACTCAAAATTAAAATTAATTTTTTTTATTAATTTATCTATAACGTTAAGCATTTTTTGGTATGGCTTATGATCTAGAATTTGACTTCCAATATGCACACTTAAACATTTTAGATTTAAAAATTTTGAATTTTTTATATATTTTGAAACTTCAATAAATGTCTTTTCACTAACACCAAATTTATTTTCTTTTTTACCAGTTGAAATTTGTTTAATTGTTTTTGCATCTGTATTTGGATTTAATCTAATTCCAATATTTACCTTTTTATTCTTAGATTTTGCTATACTTTCTATTTCTAATATTTCACTTCTAGACTCACAATTAATCAATAAAATATTTTTATCTATTGCATAAATCAATTCTGACCTAGTTTTACCCACTCCAGAAAAAACAATCTTTTTGGAATTTATTCCCGCTTTAAGAGCAATCATTAATTCACCTTTTGAGACAACATCAGCTCCCAATCCACTTCGTTTAATTAGTTTAAGTATTTCTAGATTACAGTTTGACTTTGTTGAAAAACATATGATTGGAGAAAACGATTTAAAACTTCTTTTAAAGTTACTTATATTTTCATTAATTTTTTTCTCCGAATAGCAAAAAATTGGTGTTTCAAATTTTTTAATTACTTTAGTGAGTCTAGATTTTTCAACTGTAAAAATATTATTTATATATTTCATCTTTTTTTGGCATTTTAAATACGTTATTAAAATTATTAAATTTCATAACATTATTATTTAATGATGCCTCATATTTTGGCTCATTTTTTCTTCCACATGAAGTTAATAAAATTAGACACATGGTAATTAAAGTTATTTTTTTAATCATAGTTATTTCTTCTTGTAACTTAATATCATTTTCTTAATGTTGTCGAAAGAAGTTCCACCATAAGAAACTTTAGAATTAACAGATTTTTTTAGTTCAAATATTTTCAGAACATCAGCGGTTAAACCTTTTTCAATTTTATTTATCTCTTTTATTGAGAGTTCTGACAATTTTTTTTTATTTTTTTCAGCAAAATTTATGATTTTAGCTGTTTGTAAATAGGCTTTTCTAAAGGGATAATTTAATTCTCTAACCATGTAATCTGCTAAATCAGTTGCTGTAATGTAGCCACTTTCTGCAAGTTCGATCATCCTTTTTTTATCTGGCGAAAAATTTTTAAGAACATCATTTAATATAATTAAGGAATTTTTTAACTGATCAAACGATTTAAAAACAATTTCTTTATCATCTTGCAAATCTTTAAAATAAGAAAGTGGTAGTCCTTTTAATGTTGTAAGCATAGAAAATAGATTTCCAAATATAAAACCTGTTTTGCCTCTCAAGTATTCTAGAGGATCAGGATTTTTTTTTTGAGGCATAATGGATGATCCAGTTACAATTTTATCATTCAAATTAATAAGTTTAAAAGCATCTGAATTCCAGATTATAAACTCCTCTGCAATCCTAGAGATATGAACAGCACATGCAGAGCAAGAATATAGAAAATCAATTACAAAATCTCTATCAGAAACAGTATCAATTGAGTTTTTAGTTGGTCTATCAAAACCTAATTTTTTTGAAGTATAAAATCTATCAATTTTAAAAGAAGTACCTGTTAAAGCAGCCACACCAAGTGGATTTTCATTAAGACTCTCTAAATTATTTTGAAATCTATTTTTATCTCTATTAAACATTTCTAAGTACGCCATTAGGTAATGAGCAAATGAAACTGGTTGTGCATTTTTTAGATGTGTGAAACCAGGCATAATTGTTTCAACATTTTTTTCTGCTTTTTTTAAAATATTTTTAATTGTTACATCTATATTCTTAACAATTTCTTTATTTGCTTTTCTTAACCAAATTTTAAAATCTGTGACTACTTGATCATTCCTTGATCTTGCTGTGTGAATATATCCAGCATCCTCTCCAATGATCTGAAACAGTCTGTGCTCTATATTCATATGAATATCCTCAAGCTTATCATCAAATACAAATTTTTTTTTTATAATTTCGTTCTTAATTCTATTTAAACCCCATACTATTTTATTTTTAATTTTAAAATTTATAATTTTTTGTTTAAACAGCATCTCAACATGTACAATTGAAGCTTCAATATCCTCTCTAAATAATCTTTTATCGATTGAAATTGATCCACCAACCTTTTTAAAAAGGTTTTTTGAGACCTTTTTTATTCTTGTATTCCAAATTGGCTGATTGTTTTTATTTTTACCCATGATATTTAATTATTAATAATTGTATGAAAATCATTTTTTTTAATTATCTTATAATAATATTTTACTTAATATCATCTAGCGTCTCATATTCAATAGAACGTCCAGAAATTAAGAATCTTATAGTACATAAAGACAAGAAAAAAATTAAAAATATAGAATTTATTAAATCTGAAGGTCAAAAAGTAAGTTTAAATAATTATAAATCAAACCCATTAATAATAAATTTCTGGGCTACTTGGTGCGCTCCTTGCAAAAAAGAAATGCCATCTTTAGATAAACTCAAAACCTTAAATGAATTTAAAAACATAAACATAATCCCAATTAATATTGGTGGCGAAAGTTATAAAAAATCTAAAGAGTTTTTTGACGAAATAAAAATTAAAAATTTAGATATATTCACAGGATCTGGACCAGAGTTTTCCCAGATATTTAAACTAAGAGGATTACCCACAACAATTCTAATAGACAAAAATGGTTTTGAGGTTGGAAGAATTGTTGGCTACATTGACTTTAATGATCAGTCTTTACTCGATTGGTTACCAAGAATTTTATGAAATTTTCATTAAATACAACAATAATAAAACCAGAGGATAATGAGAAAGTTAAAAGTGCTGTAATTTTACTTCATGGATATGGAGGTGATGGTAAAGACATCAGCATGTTAACTTTAAACTGGAAAAGATTTTTAAAAAATACAGTTTTTTTATGTCCCGATGCACATGAAGTATGCAGTATTAATCCAGTAGGGTTTCAATGGTTTGATTTAAATAATGAAGATCCAGAATATACTCTTCAAGAATCAAAAAAAGCGGAAAATGTTCTAAACAGTTATATTTCAGAAGTAAGTAATTATTTTAATTTAGAATATTCACAAATTTGTGTTTCTGGTTTCAGCCAAGGATGTATGATGTCATTAAATGTTGGCCTGACATCCGAAAAAGAATTTAGTTGTATCGTAGGATTTTCTGGAAGAATTATAAACATGAAAGATCTATCTCCAAGAATAAAAACTAAAACCGATATTTTAATGATACACGGTGAAAATGACCCAATTGTTCCGCCAAATAATTTACTAGAAGCTAAGGACTTTTTTATTAGAAATAAAATTAAAATTGAAACTTTAATGATTAAAAACTGTGATCACCATATACCTATGGAAGCTTCGAGTGCGGCATTAAACTTTATAAAAAAAAAAATAATCAGTTAATAAATATTTAATATAATATTAGTTGTGTTGATAAAAAATATATTTAATGTATGTTTTAGATATGATTGAGCTTTCTGATCAAAGTATCTCTTTAGAAAAATGTCCTGCATTAGTTTTAAATGCAGATTATAGGCCTTTAAGTTATTATCCACTTTCATTGTGGAGTTGGCAGGACTCAATTAAATCTGTTTTCCTAGATAGAGTTTCTATTGTTAGTTATTATGATAGACAAATTAGAAGTCCTTCGTTTAGCATGAAACTTCCAAGTGTAATTGCTCTTAAATCATACATAAGACCTCAATCAAATCCTAATTTTACACGGTTCAATGTTTTTTTGAGAGATAAATTTAGTTGCCAATATTGTGGTAGTAAAGATGAATTAACTTTTGATCACTTACTGCCAAGATCAAAAGGAGGCAAAACCAATTGGGATAATGTTGTAACAGCTTGTTCGTCCTGTAATGTTAAAAAAGGAGGAAGACTAATAAAGTACTCAGGTATGACACTAAATCAATGGCCCTTTCAACCTACTACAGAGGACCTCCATAAAAATGGTAAAAATTTTCCACCAAACTTTTTACATAAAAGTTGGATGGATTATTTATACTGGGATGTTGAACTTGAACCGTAATTAAATTTTTTCAGAAATTTTTATAGCAACCTTAGAACCAGTTTTAATTACTTTATCCATAATCGAATAAAGACCCTTCTTCGTAGCTCCTTCCTCGTATGCTATATCTTTATGGTCTAATTCATCTTGTCTAAATTTTATTATTTTTTCTTTTAAATCCTTTTCGTCTACCTCTATTTGATCAATTTGATTTTTGTAATGTTCATCAATTACTTCTTCTACGGATGCTGTACACAACATTGCTGCCTTTTTTCCAAGTATTGTTGAGCCAAATCCAAGGCCCAATCCAAGCAAATCCCACAATGGCAAAAATTTTGTTGGTTTTATATTTCTTTTTTCTATTTCATCTTCAAAAAAATTCGAGTGTTCTTCCTCATGTTTTTTCATTTCACCAATTGTTTGTTTTAAGTCATCATTTTTAATAATAGTATTTAAAGCAAGCAATTGACCTTCATAAATTTTAATTGCTCCTCTTTCTCCAGCATGATCTACTCTTATAAATTCTTCTAATTTTTTTTTATTAGTTTTCTTCATAAGTCAATGTTCTAATAGAAAAAATTACAATTAAAACTGATAAAATCGTATTTATTGCCGCTAGCGAAACTCCAAGAATTTTAAAAGTAGCATCTTTGCAATTAACAGGCATACTTTGATTAAGAGACTCAAGTAATTTTGATTTATTTAAAATATCTGATGATCCACTTGTGCAGGCTGAAAGCTCATCAAATATACTATTCTCAATTCCAAAATGATATCCAGATAGTATGGCGCTCAAAGTAAATATCATAATTGTAACTATTAAAATTTTATCATTATTCGAATAATTAAAACCAATAAGGGTTACAAATATTGCAGTTAGGTAAGGTAATCTTTGATAAATACATAATTCGCATGGTTGATACTTCAATACATACTCAATGTATAACGCGGAAATTATTGAAATTAATGAGATAAAAAAAATAATCACATAAAAATTTTTTCTATTTGGAAGTAGGATCATATTTAATTAATAAAATTATTTAAAAATTTATAAATAAAATAAGCAAAAATAATTAAAATAATTGACAAAAAGATTGAGAATTTAAGAAGTTTTTTTTCAATAATTTTCTTCATTGTAGGTCCGAAATTTCCAATTAAAAATGCTATCAAAAAAAAACGTGAACCTCTGGTTAAAACAGAAATAATAATAAAATATAAAATATTGAAGTTAATAAAACCACTTGTAATTGTTAGTAGCTTGAAAGGTACTGGAGAAAAACCAGCAATTGCCAAAAGAGTAATCCAGGCTATTACGCCACCATCTGAAGACACTTTATCTTTTAAAAACGAAGCATCATCTACACCATAAATCTCAAAAATTTTAAGGCCAATTTCGTTAAAGAAAACATATCCAATAAGATAACCAAGGCATGCTCCCAAAATAGATCCTATAGTTGCAATTAATGCAATTCTAATCCATTCATGTTTTCGAGCTATTGTCATTGGAATTATCAAAACATCGGGTGGTATTGGAAATATAAAACTTTCAATAAAAGATATAAAACCCAAAATAGATTTAGATCTTTTGTTACCTGCCAGTTTAATTGTCTTATTATATAATTCTTTAATCATTTAATTTCTTTTTATACGCAGAATAAATTTTAATAAATATATAAAAACCTATTACACCTCCTACAAAATCACCGATTAAGTATGAAAAAATAAATTTAAAACTTGAAAAGATAAAAATATTATCAAAAACTAAAAAAGTACCAATAGAATTAATTATGGAAGAAAGCAAAATGATGAAAAGTAATTGCTCAAATTTAATTCCTTTGAAATCTACTTTTGATATTTTGAATATATGCGTTATGAAAACTGCTATGTAACAAGATGAGGAACCTACTAAAGAGAGCAATAAATTAACATCAATCATTCTCGAGGTAGAAAATTCTGATATTATTAAGTGAGAAACAAACAGACCGAAAAATGCTATTTTACCAAAAATAACTGCAGCTATAATTCTGATAGAGTGAGGTAGAAAAAAATAACTTCCATAATTAAAATTTTCAGTTTCAACTGGGATAGATATTAAAAAAAAACTTAAAATAAATAAAAAAATTATTAAAAGATTTATTTTAATGAACTTTAGTAACATCTAAAAAAGATCTATAATTTGAGATCTTCTATCATTAGCGTCTAAATAAACTTTAATCCTCTTTGATTTAATTAACTCATTTATGCATCTATTAAAACTTGCAATACTCATTTTTTTTTCAACAAAATTATCACTTCTTATTTCATTTAGAGAAATAGGAAGTTTTTTTTGCGAAAGTAAATATTCAATTATAATTTTGCTTTTTGTACTTAATCTATCTATCCCAATTTCTGTTTCCCATAGATCTAAACTTTTTCTAAGATTAAAAAGTTTTTGATAAGTGTCTTTCATAATAATTAATTATATCACATCAATTTATTCAAATATAATGATTTAACGAATCATTATGATTTACAAAATCATAATGATATTATATTCAGTATATGAAAAATAATAATGTGCTTATAAACGAGGAAAAATATAAAAAAGGCCTTGAGTTTATCAAAAATAAAAATTTTCAGTCAGCTGAAAAAATATTTTCAGAAATTTTAAATAAATTTCCAAATCATCTTAACTCATTATTTTTAATAGGAATTGCATTATACGAACAAAAAAAAAATATTAATTCCTTGAAATATTTAACTAAAGCAGCTGCACTCAAAGAAAATTTTAGAGATGCTGATTACTTTATTGGTAAAATTTATAAAAATATAAAACAATTAAATAAAGCGAAACAATACTTCAACAAAATACTAAAAGAATATCCTAATGATTTGGATGTTTTAATAAGTTTAGTAACTATAAAAATAGATTTAAAGGAATTAAATGATGCTAGTAGTTTATTAAAAAAAAATAAAAAATTATTTAAAAATGAGGAAACATTTGAAAATCTAAATGGTTATTTATACTTACATTCAGGTCAAAATAATTTGTCAATCCATCATTATTTAAACGCTTACAAAATAAATCCTAGTAATTTGAATACTTTAATTAATTTAGCTCATGTTTATTTACGAAGTTTAGATTTTTTAAACTCAAAAAAATATTTTAAAATAGCCTTAGATTTAAGCCCAAAAAACCCTGATGTAATGTATGGCTATAGTTTTTTCCAATTTTATTCTGGAGAAGTAGAAAATGGATTGATTAATTATGAATATAGAAAGATTGTAAATAATTATAATCCAACTTTATTTAAAAATTATAAAGAATGGGAAGGGCAGAATCTAGACAATAAAACAATTTTAATTTTGTCTGAACAAGGAATTGGAGATATTATTCAATTTTCAAGGTATATTTTTTTCATAAAAAAAAAATATAAAGTAAAAATCATTTTTCAATTAAAAAAAAAATTATTTCATCTTTTTAAAAATAAAGATTTAGATTTAAGAGAGGGTAAAGGAAAACTGCCTATTTTTGATTATTTTATTTTTTTATTAAGTTTGCCCAAAATTATATATCTACAAGAGAAAATCTTGGTCAAGAATTTAAATTACATAAAAATTAATAACGATAATCTTAAAAAATGGGAGACAAAGCTTCGAGTCTTTAAAGGAAAAAAAATAGGTATTAGTTGGCAAGGAGACCGATATTATATAAGAGATTCTATGAGATCAGTTGAATTGAAAATTTTTGAGCCTTTATTCAAGAACAAGAAATTAAATTTTATAAATTTACAAAGTGGATTTGGTAAAGAACAAATACATCATTTTAAATTTAAAGATAAACTTATTGATTTTTCTGATGAAATTGAAGAGGAAGAAAACGCTTTTGAGGAAACTATATCTATTCTCAAAAACTTAGATTTAATTATAACAGTTGACTCTGCTTTAGCACATCTTGCTGGTACTCTGGAAGTTAATACTTGGCTAATACAGCACTATAGTCCAGAATGGAGGTGGCAAGTACAAAACAAAAAATTTTCATGGTATCCTAAGCACAAATTTTTTAAGCAAAAAAGAATTGATAATTGGGATAATGTTATTCACGAGATAATTAAAAGATTGGATTAAAAAAATCAATTGAATCTTGTTAGAACAAAATTAATCAAGTAGAGTAAAAGAATATTTAAGGGGCGAATGGCGGAACTGGTAGACGCGTTGGACTCAAAATCCAATAGTAGCAATACTGTGAGAGTTCGATTCTCTCTTTGCCCACCAAGAATTTATGAGTACACGAAATATTAATAATTTAGTCGAACTGTTTTTCACTAGTTATAAAAAACAAAAAAAAGATAATATTCTTTTAACATCTTTAAAAGACACCAGTAATTGTTTTACATGGGAAAAAACATTTCACTCAATTAAAAAACTTTCCTCAGAAATTAAAAAATATGCAAATAAAGGTGATAGATGTTTATTAATATCTGAAAATAGACCTGAGTGGTTTATAACTGATCTTTCAGTAATGTTATCTGAAGCTATTACTGTTCCAGCTTATACAACTTATGCAGAGAAAGATTACGAATATATAATTGAAAATTGTAATCCAAAATTAATCTTTGTTTCTAATCAAGAACAATTTAATAAAGTTAAAGAAATAATAAAAAAAAAGAGCTTTGTTGCAAAAATATTTTCTTTTGAACAATTAGATATAGATTCTGAGAGTTATATTAATGTTAATAAATTATTTTCTAATTTAGATTACCAAGATTTAAATATTCCAGACTTATCAATTAAAAGGAATGATCCAGCTTGCATTATTTATACATCAGGAACACAAGGTAATCCAAAAGGTGTAATCTTAAGTCATGGTGGTATTTTAAATAATTGTGAAGGTGCACTTGATATATTAAAACCTTTGCTAACAGATCAGACTAGATTTTTAACTTGGTTACCTCTTTCACATTCTTATGAACATACAGTTCAATTTGTTCAAATAAGTGTTGGAGCAAAAATATTCTATGCAGAAAGTATTGAAAAATTAATTAAAAATATGAACGATTGCAAACCCCAAATAATGACTGCAGTGCCTAGATTTTACCAAAATTTATTTCAAAAGATTAATGCAAGTTTTAATAAAGCAACAGGATTAAAAAAAAGTTTAGTATTAAAAATGTTAGAACTAGGAACCAAGAAGATAAACAAACAATCTTTAACAATTATAGAAAAATTAATTGATATTATTTTAGAAAAAATTGTAAGGAAAAAAATTAAAAGTCAATTTGGAGGTGAGCTAAAAACCTTTGTTTCAGGTGGAGGAGCTCTTGATAAAGAAGTTGGTATTTTTTTAAATGCCATTGGTCTACCTACACTACAAGGTTATGGATTAACCGAAACCTCTCCAGTTGTGAGTTGTAACCCAATTGATGATATTAGGGTTGAGACTGTGGGTCCACCGTTTAAAGGCAATGAGGTAAAAATAGCTTCAGATGGAGAAATTTTAGTTAAAGGTGAAAATGTAATGTTAGGCTATTGGAATAATGAAGAAGAAACTAATAAAGTTTTAAAAGATGGTTGGTTACATACGGGTGATATTGGAATTTTTGAGAATGGTTATTTAAAAATTACTGACAGAAAAAAAGATATTTTGATAACACCTGGTGGGGATAATATTTCTCCGGTTAAAATAGAAAATGAATTATCAAATTCGAAATTTATTGATCAATCAATTGTTTATGGAGATAATAAACCATACTTAGTTGCTTTATTGGTTTTGTCTGAAGAAAATTTGAATATAAATCACGAACAAATAGAAAAAGAAATTAACAAAGTAAATCAAAACCTTGCAAAAATAGAACAAATAAAAAAATTTTTTATAATTAATGAAAAATTTTCAATTGAAAATGGAATGTTAACCCCAACTTTAAAACTTAAAAGATATAAAATAGTTACAAAATATAAAAATCAATTTGAAAAACTTTACTAAAAAATTTTGATAAAACACTTTATTAATAGCGATTTATTTAACTTTTTTAATTCTTAAAAAAAAAAATAAAAAAAAATATTTTTCTAAATTTTTTTCAAAAAATTATATGTTTGACATAACTATGCAAAAAAAATAAAAATTAGTAATTAACGAATCATAAAGATTCGTTTATAAAAAAAGGGAGCTAAAGATGGCTAAAAGAAAAAAGAAAGCTGCTAAAAAGAAAACTAAGAAAAAAGCTAAGAAAAAGGCTAAGAAGAAAAAAAGAAGATAGTTTAGTATTCTTTTTAACTGATAACGCTTCTCATGGCGCTTGCGTGGGGAGCGTTTTTTTTACTCTGCTATTTCCTGATTAATTACTTCTTCTTTGATTGGTTTTTCCTCAATTTTTTGTACTTGTTTCTCCAAGTTTCTCTTAAGAGCTTTATCTAGTTTTTTCTGAGCATCTTCCAAACTTGAGCCAATCACAATTTGGAACTCTGTCAATAATCTATCATAGGCTTTTTCAAATAATTGTCTTTCACTATATGACTGGTCGATCATGATATCATCACCCTTATTAAGATCTCTCACAACTTCTGCTAAGTCATATATCTTACCAGACGAAATTTTTGCTTCATACTCTTGAGCTCTTCGGCTCCACATTGAACGCTTAATTTTTGGTTTACTTTTTAAAATACTTACACATTTATTAATTTGGTTAATAGTTGCAAGAGGTCTTAAGTGAGATTGTTTATTTACAGGAACCATTCCATTTGCTTTATCTTTTTCAAATTTTAAAATATATGTTTCAACGTCAATTCCGCCTATATTAATTTTTTTAGTTTCAGTTATTTGACCAACACCATGTTTTGGATATACAACATAATCTTTAGCCTTAAATAACCTTTTCTCAGTTTCTTGTTTTTTTACTTTTTTGATTTCAGGTTTTTGTTCGTTATTTTTAGGAATTCTTAATGGATCAGTTTTTGTTTCGACTTTTTCTTTTTTTTTTTGATTTTTAATTATTTTTTTTTTATTTAATTCTTTGGCTATTTTTTTTACTTTTGGTACTTTTACAGTTTTCTTTACTTTTGCAGTTTTCTTTGCTGGTGTAGTCTTTTTTTTTGTAACTTTTTTAGTTTTTTTTTTATTCAAGATTTTCTTTAAAATATTCTTCATATTTATTTTTTACATCTTTAAATTTTTCATGATCCGTTGGGGGATCTTTTTTTTCACTAATGTTTGGCCATATATCCGCATACTTTTTATTTACTTCCATCCATTTACCATTTTCATCATCATTATCTGATATTATGGCGTCCACTGGACATTCTGGCTCACAAACGCCACAATCTATACACTCATCAGGTTTAATTACAAGCATATTTTTGCCTTCATAAAAACAATCAACTGGGCATACCTCTACACAATCCATCAATTTACATTTGATGCACTTTTCATTAACTAAATATGTCATGTTTTTTTTTGTCGAACTTTCTCTTTAATATCACCAACAACTTTTGGATCTAGATAAAGCAGACCAGATAATCTTCTCATTAGGTTTGTTTCGTACATATCGGCATCTTCATCTGAATATATAATATCCCATAATGCCTCAATTATGATTTTTTTATCTTCCTCATTTATATTTTTCACTTCTCTAGTAAAATCAAGTATTTGATTTGAATCTTTCTCCTTTTCCTCTGCATCTTGAATAATTTTATCTATTTCATCAGCTTCAGCCCCCATTTCAATGATTGCATCTTTTATAATTTTTTTTTCTTTATCAGTATAATTCTCATCAATTTTGGCTGAATGAATTAACAAACAAGCAACAGCCATTATAGATGGATGATTATTATCTTTTTCAGTTTCTTCTTTTTTAAAAATGTTAAACATTATTTTAAGTTAAGCTGTGAAAGAACATTAAATGGATTATCATTAATATTCTTTTTAGTATCTTTTTTTATTACTTTTCTTAATGGAATATATCTAAAGTGAAGATTATTATCTTTTTCATAAGTTTTATAATTCATTTTTTTAATTAATTTCACAAAATTTTCTTTATTACAACCTAGCAAATTCAACATTTCAGGAATTAATTTTATCTCTTTAATTTTATCTTCGGATTTAGTATTAAAAATCATTAAAAATAACCTCTCTAAAATATCTATCCTTACATATAGATTTTCAAACTTTTCAAAACCACATAAAAGCATTAAATTTTTATTAAGTGTTTTCTTTTCTTCTAAAAAGTTCAATCCAAAAGTTGGTGGTGAGAAGTCAAAATTTCTCTCATAAAAGTTTTTCCATAAAAGAATTCTTAAGGATACAGAGCTCGGTTTAAATAATTTAAACAAAAAAATATGATATCTGCCAAATTTTACACCTAAGTTTCTTAATTTTTTCCTTTCATCTTGATTAAGTTTATTTAAATAATTTATAACTTCATCTCTTTTAACAACTCCATTATTTTCATAGAGATGATAAGCTAAAGCTCTTAGTTCTGAATTATTATCCTTAACATTTTTTAAGTCTATTAGACTTTGTAGCTCTGTTTCAATTTTATCATTTAGCCAGGACTGTAAATAAAAATTAAGTCTTGATTTTTCAGTATTTTCAATCATTTCATCAATAATTATTTGAATTTGTGGATTTAGATAATCGGAGCCCGGAATTAATTTAGCAATTTGATTATTGTTCCAATAAATTTTAAAATCATCCTTCAGTTCAATTAAGCCAGTGTCAATTATTTGATTTATTCTTTTTATAATTTCAGGAACTACGTTTTGTCTTGCAGCCTTTTTTAATGATTTTACATCAGCATCCAATGTATCAACTTTAAGATCTAATTCTAATTTTAAACCTTTTAAACGACCAATAAATTGTTCATTTATCATTACCTCTTCATCATTAATAATCTCTGTTTCAAACGTAATGTCTTGTTTTAAACCTCTGGCCAAAACACTTGCCCTTTTATCTATAAATGTTTTTGTTAACTCTTCATGAAGTCTATCAGATAGCTTATCTTCTAGATTTTTAGTTCTCTCTATCCAATAGTCCTGATTTTCAACCCAATTTGATTTATTTGAAACATAAGCCCAGGTTCTGACATTAGCAATTCTATTGGATAAAGAGTCAACGTTTCCATCTAATTTATCCAATAAAGATAGCTGTTCTTTCATATAGTGATTTGGAACTTTTTTATTCCCAAGTGTTAAAAAATTAAAAATTTTACTTACAACTTCAAAGTGATGACCATAAGTTTTTTTTACAAAATCAGGTATTTGGCAACATTCCCAAAGTATTTGTAAGATTTCACTATTATCTTGAATTTTAATACTCGATGATTCTTTTAAAAAATATTTTAATACCTTTTCATCCTGGCATTCATTAATTCGTCTTAGCCACTCTTTTTGTGGTCTCTCTTCTAAAGATTTTAATAATGAAACTTTATTACTAAAATTCAATTTTGAGTTTCTCCAAAAGATAGTTTGTATATCTGGAAAGCTATGAGATTCTAATGCTTCAATTTCCTCAGGTCCAACCTCTTTACATTCTCCAGTTGTACCAAACATGCCATCATTTAAATATCTTCCTGCTCTACCTGCTATTTGCCCAATTTCTGAAATATTTAAATTTCTTAATTTTTTTCCATCAAACTTTTTTAAATTTGAAAAATAAACATTATCTAAATCCATATTTATTCCCATTCCAATTGCATCAGTAGCAACTAAATAATCAACATCCCCAGATTGATATAAACTTACCTGTGAGTTTCTTGTTTTGGGGCTAAGTGAACCCATAACAATAGCGGCGCCACCTTTTTGACGTCTTATCAATTCTGCAATTGCGTATACCTCTTCAGTAGAAAAAGCAATTACGGCACTTTTTCTTTCTATTCTTGAAATTTTTTTGTGACCACCAAAAGATAATTTAGAAAGCCTTTCTCGATTTTTAAATTCAATATCATCATCAAGTTTTTGAATAATTTTTTTAATAGAGTTTGAACCCATGAGCATGGTAAGCTTTTCACCTCTCATATTTAACAATCTATCTGTAAAAATATGACCTCGCTCGTGGTCATTACACATTTGTATTTCATCTATACCAACAAATTCTAAACTTTTATCCAATGGCATAGACTCAACAGTGCAAAGAAAATATTTTGCATTCATTGGAATTATTTTTTCTTCACCTGTAATCAAAGCAACTTTTGATGGATCTATTTTTTTTATAATTTTGTCATAAACTTCTCTTGCTAAAAGTCTTAAAGGGAAACCAATCATGCCCGAATCAAAAGAAAGCATAGTTTCAATTGCTAGGAAGGTTTTTCCAGTATTTGTAGGCCCGAGAACTGCTGTGATTTTATTTTTTGTCATTTCTAGCTTTGGTATAGGTTTTTTTACCAATACTATATATTGTTACCTCTAAAGAACAAAAATGGGCTAAAACTAGTCCGAATCATTGAGGAAAAAGTTCTCATTTTTATTATTTAATGTTTTAAGGTTATCATAATTTCTAAAAATTAAATATATTTTTTTATGCCTCATAAACTGTGGGAAGCAAATTCTAAAACAAAATCAAAATCAAATTTATTTGAATTTGAAAAGTTTTTAGCAAAGAAATTTAATTACGTGCCTAAGAAAAATTATAAAAAATTGTATAATTGGACAATTGAAAACCCAAAGCTTTTCTGGTCTTCTATATGGGAATTTTCAAATATAAAAGGTATCAAAAATGATAAATTTCATTTTCCAAAAGAAATTTTTAAAAGTAAATTTTTAGTAAAATCTAAATTAAATTATGCAGAAAACTTGTTGTCTAAAAAAGATAATTCAAAGGCTGTTACATTTATTAGTGAAAACGGATACCGAGAAGAAAAATCTTGGAATGAATTAAATGATAACACTCTAAAATTAATTAATTTTTTTAAAAAACATAAAATAAAAGAAAAAGATAGAATTGCAGCGTATACAGCAAATCAAATTGAGACAGTTGAGAGTTTTTTAGCAACTAGTGCTATTGGAGCCATTTGGTCATCATGTTCCCCAGACTTTGGTATACAAGGTGTTATAGAAAGATTTTCTCAAATTAAACCAAAAGTATTAATAATTACAGATAGGTATTACTATAATGGTAAAGAGATCAATATAGTTGAAAGATTACCAGCTATTTTAAAAAAAATAAAATCTATTAAATGTGTTCTAATTACTAATTATCCAGGTAAAAAAAGTTTAAAACAAAATAAGATCAAAGGAATTAAAATTTTTTATTATAATAAAATTAAATTTAAAAAAGAGAGAGAATTTACATTCAAAAAGTTTGATTTTGATAAAGAGCTAGCAATTTTATACTCAAGTGGAACAACAGGAAAACCAAAATGTATATGTCATAGAGCTGGCGGGGTTTTGTTACAGCATCTTAAAGAACATAAACTTCATTGTGATGTTAAGGAAGGAGATAATGTATTTTATTTTACAACTTGTGGGTGGATGATGTGGAACTGGTTAATGACTTTTTTAGGATCAAAAGCGTCTATTGTACTATTTGATGGTTTTCCAATGCATAAAAGAAATGATTTATTATTTGAGATAGCGGAGAAAGAAAAAATTTCTCTCTTTGGTATAAGTGCCAAGTACATTGATCAATTAAAAAAGCTTAATGTAAAGGTTAAAAATAAATATAAACTAAATTATCTCAAAATTATTTGTTCTACCGGATCACCCTTATCATCTGAGGGTTTTGATTATGTTTATAAAAATATAAAAAAAAATGTTCATCTAGCGTCTATTGCAGGTGGAACAGACTTAGTATCGTGCTTCGTATTAGGAAATATATATTCACCAGTTTACAGGGGACAGATTCAAAATAACGGATTAGGAATGAATACTGATGTTTTTTCTGAAAGAGGAAAATCCTTAACAAATCAAAAAGGGGAATTAGTTTGTAAATCGCCTTTTCCTTCAATGCCAAAGTTATTTTGGAATGATAAGAATAATAAAAAATATAAGAGTGCATATTTCAAAAAATATAAAAATGTTTGGCATCATGGAGATTTTGCTGAAAGAAAATCTAACGGAGGTTATGTAATTTATGGAAGATCAGATGCTACACTAAATCCTGGTGGAGCAAGGTTAGGTACTGCTGAGATATATTCTGTAGTCGATAAATTTAAAGAAGTTAAAGAATCAATAGTTATAGGTCAGAAATGGGATAATGATGTAAGAATTATATTATTTGTTGTTTTAAAGAAACCCAAGTCGCTAAATGAAGATTTATCTTTTAATTTAAAGAAGGCTATACGTAAAGATGCATCCCCACGTCATGTACCCAAAAAAATAATTGAGGTCTCAGATATACCGAGAACAAAAAATGGAAAAATAGTTGAGATTGCTGTCAGAAATACAATTGAAGGAAATAAAATAAAAAATATTCAAGCTCTTATAAATCCTAATATTTTAAATGAATTTAAAAATTTGGATGAACTTAAGACACCATAAATACTTCTAAATTTATATAGACAATAATAATTGATTAATATTAAATAGTAATAATAATTAATAGATTGGAGTGAAAATGATTAAAAACTTATTCAAAAGTTCTCTAATGATATTACTTCTGACGCTTGGTTTGTCAGGTAAATCGTTTGCTCAAGAACTAAAATTTTTTACAATTGGTACAGGAGGAACAGCTTACACTTATTATCCAGTTGGTGGAATGATTGCAAATGCAATTTCTAAACCGCCAGGATCAAGAGAATGTGGTAAAGGTGGAAGTTGTGGAGTTCCTAACTTAATTGCGTCAGCTGTTTCATCAAGAGGATCAGTAGATAATGTAAATGCTATAATTTCAGGTTTAAGAAATTCAGGATTTGCACAGTCTGATGTTGCTTATTGGGCTTACACTGGCACTGGTACTATGGAAGGAAAAGAACCAGCAAAAGATTTAAGAACTATCGCAGCACTATTTCAAGAACACATACATTTAGTTGCTCTTAAAAAAAGCAATATAAATTCTGTTAAAGATCTAAAAGGTAAAAGAGTGTCACTCGATGAACCTGGATCTGGTACGTATGTTGATGCTAAATTAATTTTAGAATCTAATGGTCTAAGCACTAGTGACGTAAAAGCTGAGGCTCTGAAAGGTAAAGCAGCTACAGATGCATTAAGAAATGGTAAAGTTGATGCAATTTTTGTTGTAGCAGGTTTTCCAACAGGAGCAATTGTTGAGTTAGCATCTGCAGTTGATGTAAAATTAGTTCCTATAGACGGTGCAGGAGCGAAAGCATTAACTTCAAAATATGGATTTTTCTCACAAAGCCCAATTCCTTCAGGAACTTACGAAGGTGTTGATGAAGTAAATACTGTAGCAGTCGGTGCTCAATGGTTTACCTCTGCAAAAGAAGATAACGAGCTAATATATCAAATAACCAAAGCTCTATGGAATAAAGAATCTAGAAAGCTTATGGATGTTGGTCATGCTAAAGGTAAAACAATAACGCCTGATACAGCTCTTTCTGGAGTAGGAGTGCCATTACATCCTGGTGCAGAAAAGTTCTATAAAGAAGCAGGACTTATAAATTAAATTTATAAGTATTCTTAAATATATTGTGCTCTAGGTCATTAGACCTAGGGCATTATTATGTCTCAATTTAATATTTCTCCTGAGGAAGTTTCAAAACTTGAAGAAAAGTTTGAAATAAAAAGTAACGAAAGAAAATTAAAAAATTTTCTGAAATTATTGACGTTTATTGCACTAGTTACAATGTCAATTTACCATTTTTATGCTTCAGGATTTGGAACAATTAGAGATATACTTCATAGAGGAATTCATATTTCTTTTGTAGTTGGTCTAGTATTTCTATTTTATAATTGGAAAAGTTTTCCTGATGAAAAATCAAAAAGTAAAGTTCCTATAATAGATATTATTTTTTCAATTCTAGTTATAATAACTGCACTTTATCTACCTTTATTGCCTCCTGAAATATTAGCTAGTAGAGTAGGAAATCCATCAAGTACTGAAGTTATCATGGGATCAATACTTATAATTTTGACCCTTGAAGCTGCAAGAAGATCTATTGGATACACACTGCCGTTAATATGTGTAATATTTATGATTTTTGCACTTTATGGTCCTATTTTCCCTGGAGCTTTAAAGCACGGTGGCAGCAGTTGGGCAGGGTTTGTAAATCACATTTATATAACTAACCAAGGAATTTATGGAATAGCTGTTGGTGTTATGGCTCAATATGTTTTTTTATTTATTCTATTTGGTGTACTTGCAACACGAATAGGACTAGGACAATTATTTATTGATTTAGCAATGGTAATAGCTGGACGATATTCTGGAGGACCAGCAAAAGTAGCAATTTTTTCTTCAGCATTTTTAGGAACCATATCTGGGTCTTCAATTGCAAATACAGTAACAACTGGATCTTTAACAATACCTGCAATGAAAAAAGTTGGATATCCTCCACATTTTTCTGGTGCTGTAGAAGCCACAGCATCTACTGGTGGACAAATAACCCCTCCAATCTTAGGGGCTGCAGCATTTATTATGGTAGAATATTTAGAATTACCTTTAAGAGATATTTTAGCAGCTGCGTTAATTCCAGCATTGCTTCACTATTTTGGAATATTTGTAATGGTTCATTTAGAGGCAAAAAAACTAGGACTTAGAGGTTTAAATGAAAGTGAAGTTCCTAAATTTATAAAAATTATACAAGACAATTGGCTTTCAATAGTTCCGTTGTTTATCTTGGTATATTTAATTTTAATTGGTCGGACTCCAGATTATGCTGCAGTAAATGGAATAATTGCATGTGTCGTTATTGGATTTATCAGAAAAAAAAATAGACTTACTTTTAACGACTTATTTGAGTGTCTTGCAAGAGGTGCAAAGAATACTTTAGCAGTTGGAGCTGCTGCAACATCAATTGGAATTATTGTTGGTGTAGTTACACTTACAGGCGTTGGCTTTAGATTAGGGTATGTAGTAATTCAAACGGCTGGTGATATTGGAGGTTTCTTTTTAACCTTTTTACCATTTAATTATTTTTCTTTAGCTGATCTAACATTATTTTTTTCATTAATATTAATTGCTATATCATGCATATTTATGGGTACAGGAGTACCAACTACAGCAACATATATAATACTAGTTGCTGTTGCAGCACCAGCTCTTACTCAATTACAAATTGAGCCAATTGTTTCTCACTTTTTTGTATTTTATTATGGTGTTTTAGCTGACATAACACCCCCTGTTGCCCTTGCAGCGTACGCTGCCGCTGGAATTGCAGGATCAAATCCATTTACTACAGGTAATACAGCATTTAGGTTAGGAATTGCAAAAGCTCTTGTGCCTTTTGTATTTGTTTATTCACCATCTCTACTACTGGTTGCCCAAGGATTTAATTTTTATGATTTTTTTGTAACTTTAATATCTGCAATGATTGGAATTGGTTTGATTGGTATTGGATTTACAGGCTATCTATTTAAAAAAGTTTCTAGTTTTCAAAGATGGTATTTGGGAATTATTTCACTATTATTTATTGCGCCTGGTTTAAGTTCATCAATTATTGGCTTAGTTTTAGTGTTGCCAATATTTATTCTTCAATTAAGAAAATAAAACTTATCCACCTAGTCCAGCATTTGGAAGAGCTCTTCTTAAAATTTTCCAAATCCCAACCGCACTTGCAATTAATTTATTTTTACACTTTAGTTTGCAATTTATAAATATCATTGACTTTGTAACTTTTTGAATTTCTGCTGTTCCCAATAATTCATCTCCTATGTTCGAGGGAGCTATAAATTTTATATCCAATGAAATAGTTACACATGGTTTATTACCACTTGCTCTATGACAAGCAGTGCCTGCACCAGCATCAATGATTGTACAAATATAACCGCCATGGGTTATCCCAGCTTTATTTAAATGCGTTTTTTTAATCTTAGTTTTAAACTCAAATTTTTTTTTAGTAATTGATCTAAATAATAAACCACCATTATGCTTCATGTAGCTTGGCTTATTACTTAATTGTTCAAATTTTTTTTTCATTAAAGGATTATTGCCATAATTAGTATAAATAATAAAACTAAACAAAAGAAATATATTACAGATTTTTCAAGTGATATTTTCATTTATCCTTTCGTTTTGGTGCGCCTGCTAGGAGTTGAACCCAGAACCTCCTGGTCCGTAGCCAAGCGCTCTATCCAATTGAGCTACAGGCGCAATTTGTACAGTTTTTATACATAATTAATAATGTAAATTATTTTTTTAGCAAATATTGATATATATATATTACAAAAATGAATCTAGATTTATTAGTTCCTGATATAGGAGACTTTGAAAGTGTTGAAATAATCGAAGTACTTGTAAAAAAAGGGGACAAAATCAATAAAAATGACCCTGTTGTCACTTTGGAAAGTGATAAATCAAGCGTTGAAGTACCATCCAATTATGAAGGCATAATTGAAAATATAAATGTAAAAATTGGTGATAAAGTTTCAAAAGGTGATTTAATATTAACTCTATCTTCGGAAAACAAAGCTGAACATGAGACAATTAGCAAAACCTTAGACGAAAAAATCCCACCTTCAACAGAGAAATTAATAGAGGAAGCAGAAACTGCTACAAAATCTGACTTAAAAGTTGAAACAAAAGTTATAGAGCCAAAACTAATCAAGCAAACAAGATTGATTAATGAAGTTAAAATGGTTAGTAGTAACGACGATATTGATCCTGTCGAAACTAAAGAGTGGCTAGATTCCTTAAGTGCAGTTCTACAAAATGATGGTTCTGAAAGAGCTCATTTTTTAATTAAACAATTAATTGATCAATCTTACAAAGCTGGATCTAAAATTCCTCATACTCAAACTACTCCATATGTAAATACTATACCACCTGAAGAGGAAAAAAGATCACCTGGAGATCAAAACATAGAACGTAAGTTAAGATCATTAATTAGATGGAATGCTGCTGCTATGGTAGTAAGAGCAAATAAAAAATATCCTGAACTTGGCGGTCACATAGGAACATTTGCATCAGCTGCAACGTTATATGATGTTGGTATGAATCATTTTTGGCGAGCAAAAAATAATAAATTTGGAGGTGATCTAGTATATTTTCAAGGTCATAGTGCACCAGGTATGTATGCAAGAGCTTTTCTTGAGGGAAGACTAAATGAAAAGCAGTTAGATAGATTTAGACAAGAAGTACAAACTGGTGGACTTTCATCTTATCCTCATCCTTGGCTAATGCCAAATTTTTGGCAGTTTCCAACAGTTTCAATGGGTATTGGTCCAATGCTAGCAATATATCAAGCGAGATTTATGAAATACCTAATTAATAGAGGATTGATTAAAGATGAGGGAAGAAAAGTTTGGGCTTTTCTTGGAGATGGAGAAATGGATGAACCTGAGTCACTTGGGGCAATTGGTTTAGCGGCGCGTGAAAATTTAGATAATTTAATATTTGTTGTAAACTGCAACTTACAAAGATTAGACGGTCCAGTAAGAGGAAATGGAAAAATAATTCAAGAATTAGAGGGTATTTTTCGAGGCGGCGGCTGGAATGTTTTAAAAGTTATTTGGGGATCTTATTGGGACTCACTTTTAGCAAATGATAAGACGGGACATTTAGTAAAAATTATGAATGAGACCGTAGATGGTGAATATCAAGCATTTAAAGCAAGAAATGGACTATATGTAAGAGAAAAGTTTTTTGGCAAATATCCTGAAACTACAGAATTAGTTTCATCAATGTCAGATACTGATATTTGGCGATTGAATAGAGGAGGTCATGATCCTCATAAAGTTTATGCTGCATATGATAAAGCGGTCAATCACAAAGGAAGTCCCACAGTTATAATAGCCAAAACTATAAAAGGCTATGGTATGGGTAAAAGTGGTGAAAGTGTAAACACTACTCACCAACAAAAGAAATTAGATGTTGACGATTTAATGTATTATAGAGATAGGTTTGATGTTCCTTTAACAGACTCTCAAGTCAAAAATATTGAATATTTCAAACCAGGCGAAAATTCTGAAGAGATTAAATACTTAAAAAAAAGAAGACTAGAACTTGGTGGTTTTATACCAGAGAGAACATCATATTCAAAACCGATTAAAGCTCCAGTGAAAGATATTTTTGATTTTATGAAAAAGTCTACTGGGGAAAAGGAAATGTCCACAACAATGGCATTAGTAAGAATGCTAACAAATCTTTTGAGAGATAAAAATGTTGCACCAAAATTAGTTCCAATTATTCCCGATGAAGCTAGAACATTTGGAATGGAAGGTTTCTTTCAAAAAATAGGTATTTATGCTCATGAAGGCCAAAAATATGAGCCAGAGGACTCAGCACAACTTTCATCTTATAGAGAAGAAAAAAGTGGTCAGGTATTAGAAGAAGGTATTACAGAAGCCGGTTCAATGTCTTCTTGGATAGCAGCTGGAACAGCATATACAAATCATGATATTGAAATGATACCAATTTATCTTTTCTATTCTATGTTTGGCTTTCAAAGAATTGGAGATTTTGCTTGGGCTGCAGGAGATAGTCAAGCGAGAGGTTTTTTAATTGGTGCGACTGCAGGAAGAACAACACTTGCAGGAGAAGGTCTTCAACACCAAGATGGTCATAGCCATTTGTTAGCATCAACAATTCCAAACTGCATTTCTTATGATCCAACATTCCATTATGAATTAGCTGTGATTTTTAGAGAAGGTTTAAGAAGGATGCACGAAAAAAATGAAAATATTTTTTATTATATTACTACAATGAATGAAAATTACTCTCACCCCGAAATGCCAAAGGATTGTGAGGATGGAATTCTCAAGGGAATGTACAAAATTAAAGAAACATCAGATTCTAAAGATGTAAAAATTCAATTATTAGGCTCTGGAACAATACTAAGAGAAATGATGGCAGCATCAGAAATTCTCAAAAAAGAATATCAGGTCGATAGTGAAGTTTGGAGTGTTACTAGTTTTAATGAGTTAAGAAAAAATGGAATGGAAGTTGAAAGATTTAACCTTCTAAATCCCGCAGAAACAAATAAAAAATCATATGTAGAGGAATGTTTAGGCAAACAACAAGGTCCTATCCTTACAGCCACTGACTATATGAGAATAAATGCTGATCAAATAAGACCTTTTACAAAAAAGAGCTTTTATTCATTAGGTACTGATGGATATGGAAGAAGTGACACAAGAAAAAACTTAAGAAATTTTTTTGAAGTAGATAAAGAACACATAGTTGCTTATAGCCTTAGCGTCTTAGCCAATGAACAGCTTGTTGCATCAAAGTATGCTGAAGATGCATTCAAAAAGTATAAAATCGATAAAAATAAACCCATGCCAACAAAAATGTAAATGTCTGATCAATCAAATAAAATATCTGCAAGTCCAAAAGTTAGAAAATTTGCAAGAGAACTGGGAGTAGATATAAATAATGTTAAGGGAACAGAGAGGTCAGGTAGAGTTGTTGAAAAAGATTTAAAAGATTTTGTCTCATCTAGAATCAATCATCCTCAGAATAATAGTGAAAGACAAAAAGAAAAAATTATTAAAAGTGAATATCAACATTCAGATTTTGGGGAAGTTGAAATTAAAGATATTCCTAGAGTAAAAAAAATAGCAGCTCCACATCTTGTAAATTCGTGGACAAACATTCCACATGTAACTAACCATGATGAGGCTGATATTACAGAAATGGAAGAATTTAGAAGTTCAATAAAAGATAATTATACAGGAGAAAGAATAAAAATTACTCCTCTTGCATTTATTATAAAAGCATTAGTACTTTCACTAAAAAAATTTCCATCATTTAATTCATCAATTGATGATATTGAAAATGGAAAGATTACTTTTAAAAAGTATTTTCATGTTGGTATCGCAGTTGATACTCAACATGGACTTATGGTTCCTAAAATTAGAGATGCTAATCAAAAAGATATCAATCAGTTAAGTGAGGAATTAAAAAAAGTAAGTGATGATTGTAGAAATTTAAAAATTGATAAAAAAGAGTTCTTTGGAGGATCAATGACTATCACAAGCTTAGGTGGCATAGGTGGATCGTTTTTTACACCAATAATTAACTTTCCAGAAGTTGCTATACTTGGCGTTGGTAGAAGTTATAAAAAACAGGTATTTATTGATGGTAAATTTGTTCCAAGAACCATGCTTCCACTATCCCTCTCATATGATCACAGAATTATAGATGGAGCTGAGGCTGCTAAATTTAATAACGAATTAAAAGATAATCTTGGTTCTAATTTTGCATATAATTTGAGTAAATGATTACTAAAATTGAAATATTAGCAGATGATGTACACGTCCACTTCAATGGAGAAAATTCTGAAATTTTTCCTAATATTTGGCTAAGAGATCATGCAAAAGATGAACAAAATTGGGATAAAAGGTCTAGTCAAAGGAAAACATATACAGCAGCATTAGATATAAATTTAAAAGTTAAAAAGGCAGAAATAATTGAAAATGGAAAATATATGAGTGTCTCATGGCCTGATTTAGAAAAACCAGTTAAATATTCATCTGAATTTCTAACTAATAATAAATTAAAAAAGAAAAAAGAAGTAAAATCTAATTTAAAAATCTGGAAAGCTAATGAAATAAAAGAAGAAATTTTTTTAGATTATAATTCAATTTTATCAAATGAAGGATTTAGAAATTTTTTGAAAAATCTTTATGACCATGGATTTTCAGTAATTAAAAACTGTGAAACCAATTTAAAGTCTGTTGAAACAATTGCAAATAGAATTGGTTACGTAAGAAATTCTATATTTGGAGGACTATGGAGTTTTGAGTCAGATGAAAATAAAGCTGATAGCGCATACACTCAAGAAGAACTCAGACCTCACACAGATTCAACATATAGTAATGACGCTCCTGGATTACAATTACTACTTTGTTGCGAATATAATGCTAAAGGTGGTGAATCGATTATGGTTGATGGATTAAAAATAGCAGAAACAATAAAAAAAGAAAACCAGCCGATGTATGAATTAATGACAAAAATAAATGTTAAGGGAAATTATATCGGTGATGGTGTTTATCTTGAGGCTGAAAGACCAATATTTAAGTTAAATGAAAATAATGAAATAGTTCAAGTTAGTTTTAATAATTATGATCGAGCACCATTTAGATTTGAAAAAGATTTAACATTAAAGTTTTATGAAGCAATTAAAAAATTTGATCTTATTGCTAATAACAAAGATTATCAGTGGCGACATATACTTAAACCTGGAGAACTTCTAATATTTAATAATTGGCGAATACTTCATGGTAGAGGATCGTTTAATGGAGTTAGAAAAATGTCAGGGTGTTATATTAACAAAGAGGATTTTGATAGCTCTTGTAAGTTAAACGGAATAAATTAATTAATAAAATTATTTAATTAAATACAATGACAAAATCCCTTTCAATGGTCTGCGCCCTAGTCACAACTTTTATTTGGGGAACAGCTTTCATCGCTCAAGATACTGGTATGGATAATATCGGTCCATTAACTTTTAATTCAGCAAGATTTATTGTTGGCTTTTTTACAATATTGCCACTTGCCTTATTATTTGAGAGGAAAAAAATTAAACTAGAAATATTGCCAAAATCAAAACTTTTTATAAAATACTTAGTTTTCATGGGAGTATCACTGTTTTTGGGTACTTTTTTACAACAAACTGCTCTCCAATATACAAATATTGCAAATGCAGCTTTTTTTACAGTATTTTACGTACCGATAGTTCCGATTTTGTTATTTTTCATCTACTCCAAAAAAGTTCATTGGAGTATATGGCCGGCAATTGGTCTTTGTGTTGTTGGTGTATACCTTCTAAGTGATTTTTCTAACTCAGAAATTATGTTAGGTGATGGTCTAGTTATATTGTGCTCAGTATTTTGGGCTTTGCATATAATTTTTGCAGGTAAGTTCATGGAAGAATTTGATATTCCAATGTTTTATGCTGCACTGCAAGCATTATTTGTTGCAACACTTTCATTAATCTTTTCTTATATTTTTGAAGAAATAAATATTTCAAAAATATTAATGGAAAGTAGTTCTATTCTTTACGCAGGAGCATTATCAGGTGGTATAGCCTTTACATTACAAATGTATGCACAAAAAAACATAGAAGAAGCACCAGCAGCAATTATTTATTCTCTCGAGGGAGTATTTGCAGCTATAGCAGGATGGATTATTCTCAATCAATTTTTAAGTATAAATAACATGATTGGTTGTTTACTAATATTGATTGCAGTAATTTCTTCTCAAATTTCACCTAGTACTAAAAATTAGCTATAAGCAATTACAAAAAGAATTAAAGCAAGAAAAGTTCTATAATAAACAAAAATATTTAGATTAAAATTTTTTACATAAATTAAAAAATATTTAATTGTTAAGTAAGAAACTATAAATGAAAATATTATTGAATATAAAAATAATATGTTCAATTCTATGTTTGCATTTATCACATCTTTCAAGCTAAGGATACTTGCTCCCGCTAATGCAGGTATTGATAAGTAAAAAGATATTTTTGAAGAATCTACTCTATCGAAATTTAAAAACCTTGAAGCTGTAATTATTATACCTGATCTGCTTACACCAGGTATAACAGCTAAAATTTGAAAAATACCAATGATTAAAATATTTTTTAAACTTAAACTGGTATCAATTTTATTTTTAATACTAGATCGGTCCGCAATAAATAATAAAATACCAAATATTAAAGTCGTCCATGCTATAACTTTTAAACTTCTTAAATTTTCAATCAGTCCTGAGGTATAAATAAAATAACCAACAACAACTAATGGAAAAGAACCTAAAATTATAAGTAATAATAAAGACTTATTTATTAAAATATTTACTAAATCCTTTCTAAAATAAAAAATAATTGCCAAAAGGGAACCTAAGTGAAGACTGATATCAAGTTGAAGCGAACTAATACTAAAGTTCGATATTTTTGATATAATTATAAGGTGGGCAGAGGAACTGACTGGTATAAATTCTGAAAAACCTTGCACAAACGCTAAAATTGATGCTTCTATATATTTTGAAATCATTAAGGACTTTTAATAGATAGTTAAAAGATTACCTAAATAAGGCAATCTTTTAAATGCATATCAACTATGCATAAAATAGAAAATGTAACAAAATTAGGATTTTTTGAAAATATATGTCAGTATTTATTACCTAGTAATACTTTAAGGAAATATGCTTCTGGTGTATAAGCCGATTTAAATGACAAATAAAATGCTTAAGTTTGTAGATATAGGTCAACAAAATCCACCTAAAAGAGATAAATCCCAGAGAAAAAAGGATTTTGGAGAGATTTATCAAGAGTTTATTCATGAAAAAGCTAAAGAACAATCGAGCAGGTGTTCACAGTGTGGTGTTCCTTTTTGTCAGGTTCACTGTCCATTAAGTAACAATATACCTGATTGGTTAAAATTAACTGCAGAGGGCAGGTATGAAGAAGCTTACCATCTATCCCAAAGTACCAATAATATGCCGGAAGTTTGTGGAAGAATATGCCCACAAGATAGGTTATGTGAAGGAAACTGTGTAATTGAGCAATCAGGACATGGAACAGTAACAATTGGTTCAGTTGAAAAATATTTAACAGATAAAGCGTGGGAAAATGGTTGGGTAAAACCAATAAATGTAAAAATTGAAAATGAACAAAGTGTTGGAATTATTGGAGCTGGTCCTGCAGGATTAGCTTGTGGTGAAGAATTACGTAAAAAGGGATATCAAATAACAATATATGATCGGTATGACAGAGCAGGTGGATTGTTAATATATGGAATACCAAATTTTAAATTAGAAAAACATGTAGTTGAGAGAAGAATTAAACTTTTAAAAGAAGGTGGAATAAAGTTTGTTCATAATTTTGAGGTTGGTAAAGACTCTACATTAAAAGAATTACAATCAAAACATAATGCCTTATTAATTTCAACAGGTGTTTACAAAGCAAGAGAGGTTAACTTACCTGGAAATGATCTAAGTAATATTTTTCCTGCAATGGAATTCTTAACAGCTTCAAACAAAAAAGGCTTAGGCGATAAAGTCGAAATGTTTGATAACGGAACACTAAATGCCGAAGGTAAAGATGTAGTGGTAATTGGTGGTGGAGACACGGCAATGGACTGTGTAAGAACATCAGTAAGACAAAAAGCCAAATCTGTAAAATGCCTTTACAGAAGAGATAGAGAAAATATGCCTGGATCAGCGAGAGAAGTCGGTAATGCTGAAGAGGAAGGTGTAGAATTTATTTGGTTAAGTAATCCAAAAGAGTTTAGAGGAACCAATAAAGTAAATAGTATAATTGTAGATAAAATGAAATTAACAAATCCGGATGAAAGTGGCAGAAGAAGACCTGTTGCAGAAGAAAACTCAGAATTTGAAATTAATGCTGATTTGGTAATTAAATCCTTAGGTTTTGATCCAGAAGATTTACCAGTTCTATTTCAGGAACCTAGATTACAAGTTTCACAGTGGGGAACAATAAAAGCTGACTTTGATACCTTGGAGACTAGTATACCAGGTGTATTTGCGGCTGGAGACATTGTAAGAGGAGCCTCATTAGTTGTATGGGCTATTAAAGACGGTAGAGATGCTGCGACTTCAATCGAAAGCTATCTTCAATCAAAACAAAAAATGAAGGTTGCATAATGAATATTCAAAACAAAAATCGTAAACTTTTAAAAAAAAATCATGTTTATGATGAAACTATGGAACATGATGCATGCGGAGTAGGTCTTGTTGCGTCAACTGAGGGTCTAAAATCAAGAAAAGTAGTCGAATATGGCATCGAGGCTCTAAAAGCTGTATGGCATAGAGGTGCAATTGATGCAGACGGCAAAACTGGAGACGGAGCAGGTATTCATATTGAAATACCAAATGATTTCTTTGCAGAAAAAATTGAAATAACAGGTCATCAGCACGATAACTCAGATTTATGTGTGGGAATGATTTTCTTGCCAAGAAATGACTTTGGGGGACAAGAGCAATGCAGATCAATTGTAGAAAGTGAATTAACAAAAAAGAATTTTAATATTTACGGATGGAGACAAGTACCTGTGGATCCTTCTGTTTTAGGAGAAAAGGCAGAACAAACTAGGCCTGAGATTACACAAGTTCTTTTTACTCATAATGATAAGTCAATTCATGGTAAGGATTTAGAAAGAGCTCTTTATGAAACTCGAAGAAAAATTGAAAAAGAAGCTTTAAGAAATCAATTAAACAATTTTTATATTTGTTCATTCAGCTCGAAATCAATAATTTATAAAGGAATGTTTTTAGCGGAGTCTTTATCTGATTTTTATCCAGATTTAAAAGATGAACGTTTCATTTCACGTTATGCAATTTTCCATCAAAGATTTTCTACTAACACTGCTCCAAGTTGGGATTTAGCCCAACCTTTTAGATCAATTGCTCACAATGGGGAGATAAACACTTTAAAAGGAAATATTAATTGGATGAGAATTCACGAAGAGGAAATGTTTAGTCCTTTGTTTGATGATATGGAAAATTTAAAACCGGTTATCCCAGCTGGTAATTCTGATTCTGCATCATTAGATAATGTGTTTGAATTATTAAATATTTCTGGACATTCAGCACCTTTAGCTAAACTTATGCTAATACCAGATGCTTGGTCAAAAAAAAGTAAAGTTCTTCCAAAAGATCATCAACAACTTTTTAACTTTTTAAATAGTACAATGGAACCTTGGGATGGACCTGCTGCTATAGCTGCAACTGACAATGAGTGGGTTATTGTAGGAAGTGACAGAAATGGACTTAGACCTCTTAGATATACAATTACAAGAGATAAACTTCTATTCGCAGGATCTGAGACAGGAATGATTGACCTAAATGAGAAGAAAATTATTTCAAAAGGAAGATTGGGACCGGGTGAAATATTAGGAGTGAGAATTGAAAAAGGAAAAGTTTATACAAACAATCAAATAAAGAATTTTTTGTCTAAAGAATACAAACACTTCAATAATCAAATAATTGAATTAGATAAATCATTAACTATAGAAAATGAAAAAAGCCACTTTTCAGGTGCTGATTTAAAAAAGATTCAACATTGTTTTGGTTATAGTCTTGAGGACTTGGAGTTAATTCTACATCCTATGGCTGAGGATGCTAAAGAAGCAACTGGATCTATGGGAGATGACACTCCCCTTGCAGTTTTATCTGATAAATATAGGCCTCTTTATCATTATTTTAGACAGAATTTTAGTCAGGTGACCAATCCCCCTATCGATTCACTTAGAGAAAATAAGGTGATGAGCTTGAAAACTAGGTTTGGAAATTTAGGAAACATACTAGATTTTTCTAATCTTACAGAGGAAAATATTTATGTTTTAGATAGTCCAATTTTATCAAATACTCAGTTTGAAAAATTTATAAAGTATTTTGGAGATAATTATAAAATTTTAGATTGCACATTTAATACTGATCAAACTTTAGAAGAGGCTATTGAATTATTAAAAAATGACGCTGAAAAAGCAGTTAGAGAAGGCAATACTCAACTTATTTTGTCTGATAAAAATATATCTGAAACAAAATTACCAATGCCAATACTGCTATGCATTGGTGCAATAAATACTCATTTAATAAAATTAGGCTTAAGAGGCTATGCATCAATTAATGTACAAACAGGAGATGCTCTAGATACCCATTCATTTGCAACATTAATAGGTGTTGGAGCAACAACGGTCAATCCTTACTTAGCATTTGATAGTTTATATCAAAGATATTCAAAAAAGCTTTTTGGGAATTTCTCATTTGATGAGTGCGTGGGTAGATATATAAAATCAGTAAATCTTGGACTATTAAAAATAATGTCAAAGATGGGTATATCAGTTTTAAGTTCATATAGAGGTGGATGTAATTTTGAAACTGTTGGATTGAGTAGAACAATTGTAAAAGATTATTTTCCAGGAGTATTATCTAAAATTTCTGGAATAGGTTTAACTGGTATTGAAAAAAAAATAAGATCTATACATAAAGATGCATTTGATATTCACTCTAATATTTTACCAATTGGTGGAATTTACAGATATAGAAAAAATGGTGAAACTCATCAATATCAAGGAAAATTAATTCATCTTTTACAAGCAGCTGTAGGCTCAAATTCATATGAAACTTATAAAAAATATACTAAGGGTATTTATGGTTTAAAACCAATTAGTTTAAGAGATTTAATTGATTTTAAAAATCAACAGGCAATTGATATTAATCAAGTTGAGCCAATAACTGAAATCATGAAAAGATTTGGAAGTGGAAGTATGTCTCATGGAGCCTTATCAAAAGAAGCACACGAAACACTTGCCATGGGCATGAACAGAATTAAAGGAGCTTCATGTAGTGGAGAAGGCGGAGAAGATGAAGAGAGATTTAAAGTATTAGATAATGGAGATAGTGCAAATTCTAGAGTTAAGCAAATTGCTTCAGCGAGATTTGGAGTGACTATTAACTATTTAAATAATTGTAATGAGATTGAAATTAAAATTGCTCAGGGAGCAAAACCTGGAGAAGGTGGTCAATTACCAGGATTTAAAGTAACTGAAGAAATTGCAAGATTGAGACATTCTACTCCTGGTGTAACTTTAATCTCACCACCACCACACCACGATATTTATTCAATTGAAGATTTAGCTCAGCTTATTTATGACCTCAAGCAAATTAATCCTAAGGCAAGAGTTGGTGTTAAATTAGTTGCCTCTTCTGGTATAGGAACTATTGCAGCAGGTGTTGCCAAAGCTAAAGCTGACATAATATTAATTTCAGGTCATAATGGCGGAACAGGCGCTACCCCACAAACAAGTGTTAAATATGTTGGTATTCCATGGGAAATGGGCCTAACAGAGGCAAACCAAGTATTAACTTTAAATAAATTAAGGCACCTTGTTACATTAAGAACAGATGGAGGAATTAAAACAGGAAGAGATGTAGTGATGGCAGCAATGATGGGTGCTGAAGAATTTGGTGTAGCAACAACTGCGTTAGTCGCAATGGGCTGTATTATGGTAAGGCAATGCCATTCTAATACATGTCCAGTTGGAGTTTGTACACAAGATGATGAATTAAGAAAAAAATTTACTGGTACTCCGGATAAAATAGTAAATCTATTTTCTTTTATTGCTCAAGAAGTTAGAGAAATTTTATCAAGTTTAGGATTTAAAAATTTAAACGAAGTAATTGGAAGAACAGATTTATTAAGACAAGTTAGTAAAGGATCGCCAAATTTAGATGACTTAGATTTAAATCCTCTATTTGTTCAAGCTGATCCCGGCACAAATAAAAGATATTGTGAAACACCAATAATAAATGAAGTTCCAGATACTTTGGACCAAAAAATTTGGCCTGAGATAGAAAGTTTAATTAATAGAAAATTGCCTTTAGAAAATATTTATGCAATCGAAAACACAGATAGGGCAGTTGGAACAAGAATTTCTTATAATCTTTATAAAAAATTTGGAAATAATAAATTAGAGGAAAATACTTTTGCTATAAATTTCAAAGGTTCTGCTGGTCAATCTTTTGGTGCATTTGGTGTTAAAGGACTTAAATTGATATTAAAAGGTGATGCTAATGATTATGTTGCAAAGGGTCTATCAGGTGCATCTATTATAATTAAACTTCAAGATGAGAGTAATTTAATTTCAAATGAGAATACTATTATAGGGAATACAGTACTGTATGGAGCAACATCAGGATATCTTTTTGCAGCAGGACAAGCTGGAGAAAGATTTGCTGTTAGAAACTCGGGTGCTACTGCAGTCATAGAAGGATGTGATTCAAATGGTTGTGAGTACATGACAGGTGGGTCAATAGTAATATTGGGAGAGGTAGGTGATAATTTTGGAGCTGGTATGACTGGTGGTATGGCATTTATATATGATCCAAAAAGCCAGTTCGCAAAAAAAGCTAATCCTGAAACGATAGTTTGGCAAACGCCCGAGACAGAATACTGGAAAAACTATCTAAAAGATTTAGTTTTAAAACACAATGATGAAACTAACTCTAATTTATCATCGCAGATTATTAAAAATTTTGACGATGAAATTAAAAATTTCTTACAAGTTTGCCCTAAAGAAATGTTAAATAAATTAGAAAATCCTATTTCAAATAAAAGTTTAGTTGGAAAAGCTAGTTAACTTTTTTGATTATAGATTTTAACTCTTTACAAATAATATTTAAATTTTTTTTCGAAGAAAGGCTATGATCTCCATTTTTTATCACTAGTAGTTTTTTTTCTGCATTAGGAAAAATTTTTAAAACTTTTCTTGAATACATTACAGGAACTACTTCATCCTTCTGCCCATGAACCATAGTTACAGGATTTGTGTTGTATAATTTTTTATTAAGAACTTTATTACTGGTTTTTTTACCGTCTAAAATTAGCTGTTTTGTTATTAAATACTCATAATCACCATTTTTAATTTTTGAGATACCTTCTTTCAAAATTTCACTTTTTGTTTTTTTTGAAAATTTTTTCCACATAATTCTTGTAAGAAATTCAGGAGCAGATCCAATTCCTAAAAAACCTTTAATTTGCGAACTATAATATCTATGCATTAACAAAGAAATCCAGCCACCCATGCTAGATCCAATTAGTATAAAGTCATTTTTTTTAACTATTTTACTTATTGTAATTCTTGCGTCATTTGACCATTTAGTGATGTTACCTCTTGTAAATTCTCCTGATGATCTTCCATGACCAAAGTATTCCATGGCTAAAAATCCAAGTTTATTTTGAATGGCAAATTTTAAAAATTTCTTTGGTTTTTCACCGTCAATATCAGATGCAAAACCAGGTAAAAAAACTACGTAAAGTTTTTTTTTATAATTATTTGCTATATATCTTAGTTTTTTATATTTAGAAATTCTTAGAAATTTATATTTTTTCATATAAAGTAATAAAGTTGATCAAGTTTATAATATTATTACCACATGCAGTCTAAATTAAAAGTCCTTCAAGTAATTCCTAAACTAGGTTACGGTGGAGCTGAAACTGGATGCTATGATATTGCTCATTATTTGCCAGAAAATAATGTTGGTTCGTATTTAATAACAAGTGGTGGTGAACTATTAAAATTTATTGATAAAAAAAAAGTTAAAGTAATTAGACTCCCTGTTCAATCTAAAAATCCCTTACTCATACTTATTAATTCAATTGTTATTTCAATTATTATTCTGATAAATGGAATAAATATAGTTCATGCAAGAAGTAGAGCTCCAGCTTGGTCATGTTTAATTGCAACAAAAATAACGAGAACAAAATTTGTTACCACTTTCCATGGAACATATAATTTTAAAAGCAATATAAAAAAATTTTATAATTCTGTTATGGTTAGATCAGATTTAATTATTGCAGGATCAAATTTTATATTTTCACACATTAAAGAGAACTATTCAGAATACTTATCAGATAAAAAAAAGTTACTCTCCATCTTTCGTGGGATTAATACAGACTATTATGATGCTTCTACAACTCTTGAAAATGATGAAGATAACTTATTCAAATCCTGGAATTTAATTGTTGGTAAAAAAATAATTTTATTACCTGGAAGACTAACTGCTTGGAAAGGACAAGAAATGTTTTTAGAAGCTTTAAATAAAGTAAATATTCAATTAGGTAACGATGCTTTCATAGCAGTTATTCTTGGCAATGATCAAGGACGAGACCTTTACAAAAAAAAACTTATTAGACTTGTCGAACAATATAGACTTACAAAACAAATTAGATTTATCGATCACTGTAAAAATATGCCATTAGCTTACAAAATTTCAGATATAATTATTTCTGCATCAATAGAGCCGGAAGCATTTGGTAGAGTATCAGTTGAAGCACAATCCATGCAAAAAGTGATTTTAGCGAGTAATTTAGGTGGATCTAATGAAACTGTGATAGATGGAAAAACTGGTATTTTATTTGAAGCAGGAAACTCTGATGAATTATCTGAAAAGATAATTAAAGTAATGAATATGGACTCTGATGAAATCAGCAAAATTGGTAATAATGGAAGAGAAAATGCAGTAAAAAAATTTAATGTTGAAAAAATGTGTTTTTCTACTTATTCAGAATACAAAAAACTATTTAATTAATGCCAGATATTACATTACCAGACGGAAAAAAAATTAATTTTGAAAAAAGTATCTCGGGATTTGAAGTTGCAGAAAAAATTAGCAAATCTCTATCAAAGCAAGCTTTGCTAATAAGCGTTGATGGAGAATTAAAAGATTTAAATCATAGTATTTCTAAAGATTCTTCGATAAAGATATTTACATCAAAAGATAAAGAAGGTTTAGAGACCATAAGACATGATACTGCTCACATACTCGCTATGGCAGTTCAAGAATTATTTCCAGGGACGCAAGTTACAATAGGACCAGTTATTGAAGATGGCTTTTATTACGATTTTGCAAGAAAAGAACCTTTTACAATAGAAGATCTAAATAAAATTGAAAACAAAATGAAAGAAATAGTAGATCGAGATGAAAAAACTTATAGAGAGGTTTGGAAAAGAAATGACGCAATTGAACATTTTAAAAAAAAGGGAGAAATATATAAAGCTGAGATAATAGAAAATATTCCAGAGGGAGAAGAAGTGTCTTTATATTTTCATGGAGATTGGCATGATTTATGCAGGGGCCCTCATTTAAGTTCAACTGGTAAAATTGGAAAATATTTTAAATTAACAAAAGTCTCAGGTGCTTATTGGAGAGGCGATTCTAATAATGAAATGTTGCAAAGAGTCTACGGAACAAGTTGGTCTACGCAAAGAGAGTTAGATGATTATTTAAATAGAATAGAAGAAGCCGAAAAAAGAGATCACAGAAAAATTGGTAAAGAAATGGATTTGTTCCATTTCAGAGAAGAAAGTCCCGGATCTGTATTTTGGCATCAAAAAGGTTGGAGTTTATTCCAAAAACTTATTTCATATATGAGAATGAAACAAGAAACAGCAGGGTATCGAGAAATAAATACTCCAGAAATATTAGATCGCTCACTGTGGGAGAAATCTGGTCATTGGGAAAAATTTGGAGCCAATATGTATACTTCTACTACACCTGATGAAAAAGTATTTGCAATAAAACCAATGAATTGTCCAGGTTGCGTTCAAGTTTTTAATCAAGGTTTAAAAAGTTATCGAGATTTACCACTTAAAATGTCAGAATTTGGAAAGGTTCATAGGTATGAACCATCAGGTGCACTTCATGGGTTATTGCGTGTTAGAGCTTTCACTCAAGATGATGCACATATTTTTTGTACTGAGGAACAAATTACTGAAGAATGTTTAACTGTAACTAATTTAATTTTGGAAATTTATAAAGATTTAGGATTTGAAGAAGTAATTTTAAAATATTCTGATAGACCAGAATTAAGAGTTGGTGACGATCAGGTTTGGGATAAATCAGAGGCCGCTTTATTAGAAGCAATTAAAGCAACAAAATTAGAATATTCTATTAATAAGGGCGAAGGAGCTTTTTATGGTCCAAAAATAGAATTTGTTTTAAGAGATGCAATTGGAAGAGATTGGCAATGTGGAACTTTGCAAGTAGATTTAAACTTACCAGGTAGATTAGGCGCCTCATTTGTTGATAGCGATGGAAATAAAAAAGTTCCTGTAATGCTTCACCGAGCTTTATTTGGATCATTAGAACGGTTTATTGGAATTTTAATTGAAAATTATTCAGGGAAATTACCTTTTTGGCTTTGTCCAGTTCAAACAATAGTAATTCCTATCTCGAGTGATTTTGATGATTATGCAAAAGAAGTAAATAGCCAGTTAAAAAAAGCAGGGATTTCTTCTGAAGTAGATTTAAAAAATCATAATTTAAATTATAAAATAAGAGAACATTCATTAACTAAAGTTCCAATGCTACTAATATGTGGAAAAAAAGAAGTTGACAGTAACACAGTAACTATTAGAAGATTGGATTCTAAAAAACAAGAAACTATGGATTTAAAAGAATTCTTAAAAAAATACTCTGCTCTTAATAAAGCACCTTCAATCTAAGTGGCAGATTTTAAACAAAATTATTTCCAGAGAAGAACAAAATCTAGAGGTCCTAGAACAAATCAAAGAATAACTTCACAAGATGTTCAAGTTATAGCAAGCGATGGTGATAATTTAGGAATTCTAAATTTACAAGATGCTATTAGTAGAGCTAAGGAACAAGGTTTAGATTTAATTGAAATCGCTCCTAATGCAAAACCTCCTGTGTGCAAAATTATGGATATGGGAAAATATAAATATGATGCACAAAAAAAAGCAAACAAAGCAAAGAAAAAACAGAAAAAGATTGAACTAAAAGAAATTAAATTACGACCAGTT
Organism: uncultured Pelagibacteraceae bacterium; assembly: GCA_902596915.1. Taxonomy (GTDB): domain Bacteria; phylum Pseudomonadota; class Alphaproteobacteria; order Pelagibacterales; family Pelagibacteraceae; genus Pelagibacter. Next base: position 35,524 of record CACJVQ010000002.1, on the reverse strand, counting down.
ACAGAAGTTCACGATTATTCATTTAAAATAAAAAATGCACAAAAATTTATTGCAAAAGGTGACAAGGTAAAATTTACAATTAGGTTCAAAGGTAGAGAACTTCAGCATTCTAGTTTAGGGCATGAGCTTATGGATAAGATAAAAATAGATATGGAAGCAATTGGACGTGTAGAACTTCAGCCAAAGTTTGATGGCAAGCAAATGATCATGGTTATTCAGCCTTTATAAGCTATATTTGTAGTTGTAAATTAATAACAATATTTGTATAACCCCCACAAAAATTATGCCTAAATTAAAAACAAAAAGTTCAGCAAAAAAAAGATTTAAAGTATCTGCAAGAGGAAAAGTTATAACTGCTCAAGCGGGTAAAAGACATGGTATGATAAAAAGAACTAATTCACAGATAAGAAAGCAAAGAGGAACTACGGTACTATCTAAACAAGATGGAAAAATTGTAAAATCTTACATGCCGTATAACTTAAGAGGATAAAATGGCTAGAGTAAAAAGAGGTGTAACAAGCAGAGCTAAACATAAAAAAGTATTGAAAGCTGTTAAAGGTCAGTGGGGAAGAAGAAAAAACACTATAAGAGCTGCAAGACAGGCTATGGAAAAAGCTATGCAGTATGCCTACAGAGATAGAAGAAATAAAAAAAGAGATTTTAAATCGCTATGGATTACCAGGATAAATGCTGGGGTAAGAGCTGAAGGGATGACTTATTCCAAGTTTGTTAATGGTTTAAGCAAATCTGGTATTAAAATTGACAGAAAAATACTTGCTGAAATTGCTTATGATAATCCTGAAGCATTTAAAACTATAGTTAAAAAAGCTCAAGCAGCATTGAATTAATATTCATTGTTGTTTTTCTAGAGTTAACAAATATTCTACAAATATGTCCGATATTAAAAAAATCAAAGATGATTATTTGAATAAATTAAATAATGATTTGAATATTGAAAGTTTAAATCAAATAAAAACAGAATTATTTGGTAAAAATGGAAAGATTTCTAATTCTTTTAAAAATTTAGGATCTTTACCAACTGATGAGCGAAAAAAATTTGCATCGGATTTAAATTCAATAAAAAACGAACTTCAAGATAAGATAGATTCTAAACTTCAAGAAATTGAAACAAAAGAGATTAACTCTAAACTTGAAAATGAAAAAGTAGATGTAACATTACCTGAGAGAGAATTTACTCGAGGAAAAATACATCCTGTTTCACAAGTAATTGACGAGATATCGTCAATATTTTCAGAAATTGGGTTTAGCGTTGAAGAAGGACCAGACATAGAGAATGAGCATTATAATTTTACTGCATTAAATACACCTGACAATCATCCAGCTAGAGATATGCATGACACTTTTTATATAGACAATAATAAAGAATTATTATTAAGAACTCATACTTCTCCAGTACAAGTTAGAACAATGCTAAATGGAAAACCTCCATTTAAAATTATAGCTCCAGGCAGAACATATAGATCTGATAGTGATCAAACTCATTCTCCTATGTTTCACCAAGTTGAAGGTCTTCATATAGATAAAGACATAAACATGGGTCATCTAAAAGGATGCTTGAATTATTTCATAAAATCATTTTTTGAAGTGGATAAAATAAAAATGAGATTCAGACCTAGTCACTTTCCTTTCACTGAACCATCTGCAGAAGTAGATATTGGTTATGAGATAAAAGATGGAAAAATAGTAATTGGAGAAGGAGATAAATGGTTAGAAATTCTTGGTTGTGGGATGGTGCATCCCAATGTACTTAAGAATGTTAAAGTAAATCCAGATAAGTACCAAGGTTATGCTTTTGGGATTGGTATAGATAGACTTGGAATGCTTAAATATGGAATCAATGATTTAAGAGCTTTTTTTGAGACTGACTATAGATGGCTTAATCATTTTGGTTTTGATCCATTGGATGTTCCATCAAATTATAGAGGTCTTAGCAGATGAAATTTACCATAGGTTGGTTAAAGGAGCACTTAGACACTCAAAAGAAAGATAACGAGTTAATTGAAAAACTAACAGATATTGGTTTAGAAGTTGAAAGTTTTGAAAATCTAAGCTCTGGATTAGACAGTTTTAAAGTAGCAAAAATTATTAATGCTGAACAGCATCCGAATGCAGATAGACTGAGAATATGCGATGTTGATATTGGGTTAGATGATACTGTTAAGGTAGTATGCGGAGCACCAAATGCAAAAAAAGATCTTTTGACTATTTATGCAGGTCCAGGATCAATAATTCCAAAAAATAACATGAAACTCTCAGTTAGTAAGATTAGAGGTGTTACTTCCTATGGAATGCTGTGTTCAGAGTCTGAACTTAACTTATCAAATGAAAGTGAAGGAATAACAGAACTAACAACTAGTAAATACTCTGATAAAATTGGTAAAAATTTTTTTAAAAGTAATACTGAAAAAGTTGTAGATTTATCAATTACACCTAATCGTCCTGATTGCTTGGGGGTAAGAGGTATAGCTAGAGATCTTGCTGCTGCTGGGGTTGGTAAATTAAAAAAAATTTCACCTAAAAATATTAAAAAAAATGGATCACAAAAAATTAATGTTTCAATTACAAAAGATAAAAATCAAGGTTGTACTGTATTTGGTAGTTGCTTAATTGAGGATGTTACTAATAAAGAAAGTCCTCAATGGCTTAAAGAAAAAATTATTTCGCTTGGTCAAAAACCAATTTCAGCAGTTGTTGATATTACAAATTATGTGATGTTAGATTTAAATAGACCGCTTCATGCATATGATGCAGATAAAATTGATAAGGAAATTATAGTAAGAAATTCAAAAAAGGGTGAAACTTTTGAAGCTCTTGATAACAAAGAGTATAAATTAGATGATGATATGTGTGTTATTTCTGATAAATCTGGAGTTTTAGGCTTGGGAGGAATCATTGGAGGAACACGTTCTGGAACTGAAATTAATACTAAAAATATTTTATTAGAATCTGCCTATTTTATTCCTAGATCAATTAGAAAAACTTCAAAATTATTAAATATTGATACTGATGCAAAATTCAGATTTGAAAGAGGGATTGATCCTCAATCGATCGAATTAGGTTTGTCAAAAGCTGCTGAATTGATATCTGAGATTTGTGGCGGTAAAATAAGTAATTTTGATATTCAACAAACCGATAAGCATGAAAAGAATAAAATTAAATTTAATGTCTCTTTATTTGAAAAAATAACTGGCTTTAAAGTAAGTGATAATGAAATAATTAAAATTTTAACCGATCTAGGATTTGAAGTTTCAAAGGAAAAATTTAAATTAGATTTAAAAATACCTACTTGGAGACCTGATATAACTCAACCAATTGATATAGTTGAAGAAATAGTAAGAATTAAAGGATATGAGAACATAGAAACCTTACAACCTGAAAAAACAAAAATAAAAGATACTTTAAATGCACAACAAAAACTTTTTCACTTTCTTCAACGTTCTGTGGCATCTAAAGGATATTTTGAGACTGTAACATGGTCATTCACAGATTCAAAAATAAACAAACTTTTTAAAGAAAATCTAAAAGAAATTAAAATAGTAAATCCAATAAGTTCAGACTTAGATGTTCTACGAAATTCGATTTTCACAAATTTGACATTTTATTTAAAGAAAAATTTAGACAGAGGATTTAAAGATATTTCACTGTTTGAAATTGGACCAATTTTTAAGGGTAGTCAGCCAGGCGAGCAATCGACGATAATTGGTGCGATAAAATCAGGAAAAGTATCAAGATTAAACTGGAAAGAAAAAGACAGGATAGTTGATGTTTTTGACGTTAAGAAGGATGTAATTCAGACACTAGTCGAAGCTGGATACGATAGGCAAAGTTTTTTTGTAAGAGATAAATCTCCTTCATATTATCACCCAGGCAAATCTGGCTCTGTCTATCTTGATAAGGACGAAATAGACCCTGTTGCTTATTTTGGTGAAATCCATCCAAATATTTTAAAAAAACTTGATATTAAAACTGAAGGTCTGGTTGGTTTTGAAATTTATATAGATTATCTAAGGGAGCATAAATCAAAACTCAAAGACCTAAAAACAAATTTTGAGTACTCAGATTATCAAAAATCAGAAAGAGACTTTGCATTTGTTGTAAATAAAAATTTTAAGGCACAGGATTTAATAGAAATAATATCATCAATTGATAAAAATTTAATTAGATCTATTAAAATTTTTGATATTTATGAAGGTGAAAATATTCCTGAAGACAAAAAGTCGATAGCTCTCAATGTAACAATTCAATCATCTGAAAAGACTCTTGAAGAGAGTGATCTTGAAAAAATTAATAAGTTAATTATTTCAACTGTAGAAACTAAATCTGGCGCAAAAATTAGATCTTAAATGTCTACTGAAATTGATAATATCAGAAATTTTGCAATCATTGCTCATATTGACCATGGCAAGTCAACTATAGCAGATAGAATTATACATAAATGTGGTGGTTTGACAGACAGAGAAATGAAAGCTCAAGTACTAGACTCGATGGATATTGAAAGAGAGAGAGGTATAACTATTAAAGCTCAAACGGTAAAATTAAATTATAAATCTAAAGATGGGAAAAATTATATTCTTAATATTATAGATACCCCAGGTCATGTTGATTTCAGCTATGAAGTAAGTAGATCTTTGTATGCCTGTGAAGGTTCAATATTAATTGTGGATAGTACTCAAGGAGTTGAAGCTCAAACATTGGCGAATGTTTATCAAGCTCTTGATATAAATCATGAAATAATACCAGTTTTAAATAAAATTGATTTACCAGCTTCAGACATTGATAGAACAAATAAACAAATTGAAGATGTAATAGGTATTGACACATCCAATGCTGTTCCATGTTCTGGAAAGACTGGTGAAGGAATTGATGAAATTTTAGAACAAATTATCCATACTCTTCCAGGTCCAAAAGGTCAAAAAGATCAAAAACTAAAGTGTTTATTAGTAGATAGTTGGTATGATACATATTTAGGCGTAGTCATTTTAGTAAGAGTAATTGATGGAAAAATCAAAAATAATATGAAAATTAAAATGATGTCTACAAATCAGGAATATTTTGTTGAGAAAGTAGGAGTTTTTACACCCAAACCAAAAGATGTTGATGAACTAAATTCTGGAGAGATTGGGTTTATAACAACAGGAATAAAAATTTTATCAGAGACAAAAGTTGGAGATACAATCTGTGATGCATCTAAACCATTATCAGAGTCGTTACCTGGTTTTAAGCCAAGTAAACCGGTAGTGTTTTGTGGATTATTTCCAGTCGATAGCTCTGAGTATCAAAAATTAAAAGACGGATTAGCTAAATTAAAGTTAAATGACTCGAGTTTTTCTTTTGAACCCGAGTCTTCAAGTGCTCTAGGCTTAGGTTTCAGGTGTGGTTTTCTAGGTTTATTGCACTTAGAAATAGTTACAGAAAGGCTTGAAAGAGAGTTTGACATAAATCTATTAACTACAACTCCTGGCGTTGTATATAAGATCCATATGAACAATGGTGAGATAAAAGATTTACAAAATCCATCAAGTTTACCAGATCCAAGTTTGATAAAATTTATTGAAGAACCTTGGATCAAGGCAACTATTATTACTCCCGATCAGTATCTTGGTCCCATAATGAAAATATGCCAAGATAAAAGAGGAATTCAAACAAACTTAAGTTACTCCGGAAGTAGAGCAGTTGTAAATTATGAATTACCATTAAATGAAATAGTATTTGATTTTAATGATCGATTAAAATCTATGACAAGTGGATATGCTAGTTTTGATTATGAAATAATAGGTCATAGAGAGGGAGATCTTGTTAAAATGGGTATTTTAGTAAACACAGAACCAGTAGATGCATTAGCTATGATGATACACAAAGACTTTGCTCAAAAGACTGGTAGAGAGGTATGTGAGAAATTAAAAGATTTAATTCCAAGACATAACTTTATGATTCCAGTCCAAGCAGCAATAGGCGGAAAGATTATTGCGCGAGAAACAATTAAAGGTTTTAAAAAAGATGTTTTAACCAAAATTCATGGTGGAGGAGCTACTGACAGAAAAAGAAAGCTACTTGAAAAGCAAAAAAAAGGAAAAGCAAGGGCAAAACAATTTGGAAAAGTTGAGATCCCACAAGAAGCATTCATAGGTGTGCTCAAAATATCTAAGGAGAAATAAATGGAGAGGTGGCCGAGTGGTTGAAGGCGCACGCTTGGAAAGCGTGTATAGGGGAAACTCTATCATGGGTTCGAATCCCATTCTCTCCGCCAAATATTTAATAATTTTTATAATAATAATCTTTTTTACCATCACTTTTTATCATATGGATTTGATTAAAATTTTTATCTTTTAGAATATTATTCATAACATCAAAATTTTTATCAAATATTTCGATTTGTAATAAAATACTGTTTTTATTTAAATTATTTTCTAAACCTTGAATAACCTCTTTTTCATGTCCTTCGGCATCAATTTTCAAAATAATATTTTTATTTTCTAAACTAAAAATATCATCTCCTTTTTTAAATTCCGCATACTCAGTATGTAGATTATTTAATATTTCTCCACTTTGTGCGACTCCAAATCCACCAGTTTGTATATAATTTTTTTTTTTCAATGATTTCATTAGTAATTCTGAATTTTTATTTGAAAGTCCAAATTCAAAAATCTCAATGTTATTTAAATTTTTATTGAGTTGAATATTCTCTTTAAATTTTAATATTGTTTTTTTTATTGGCTCAAAGCTTTTTATTTTAATCTTACAGTCATTTTTAGCTACAACCATGCTATATAACCCTGAATTTGCACCAACATCTATAAAGTAGTCAAATTTTGATTCTTTCATTAATTTAAGAAGATAATCAATTTGAAGATGCTCATATTCACTGAATAAGAATATTTCCTTATCCATTGGTTCTTTTATATTGCCTTTTAACTTTAGACCAAAATACTCGTAATTAATTTCATCAGTATTAATATAATTATAGATTTTTTTTATTATAGAGGGATATATTCTTTTTATAATTGGAATTCTTTTTAATAATTTTTTAACCACTAAAACGAATCTTACATAATTTTGATAAAGTTGACTAAAAAAATTCATTTTTTTGATAATTATTAAGTATTAAAAAAATTTATAATAATCTTGCTTATAATGTAAGTATTTCCTCATTAATTTGAGTAAAAATTTAATACAAATTGTATTTAAAAATATAAAAATGTTATAAATAATCTTTCCAATAATAAATAAATGAATAAAAAAAATAACAACACATACCAAGCAGACTCAATTAAAGTTTTAAAAGGTCTTGAAGCAGTGAGAAAAAGACCAGGAATGTATATTGGTGATACAGACGATGGAACTGGCTTACATCACATGGTATATGAGGTTGTAGATAATTCGATTGATGAAGCATTAGCAGGTCACTGTAAAAAAATTGAAGTAAGTATAAATTCTGATGGGTCAATTACAGTTCAAGATGATGGTAGAGGAATACCAGTTGATTTTCACAAGGAAGAAAAAAAATCTGCTGCAGAAGTAATAATGACACAACTTCATGCAGGAGGTAAATTTGATCATGATTCATATAAAGTTTCAGGAGGATTACATGGTGTTGGAGTCTCAGTAGTAAATGCTCTTTCACAAAAATTAGAATTACAAGTTGAAAGAGATGGAAAAAAACATTTTGTAGAGTTTATAAATGGTGAAACTAAAACACCGTTAAAGATAACTGGTAAATCAAAAAATACCGGCACAAGAATAAATTTCTTACCTTCTAAAGATATTTTCTCATCGATAAAATTTAGTTTTTCAATTATTCAAAAAAGAATGCGTGAGTTAGCTTTTCTGAACAGGGGAATTAAAATTATACTTAATGATTTAACCCAAAAAAAAATAAAGTCTGATGAATTTAAATTTGAGGGTGGAATAAATGAGTTTGTTGAGTTTTTAGATGAAAAGAGGGAAAAATTAAAAAATAAAAATGATAACGATTTGTTCAGAAAGCCAATTTATATTGAGGGTATCAAAAGTGATATAGATGTCCAATGTTCGCTAAAATGGAATGCAGGATACAATGAGGATGTTTATCCGTATACTAATAATATTTATCAAAAAGATGGAGGAACCCATCTTTTAGGTTTTAGAAGCGCCCTGACAAGAGTTGTGAATAAATACGCATCAGAGCAAAATTTATTAAAGAAAAGTAAAGTTCTACTATCTGGGGATGACGTAAAAGAGGGTTTAACTTGTGTTTTGTCAGTGAAAATTCCAGATCCTAAATTTTCTTCACAAACAAAAGACAAATTAGTTTCCTCAGAAGTAAGAAATATTGTTGAAGGTATTGTTAATGAAAAATTATCAATTTGGTTTGATCAAAACCCATCAGTTTCCAAAACAATTTTGACAAAAATAATTCAGGCTGCTGTCGCGAGAGACGTAGCTAAAAGAGCAAGAGAAAACGTAAGAAGAAAAGGAGCATTGGAGCTAACCGGATTACCAGGAAAATTAGCAGACTGTCAAAATTCAAAACAAGAAGGTACCGAATTATTCATAGTAGAGGGAGACTCTGCTGGAGGCTCGGCCAAGCAGGGAAGAAATAGGGAATACCAGGCAGTACTGCCTTTAAGAGGTAAAATATTAAATACATTTACTGAGATAAATGGAATCAAAAAGAATGGTAGTCAAAGTGACTTAAGGACGAAAACCTTATCAAAGATGATTTCATCTAACGAAATAGTTACGCTGATAAGCGCCCTCGGGTTAGATCCTAAAACAGAGGAATTAGACTTAGAAGATTTAAGATATGGAAAGATTATAATTATGACGGATGCAGATGTTGATGGTTCTCATATAAGGGCATTACTTTTAACCTTTTTTAATAATATTCCTTTTAATAAATTAATACAAAAAGGTCATGTGTATTTAGCTCAACCACCTCTTTTCAAAATAAATAAAGGTTCTAAAGGTGTTTATATAAAAGATGAAAAAGATCTTGAAAATTATATTATTAAAAATTCCAAGAATCTAAAAAATATTAAAAGAGGATCAAAAGATTTTGAAAAAGTTATTCAACAAGAAAAATCAAGTCTAAATATCCAAAGGTTTAAAGGACTTGGTGAAATGAATCCTGAGGAATTATGGAATACAACATTAAATCCAGAAACTAGAAATCTTCTTCAAGTTCAATACTCAAAAAATTTCCAAAAAGATCAAAATTTAATACAAACATTAATGGGAAATGATGTTGCATCTAGAAAAGATTTTATTGTAGATAATGCAATAAATGTTGTTAATTTAGATATTTAATTAATGGGAATAAGCATCAATTCCAAATCATCTCATTTAAACAAAATTACATACGTTAATTTAAGATGGATAGGTGTAATAGGGCAATTTATTACTATAAATGCTGTTGCATTTTTATTTAAATTTGAATTTAATTTTTTACTAGCAAATATAATAGTTTTATTTGGTGCCTTAAGTAACATTTTTCTGTTCTATTTTTTTAAAAAAAATCAATTGCAAGAAAAAATATCTTTAACTTTTCTTACTCTTGATATTATACAATTAAGTTTTTTACTTTATTTAACTGGTGGCACAATAAATCCATTCTCGATATTTTTAATAATACCAAGTATTTTTGCTTCAAATAGCTTAAGTATTAAAACAAATATTTTATTAATATTTTTGACAATTTTTTCAATAATTTTACTTACCTTCTTCCACCAAGAATTACCTTCGCCATTAAATGAATATATTTTTAGTAATTACTATTATTATTCAGTTCCTATTGCCTTAATTATTGCACTTATTTTTTTAAGTTTTTTTGCTTTAACATTTGGGAATGAGTCAAAAGTTAGAAAAGATGCATTAGATAAAATTCAGGAAGTTATTTCTAAAGAGAATGAGTTAGTATCATTAGGTGGACAAGCTGCAGCAGCTGCTCATTCTTTAGGCACACCACTTTCTACAATAAAGATTATTTCTCAAGATTTGTATAATAATTTTAAAAACAATAAAGAATTAAAAAAAGATGTTGAACTGCTTGTAAGTCAAGTTGATCGATGCAATGAAATATTAAAAAAATTATCTTTAAATCCTGTTATTGAAGATGATTTTATAGATAAGGATATTACTTTACACAATTATGTAAAAGAAATTGTGAACTCTTTTAAAGAAATATCAGATAAAAATTTTATCATTAATACTGAGCAGAATTATAATTCTTTTGAAGTTTCAAAATTAATTGAAGTTGTTTATGGTATAAGAAATTTTATTGGAAATGCAAATAAGTTTGCAAAAAAAAATATTTATATTTCAATAACAAGTGATAGTGAAAACTCTTCGATATCTATCGAAGATGATGGTCTGGGATTTCCAAAAGATATATTAACCAAAATTGGGGATCCATATATAAAATCATTACAATCTAAAAATAAATCAAGAGCAGGATTGGGCTTAGGAATATTTATAGGTAAAACTTTATTAGAAAAAAATAAGGCAAAACTTTTAATTAGGAATTCAGAGACCAGAGGTGGTGCTGAAATTAAAATAGAATGGTCTAATAAAGATTTAATTAGTATTTAGTGAAGCTTTTTATTTTCAAATAGTCCGCTTAATTGATCTATCATAACATCGCCAAGTTCTTGTACATCAGAAATTTTGATAGCTTTTTTATAATATCGGGATACATCATGACCAATTCCAATAGCTAATATTTCTACTTCACTTTTATTCTCAATAAATTTTACAATTTTTTTTAAATTTTTTTCTAAAAAATCTCCTGAATTTACTGACAATGTTGAATCGTCGACTGGTGCGCCATCTGAAATAACCATAAGGATTTTTCTTTCCTCTTTTCTTTTCTTTAATCTATTAAATGCCCAAGTTATTGCTTCACCATCTATATTTTCTTTTAATAAACCCTCTTTTAGCATCAATCCCAAATTTTTTTTTGATTGTCTCCAATGAGAATCAGCACCTTTGTAAATTATGTGTCTTAAATCATTAAGTCTTCCAGGATTTTTCTTTTTACCCAATCTATTCCATTCCTGGCGACTTTTGCCACCTTTCCAATTTTTCGTAGTAAAGCCAAGAATTTCAACTTTAACTGAGCATCTTTCTAAAGTTCTCGATAAAATATCAGCACATATTGCTGCTATTGTTATAGGCCTTCCTCTCATTGATCCAGAATTATCAATTAAAAGAGTTACAATTGTATCTTTAAAGTCTAAATCTTTTTCTTTTTTAAATGATAATGAATTATATGGATCAATGATAATTCGAGGTAATTTTGAACTATCTAACAATCCTTCTTCTAGATCAAATTCCCATGATCGATTTTGTTTTGCCATTAATTGTCTTTGTAATTTATTTGCTAACTTAGTAATTAAATCTTGAAAACTTGTAAGCTGTTGGTCTAAATTTTTTCTGAGTTTTTGAATTTCCTCAGCTGTATCTAAACTTTCTGCTTTTGCAACCTCATCAAATTCAGTAGTAAATATTTTATATTCTTTATCGCTTATACTTAAATTTTTTTTTTGTATAATATTTTCTGACTCTGTGTCTTCATTATTTTCACTACCAAGTTGATCTTCAAGTCTAAACTCATTTACGTCATCCTCACTATCCATTCCCTGACTTATATTTTCATCTTCACTTGTTTTACTTGAGTCATTATTATCTTTGTCTTCATTATTATTAGAATTATTATGATCTTGGGTATCATCATTTTCTTCATTTTCTTTTTCAGTTGTGTCATCATTTTCAAATATATCCATACTTTCCAAAATTTCAGAAAATTTAGCGTTATATACTTCTTGATTTTCTAGATTTTGTTTTAAAAACTCAAAGTGTTTGTCTATTGACTTGTTAAAATCTTTCTCCCAAAATTTAAGAATTTCTTTATTTTCTGGGTATAATTCGACATCAAAAAACTTGTTTGTCATATAAATTTCAAAAGCATCTATAATATTTGTATCTTCCTTTTTTGTTATTTTTTCTTGTTTCAAATATTGAAGTCTATTTTTGTAATTGTCTTTGAAATTTTTAGAAATTCCTTTTAGCATCTCTGAGCCAAGTAATTCATACCTTACCTTTTCTGCAAGCTGGTAGAGTGTTCTGCATGATGGATTCTGTGGATTGTTTTTATCTAATAATTTTCTGTTTGAAAATCTTGTTTTTAAAGCTTCAGAATCTGTCTCAGCCCTTAGTTTTTTAAATTGATTTTTATCATTAATATTTTCAATTTCTCCAATATCATAAACTTTTTCGTCATTTTTTTTATTTTTGACAGCTTTATAGTCATCTGAAATAACTTTGTAAGTTGATTGAAGGGCTTGTTTAAATTTTTCTTTAATACTATCTTCTTTGTTCATTAAATTTGAATATTGATCATTGACTCTGGCAGTTCTTCCCCAAAACATCTTTGATAATATTCAGCAATAGTATTCTTTTCAGCATCATCACATTTGTTTAAAAATGTTACTCTAAATGCATATCCAACATCTTTGAAAATTTCTGAATTTTCCGCCCAATGTAAAACTGTTCTAGGACTCATCACTGTCGATATATCACCCGCCATAAAACCTTTCCTCGTAAGTGAGGCTACTTTTATCATATTTGAAACTTGCTCTTTACCTTTGGGATTATTTAAATTTTTATTCTTACCTAATATAATTTCCATTTCTTTATCTAAACTAAGATAGTTTAAAGTAGATACAATATTCCATCTATCCATTTGTCCCTGATTAATTTGTTGTGTCCCATGATATAATCCGGTTGTATCACCTAGCCCAACAGTATTTGTTGTTGCAAAAAGTCTAAAAAATTTATTTTGTTTAATTACTTTATTTTTGTCTAATAGAGTAAAACTACCTTCTGACTCAAGTACTCTCTGAATAACGAACATTACATCTGGTCTTCCAGCGTCATATTCATCAAAAACTAAGGCCACAGGATTTTGAATTGACCAAGGTAATATTCCCTCTTTAAATTCAGTTACCTGTTTACCATCTTTGATTACGATTGAATCTTTTCCTATTAAGTCAATCCTACTAACATGACTATCGAGATTAATTCTTATACAAGGCCAGTTTAGCCTAGCAGCAATTTGTTCGATGTGAGTCGACTTACCAGTTCCATGGTATCCTTGGATTAAGACTCTTTTATTAAAAGAAAATCCTGACAAAATAGCTAATGTAGTATCTTTATCAAACTTATAAGTTTTATCAATCTCCGGGACATACTCACTTGATTTTGAAAATGCATCAACTTCCATATCACTTTCAATACCAAAAGTTTGTTTTATAGATAATTTAATGTCAGGGGTATGGTTAATATTTGGTGTCAATTTTATCCTTATATGTATTTTTTAATTGAGTGTAAGCTAAAGTTATTACTTTAAGCTTGTCTTCAAATTTTTTATTTCCAGAATTCATATCAGGGTGAAATTTTTTGACAAGCTTTTTAAATTTTTCTTGTACTTTTTCCCATTTTAATCCAACACTGATACCTAATATATTAAAGGCTTTTAAATCATTATTATTAAATTTAAACTTATTCATATTATTAAAATCATTATTAAATTTAAATTTATCCATCTCATCTTTTAAAGCATTGCTCCAAAGAACTTTAAAAAAATTATCAGATGAACTAAAACTTTGTGTTGGTTTGTGCCAAGTCATGTCAGACCTTAAAAAATCAACTATTTGTTGATCACTCATACCTGTAAAATAATTCCAACTTTTATTAAATTCTTTAACATGGTTTAAACATAGTAATCTATAATCTTTACTATTGTCTCTTTCTTTAGGTGCTTTAAAAAGACCTTCCTCTGAGCAATTATTCCAATCACAAATATATTTCATGATGTATAATACTTTATAAAATGAATATTAATCAACTAATTGAAACTGTAGAAAAAAAAATTTTGTCGCAGGATTGTATTTCAAAAGTTTATATAGAGGATAAGTCATTTTTGCACAAAAATCATAAATCTAATGAAAATGGAAAATTTCACATTGTTCTTTCGATTGAGTCTGATGAGCTAAAGAATAAAAGTAAGCTATACTCAACAAGGTTTATCTATAAAATTTTAGATAATGAATTAAAAAATTATATTCATTCATTGCAGATCAAATTAATTTAAACTGTTAGAAATATATTTTTTTAAATTTGAAGGACTGATCTGAAAGTCAACTATTATCTTTCCAAAATCTTTTATTAAAATTAGGTTAATGTTGTTTGAATTATTTTTTTTATCGCTCCTCATATAATTCATAATTTTAGATACATGTTTTTTTTTAAACAATTTTTCAATTTTTGGTTTCATCTCAATTTTATTAATATGATTTATAATAATATTAAATTTTTGTTTTGATAAAAATCTTCTTTTAAAACTAAATTCTACCGCATTTTTAATACCTAAAATTACAGCTTCTCCATGATTTAATTTTTTAGAAAAGCCCAAAGTAGACTCATAAGAATGAGCAAAGGTATGACCTAAATTTAATACTTTTCTATAGTTCTTCTCGTTCTCATCTTTTTCCACAACTCTTTTTTTTAAATTACAGCTTTTAATTATTGCCCTTTCAATAAAAGGTGATTTTAATTTTAAAATTTTATTTAAATTTTTATCTAAATAGAGAAAATTATTTAAATTATCTATAATACTGCTTTTTAATATTTCAGCATATCCACAAATAATTTCTCTTTCTGGTAAAGATGCTAAAATATTCATGTCAGAAACAACTAAATCAGGCTGATAAAAACTTCCAATCAAATTTTTTCCAAATTTATTATTTACACCTGTTTTGCCTCCTATGGATGAGTCTACTTGAGATAGTAAAGTTGTGGGAATATTTATGAACTTCATGCCCCTTTTAAATGTACTAGATGCGAAACCAACTATATCTCCAATAATTCCTCCACCAAAAGAAACAACACAGTCTTCTCGATTAAACCTATTTTCAAATAAAACTGTATGAATTTTTTCAATTGTTCGGTAATTTTTGTTTTTTTCTGATGCTGTTAATTCTATTTTAAAAAGTTTATTTATTTTTAACTTTTTGTATAAAATTCTTTTAAACTTTTGAGGAATGTTTTTGTCTGTAACAATTAAACATTTATCAAATTTTAAATGATTAGCTTTTAAAATTTTATCAATTTTACCTATTAAATCTCTTCCAATTACAATTGGGTAGTTCTTAGTGCTTGTTTTAATTGAAATTTTATTTGTATTCATAAATATTTAATATCTTATTTATAATTTCAACTTTGTCTAATTTATCACAATTAATCCTGTAATTCGACATGCTATAAAATTTTAATCTTTCTTTTATTAAATTATTAATTTGAGTCTTAGTAAGATTTATTGCCAATGGTCTTTTCTTGCTCTTATATATCCTTTTTATTATTGTTTCATTTTTCCAATCTAGCCAAAAAGATAAACAATTTTTCTTACACATTTTTCTGATTGAGGCATTTATAAAACCTCCTCCACCTAAAGATATTACAGAATTTTCTGAACTAAGAAATTTTAAAGATATTTTTTCTTCAATTTTACGAAAATATTTCTCTCCATATTTAGTAAAAATTTCTGATATTTTAGAATCTTCAGTTTCTTCAATTTTTTGATCAATATCAATAAATGTTAAGTTTAATTTTTTTGACAAAATTTTGCCAATTGATGATTTTCCAGATCCCATCATTCCAATTAATACAATATTTTTATTTGATTTCATGAGTTTCTATATTGAAAAAACACAAATATGTCTTATTTTGAAATTAATAAATTATATGCAATTTACAAAAAATACAAGTAAAGACAAAATTTTTAGCTTAGGGACAATTTTAAAAATTATAATTGCAATTTTCATAATTGTATTTGGCATTATTATGATTAACCAGATTAATTTGCCCGCTCCAGACAAACAAATTGAAAAAATTCTACCAAATGAAAATTTCAAAACAATTAAGTAAGATTTTAATTTCTGCTTCTTTTTTTTTGATTGTTCTGTCAGCCCAGGCTCAGGAAGTTAAAGAGATTTGGTCAGAAATAGAAAAAAAAGAGATTAAAAATACTGAATCAAAAAATAATGTAGATACATCTATTAATACAGGTCAGCTTGAAGGCGTTAAATTAAAACTTTCTGATGAGAATATTGTAGTAGATCAAAATTTAGATAATTCTAATATTTTATTAGCTGGATTATTTGACCCTGATGACAATGATCTAAATCTAGATATGTGGTCAAAGACTGATGGAATAAAAATTAAAAAGTTACTGGAAAAAATACAGTCTAAAAATTTATCAAGTTTCTCTGAAAGGTTAATGGATGTAGCATTGTTAACAAACTCTTATGTTCCAAATCAAAATTTTTCATTAAATGAATTCGAAAATTTTACACTTGACCATCTAATTAAAAAAAAAGATTTTGATTTAGTTGAAGAATTTATTCAAAAAAATTCATCAATAAAAGATAAAGAAAGACTCATAAAACATGTAGCTGATTATTATTTGTCATTAAACAAAATAGAAAATTCATGTTCTGCTATTGATAGTTTAAGTTTAATAACTGATGAATACTTAACATATTTCAAAATTTATTGTTTAATAACTCAGAATAAAAAAGATGAGGCTCAGTTGTTGTTTGATCTTAACTCTGAGCTAGATTCTTTGAATGACTTTTTTGTTAAAAAGTTTGAAGTATTGATGGGATATGAGGATAATAACTTTATATTGTCTGATGAAAATGTTCTTTATTTTCACCTATCTCACAAAACAGATAAGAATTTTTTATACTATCCATCCGTAGATTCTGATGAATTTATTTGGAAATATTTGTCTAACTCGAATTTGCTTAAAAATTTAAATGATTTTAATCTCAGTGATATTGATCAGGTTAAGTTTTTAGAGAAAGCAACTAGTGAAGGTATTTTTGATGAAAGTGATCTGTTGAACTTGTACAAAAAATTCCAATATGAAATTGATGATCTTATTAATTACGAAGACGCATTAAAAAACTTACCAGATTATGAAGGAAGGGCTTTAATGTATCAGAGGTTTTTATTAACAGATAATCTAGAAAATAAACTTTCATTATTGTCAAAATTGAATAATTCCTTCGAAAACTCAAATTATAAAAAATCATTTGACGATGAACTATCTAAGTTATTAAAAAAAATGGACAAAAAAGAAATTCCCCCAAAGTTTTCTGACTTCTATCAAACCAATCTAATTACTGAGGAAAATAGAAAAAATAAAATTAAGTTTAATAATGAAGTTTTTCATCAATCAAAAGTATTAAATTATTTTTTGAACAAACAAAGCTTACCTAAAACACAAAAATTAACTGACAATTTGTTATCAAAGATGAAAAAAGATAAAAATTACTCTTTTAACTTTAAAGATGTTGTATTACTACAATCATTGAGATCAGATGGAATTCAAATAGATCAAATTGATGAACTTTCTCAATACAAATCTGAATTAAATTCAGAAATTGACAAAATGATTGAGAATAAGGAATCTGGCATGATACTATTAAAATTAGTTGAGATTATTGGTGAAAAAGAATTGAATGAATTAAACAGTGAGTCACTAAATTTTGTAATTGAAATTATGAATAGAACAAAATTAATTAGCTTGAGAAACGAACTATTGTTGGAAATTCTTCCATTAAAAGTTTAAAATACCTCAATCAATCATGACAATAAAAACTATTATAACTGAACCTAATGAGATTTTAAGACAAGTCTCAAAACCAGTGTTATCTGTGGGTAAAGAAGAAAGAAAGTTAATGGATGATATGTTGGAAACAATGTATGCAGCTAATGGTATTGGATTAGCAGCAATTCAAATTGGTATTCCCAAAAGGATTATAGTAATGGATATTTCAAAAGATGGGGAGAAAAATCCAATGTATTTTGTAAATCCAACAATTAAAAACAAAGATGAAGAAAAAACAACATATGAAGAAGGTTGTTTATCTGTCCCAGATTATTTCGCGGAAGTTGATAGACCTAAATATTGTGAGGTTGAATATTTAGATTATAATGGAGAAAATAAAATTTTAGAAGCCGACGGGCTCCTTGCAACTTGTATACAGCACGAAATGGATCATCTTGAAGGAATTTTATTTATAGATTACTTATCAAAATTGAAAAAAACAATGATTGTTAAAAAATTATCAAAAAGAAAAAATCCTCCTGATAGAATTATTGTTTAATGAGCAAAAAAATTGCTTTCATGGGTACCCCCACCATTTCTGGGCAAATACTTAAATCATTGTATCAAAATGGTTTTGATATTGAGGTTGTTTATACTCAACCACCTGTAGCATCAAACAGAGGGCACAGATTAAATAAGTCACCTGTTCATATAATGGCTGATATATTAAATATTCCTGTTAGAACTCCAATTGTATTAGATAATACTGAAGAAAAAAACTTTCTTCATAAACAAAATATAGGTTTAGGTATCGTTGTTGCTTACGGGCAGATTCTTAAAAAAGATATTTTAGAAATTTCAAAATATGGATGGATAAATATTCATTATTCACTTTTACCAAAATTACGAGGTGCAGCTCCCATTCAAAGAGCAATTATGGAAAATGAAACATCAACAGGTATTTCTATAATGAAAATTAATGAGGGTTTAGATTCTGGTCCCGTCTGTAATCAATATTCAATAAATATTTTAGAAAATGAAAATGCTGAGGATTTATCTCAAAGATTAAGTAATTTAGCATCTGAAAAAATACTACAAAATATTGATGATATATTTGATAACAAAGCACATTTTAAAGAACAAGATCATAGTAAATCTACATACGCAAAAAAAATTAAAAAAGAAGAAGGAAAAATAAATTGGGAGGACAGTAATTTAAAAATAATAGGAAAAATTAATGGTCTATATCCTAATCCAGGAGGCTGGTTTGAATTTAAAGGGGAAAGATACAAGATACTAAAAGCAGAAAAATCAATTTTAAGTGGAAAATCAGGATATGTCTTATCAGATAATTTTGAAATTGGTTGTGGTGAAAATTCAATAAAGATTATTGAGATACAAAGACAAGGTAAAACAGTTCAAAAAACTAAGGAATTTCTGCGTGGTAGCCAAATTACTAAAGGCACTGATTTGAATTAAACATGTTTAGATATCAAATTCTAATTGAATATGTTGGGTCTTCTTTCATAGGTTGGCAGGTACAATCAAAAGGCAAAACTATACAAGGATTAATTCAAAAAAAAATTTCATATCTTTTAAATGAAAAAATTACACTTATTGGTTCGGGAAGAACAGATTCCGGAGTTCATGCAATTGAACAATCTGCACATTTTGATGTCACTGCAAAAATACAAAATTTAAATAAATTTTTAAAATCAATTAATTATTTTTTAAATAAATACGAAATAGCCATTTTAAAAATAAAAAGAAAAAATATGAAATTTCATGCACGTTTTTCTGCAAAAGAGAGAGTTTATAAATATGTTATTTTTAATCAATTAAGTAAACCGATCCTTCAAAATAAGCGAGGATGGTTTGTTATTAAAAACCTAGAATTAGAGATAATGAAAAAAGCAGCAAAAAAGTTAATTGGAACTCATGATTTTTCAACTTTTAGAGCATCTGGATGTAATGCAAAGAGCCCAATAAGATCGATTAAATTAGTTAAAATTAAAAAGACAAAAAACAAAATTGAATTAGAGTTTAGATCTCAATCATTTTTAAAACAACAAGTTAGATCAATGGTTGGTTGTTTAAAATATATTGGTGAAAAAAAATGGACATTAAAAAAATTTACAAGCGTAATTAAATCAAAAAATAGAAATTTATGCGCTCCGCCAGCACCAGCAGAAGGATTATTTTTGAAAAAAGTTTTATACTAATTTTTCCTATTACCCATTGAGAATTTTTTATTAATTCTCCACCTTGATTCTGCTCTTACAATATAGCCACAACAATTTTTTGACTTACATTTACAAGGAAATTGTTTGTAATCTTTGTCATAACCAAATCCATAGTCACAAGTTAATTCCTCACCTTTTTTAATATCTTTTATTGCCTTAACCCAAATTTTAAGCCCCTTGCCATCGTAGTCACAATTATTTTCACATGAATGATTTATTAGACCAGCTGTATTCCATGGGAAATCTCCATCGAGATCATATCTTTTATTTACTGTAAATAAATATATTGGCTTACTGTTATCGTATTTGTCAGAATTCTCAGTTTGTTTTTTGGTAATTAATTTACCAATATAATCTATTATTTTTTCACCTTCCTTTATATCTCTTGTGGCGTAAAGTCCTTTACCTTTTTTATCAATATCAGACTTTTTAATCTTATATAGTTTCATATGTTTGTGTTTAGTGCTTAAAAAAATATTATCAATTAAATTCTAACAACGCATCAACATGCCTTTGAGTACTATTTTGTAAGGCTTTAAGATCATAACCGCCTTCAAGAATTGAAACGACCCTTCCGTTACAAAAAGATTTAGAATATTCCAAAGTCCTTTTGGTAATTTTATAAAAATCCTCTGTACTTAATCTCAGTTGTGCTAACGGATCGTCAATATGTGCATCAAAACCCGCAGAAAATAACAAAAATTCAGGTTTAAACTGCTTTATTTTAGTTAAAACATTTTCATAAGCATTCAAATATTCTTCAGATGTTGTTCCAGCTTCTAATGGAATATTTAATACATTATTAAATTTTCCATTTTCCTCATTTGAACCTGAGCCGGGGTAATAAGGGTATTGATGAGTAGAAATATATAATACCTTTTCATTATCATAAAAAATATCTTGAGTTCCATTACCATGGTGAACATCAAAATCAATTATTGCAATTTTTTTGTATTTATACTTTTCAATAAGATAATTAGCACCAACGGCTACATTATTGTAAATACAAAATCCCATAGCCTTTTCTTTTTCTGCATGATGACCGGGAGGTCTTACAGCACAAAAAGCATTCTTAAATTCTTTATTTTGTACTCCATCTATTGCTGTAATAATTGAACCTACGGCATCTTTAGTAGCATCTTTACTACCAGGGGAAACAATTGTATCACCATCTAAAAATACTAAACCTTTTTTTGGAAAAGACTGTTTAACATGATTAATATATTCTATTGAATGGGTTTTATTTAAAAAAAATTCATCAAATTTATTTGGTCTTTTCCATATAAGATTTTTGTTATCTACTTTTTTAAAGTTATCAATTATTGCGGTAACCCTATCAATTTTTTCTGGATGGCCATTTCCAGTATTGTGGTTTTTATAAGTATCTGAAGTGATTAGACCAGTCTTCACTTAAAATAATTTTTTAAAACTTTTGAATATATTAAACTTAATTTTTTTAAATCGGTTAGTGAGACAGCCTCATCAACTTTATGCATAGTTTTTCCTACTAAGCCAAATTCTAAACAAGGAGCTATTTTCCTAATGAACCTTGCGTCTGATGTACCTCCAGTAGTTGAAAGTTTAGGTTTTATTTTAGTAACTTTTTTAATAACATTTTGTATCATAAATGTTGTACTATTAGGCTTTGTAAGAAAAGCTTCACCTGAAACACTATAATCAATTTTATATTTAGATTTAGTTTTATTACATATTTTTTTCAAAATTTTATTAATTTTTTTTTTAATGGAATTTGAAGTATGCATATTATTAAATCTTATATTAAATGAAGCATATGCAAGACCTGGAATTACATTGTCTGCGGAATTATTTATATTAATTTTTGTAATTTCAAGATTTGTGGGTTGAAAATCCTTCGTGCCTTTGTCAAATCGTAAATCTTTTAGTTCTTTAAGTATTCTCACTAGAGCAGTTGAAGGGTTATTTGCTCTATGAGGATATGCTACATGCCCTTGAACTCCTGTAATTGTTAATCGACCGTTCATACTTCCTCTTCGACCAATTTTAATCATTTCACCTAATTTGTTAGGATTTGTTGGCTCTCCAACCAAGCAAAAATCTATTTTCTCTCGTTTCTTTTTTAAATAGTCTACAACTTTTTTGGTTCCATTGATGGCAACACCTTCCTCATCTCCGGTGATTAAAAGACTTATCGATCCATTAAATCCTTTATTTTTCTCAACAAAAACGCTTATAGCAGAAACAAATGCAGCTATTGAGCTTTTCATATCATTTGCACCTCTTCCAATTAAATGTCCATTTTTAATTGATGGTTTAAATGGATTTACTGTCCAATCTCTTAAATTTCCAGCAGGAACAACATCAAGATGTCCAGCATAACAAAAATTAGGACTCTTGCTCCCTAATCTTGCATATAGATTTTTAACTGGAGCATTTCCTTTTTCTTTGAATTCTAGAATTTTAGTTTTAAATCCAAGTTTTTTTAATTTTTTTTCCAAAAATTTCATTATTCCAGCATCTATAGGAGTTACAGTCGGAAATCTAATTAGCTCTTTAGCTAACTGAAGTTCATTTATAATTTTCATCGAAATTATTCTCTCAAGAGATCGTTAATAGAAGTTTTAGATCTTGTCTTTTCATCTACTTGCTTAATTATTACAGCACAATATAGTGAAGGTGCAGTTGGGTTATTTTTATCAGGAAGTGAACCTGGAACCACAACTGAATAAGGAGGAATTTTTCCATAAGTAATTTCTCCAGTTTTTCTATTAACAATTTTTGTAGATTGTCCTATGTACATGCCCATACTCAGTACGGATCCTTCTCCTACAATTACACCCTCTACAACTTCAGACATCGCGCCTAAAAAAACATTATCCTCGATAATAGTTGGCAGAGCTTGCGCGGGTTCTAATACTCCACCTACACCTGAACCTGCTGAGATATGACAATTTTTTCCAATTTGGCTACAGCTACCTGCTCTTGCAAATGTATCAATCATTGTTCCTTCGTCTATGTATGCCCCAATGTTAACGTAGCATGGCATTAAAACTGCATTCTTGCCAACAAAACTTCCTTTTCTTACTGGTGAGTTAGGCACCATTCTAAAACCTGCTTTCTCATGATCTTCTTTTGTCCATCCTGCAGTCTTACCCTTTAGTAAATGAGCTTTATCATACCAACTACTATATGGACCGTTTAAATTCTCCATTGGATATAATCTAAAACTTAACATGATTGCTTTTTTCAAATGTTGATGAGTTATCCATTCACCATTTATTTTTTCAGCAACTCGTGACTTTCCACTATCTAAATCATCAATAACTTGATTTATGGTATCTTTTAAAGACTGATCTGAAGCAGGATTTATTTGATCCCTTTTTTCCCAAGCTTCATTTATTACATTTTCTATACTCATAATTTATGAGTTTTTTAATAACCTTATTTCTTTTAAAAATAAAGAGAGATTTTCTATTTTATAGTCAATATAGTCTTTATCAGATTCTTTTTTACCCCAATATTCATTATTGATTAGCCAGACTGTCGTAGCTCCTCTTTCCTTACCAATTGACAAGTTTTTTGCAATATCTTCAATATAAATTGTTTCTTTTGGGTCGATATCAAATTTTTGTACCATCAGATCGAATGCTTTCGCTGCAGGTTTTGGGTTATATTCCGCATCAACTATATCAAATACATTCTCAAAGAGATCATCAATCCCCAAATGTGTAGTTATATTACTAACATGCTCCCTAGAACCATTGGTAAAAACGAACTTTCTTAAATCCAACTTTTCTATTTCACCTCTCAAAACTAAATCCTTTTCCATAAAAGATAGGTCAATGTCATGTACAAAATTTAAAAACTCTTTAGGAGGAATATCATGATGTATCATTAATCCATTTAGACTTGTATTATATTTATAAAAGTAGTCAGTTTGTAATTTTTTAGCTTCAACTAAGTTAATTTTTAATTTTTCAGAAATGTATTGTGTCATTCTTTTACTTACTTGACCAAATACAGATTCTAAATCCTGATAAAGAACACCATCACAATCAAATAAAATATTTTTTATATTTTTCATTTTCTTATTAATGTACCAGCACCTTTATCTGAGAATAATTCAAAAAGAATTGAATGTTTTTTTCTTCCATCAATAATTCCAACACCAGTAACTCCATTCATTACTGCATCTAAGCAGGTGTTAATTTTAGGAATCATGCCTTCTGTTATAATTTCATTATTTATCATCTCTAAAATTTCAGATGACGTAATTTCCTCAATGAGCTTTTTTTCTTTATCAAGTACACCTTCAACATTGGTCATTAATAATAATCTTCTACATTTCAAAGATTTAGCTATAGCACCAGCAGCCGTATCTCCGTTAATATTAAATGTTTGATTATTTTTACCTAAACCTAAAGGTGATATTATTGGAACTGAACTTTCCTTTATTATATCTTTTATTATATTTATATTAATTTTACTTGGCTTTCCAACGAATCCAAGTTCCTCTGCTTCTGGAGTAACTTCAATAACATTATTTTTTTTTGTGTTTATAGAGACTGCATTTGATCCTTTTTCAATTAAGGAATTAACAATGTCTTCGTTAAAATCAATGAGGACATCCTCAACTATATTTATAATTTTTTCATCCGTAACCCTTAAACCTCTAATAAATTTTGATTGAATATTTGATTTTTCTAACTCTCTTTTAATTCTAGGGCCACCTCCGTGGACTATTATTATTGATAATCCTAACTTATTTAGAATACTTATATCCGAAATAAAATTGTTAAAAATATTTCTATCAATAAAAACGTTTCCTCCATATTTAATAACTATTAATTCATTTTTATATTTATCTATATATTTATTAACCTCTTCGATGGAAGGACCATCTTTTGGTACTATTTTTTCTATTTCCATTTCTACTAAACAGTTTTGACAGTCGTTCTTTTGATTATTATGTACTGCTGTGCCATTGTTAATATGTTATTTATAGTCCAGTAAATAACTAGTCCTGCTGGGAAAGGAGCCAGTATTACAGTCAAAAATAACGGAAAGAACATAAATATTTTCGCTTGAACAGGATCAGGAGGTGTTGGATTTAGTTTTTGCTGCATCCACATTGAAACACCCATTAAGCATGGCCACACACCTATTAGTAAAAAAGAAGGAGGATCCCATGGAATTAGTCCAAATAAATTAAATATGGATGTAGGATCCCTTTCACTTAAATCTTTTATCCAACCAAAAAATGGCTGATGCCTCATCTCAATTGTCACAAACAAAACTTTATAAATTGCAAAGAAAAAAGGTATCTGTATAAAAATTGGAAGACACCCACTTATTGGATTAACTTTTTCTCTTTTGTATAATGCCATCATTTCTTGTTGGAGTTTCATTTTATCCTCTTTATGCAACTCTTTTAGTCTTGTCATTTCTGGCTGAAGAACTTTCATTTTAGCCATGGATCTAAATGAGTAATTTGCAAGTGGAAAAAATGCTAATCTTATACAAGCAGTTATCATTATAATTGCTATTCCAAAATTGCCAGCTAGATTAAAGAAATATTGAATTGCAAAGAATAAAGGTTTCACAATGAAGTAAAACCATCCCCAATCAATTGCTAAATCAAACTTATTGATATTTTCACTCTCAGCATATCCATCAATAACGTTTACTTCTTTTGCTGCAATTATTACTCTAATTGAGTTACTTTTTGTCTCGTTTGCGCCAACTTCTGTTGCATTCGTCTCAATAAAATTTGCTCTGAACTTATTTTTGTAATCAAAATCAGATCTAAAACTTTTATCTTTTTCGGGTATAAGACTAGTAAGCCAATACTTATCAGTGATACCTAGCCATCCAGATTGTGCATTTTTAGAATATTTTTTTTCCTCGATATCATCATAGTCCTCTTCAACTAATTGATCATCAAAAACTCCAATTAAACCCTCATGCAAAATATAAAAATTAGTTACATCAGGGGCTACATTTCTAATAATTTGTCCATATGGATAAAAGTTATAAGTTTTATCTGAACTATTAATTATCGTTTGTTTGATGTTAAAAAGATATTGTTTGTCTATGCTTATTTCTTTTAAGAATTTAATATTTTGATTGTTAGTCCAACTTAATATCACTGGCGAACTAGGTGTGAGTTTGTTACTTCCTTCAATGCTCCAAAGAGATTTTGAGTTTGGTAAATCAATATTTTTGTTGGTAGTTGCCCATCCAGTCTCTACATAATATCCATTATCAGACTGTTTTGGATTTAATAAGATTACATTATCATCTCCATTTAAAGTATTTGTATAATTTTTAAAAGTTAAGTCGTCTATTGAAGATCCGATTAATGAAATTGAGCCTCTAATTTTATCATTTTCAAAAAGAACTCTTTCATTTTCTTTTAAAGCCTCATTTCTAGATATTTTAATTGTTTCCTCGTCCTGAACTAATGATGGTGCATCCGTTGAAGAATTTTCATTGGTAATATTTTTGTCATTAGAAATATCTTTTTGGTCTACTACTGCTGGAGCAAAAAATAGACTATAGAGTATTATTACGGCTGCACTCAGAGATATTGCGGCAATTACATTTTTCGTATCCATAAATTACTTTTTCTTTTTAACTGGATCAAATCCTTCTCCGCCGCCCAAAATTTTTATCGGATGACAACTAAGTATTCTTTTAAATCCATTAATACTTCCTTTTAAAATTCCATTCTCTTTTATGTTTTCAATAAAATAATCAGAACATGTTGGAAGATATCTGCAATTATTACCTAGATACGGAGATATAAGTATTTGATAAAACCTTATAATCTTGATCATTAAAAATTTAATAAAATTGGTCATTTAATTTTTTTAAAGTCTTCTAGTGTTGCGTTTTTTATTGTTTCATAAGGATCTTTGCTAACAGATATCCTTGCAATCAATAAGTAACAGTAATTAAGATTAATGTTAATTGATTTTACAGCTTCATTCATAATATTTCTTAGTCTTCTTTTAATTCTGTTTCTTGTTACTGCATTTCCAATTTTCTTTTTGGCTACAAAACTAATATTTAATCTATTATTATTTTTATCAGAAAGTTTTTTAAAGAAAATTGTTAAGTATTTATTAGAAATTTTTTTTCCGCTCAGAATAGACTTAAAATCCTCATTTTTAGAAAGGCTAACAATCTTGTTTTTCATTAAGCGTTTGTTAATTTTTTTCTTCCTTTAGCTCTTCTTCTTTTTAATACTTTTCTTCCACCCTTTGTCTTTTTTTTAGCCCTAAAGCCGACAGCCTTTTTTCTTTTTCTGTTACTTGGTTGATATGTACGTTTCATTCCTATTAAATTAATGTTAAATTTCGGTAGTTATACAAATATATATATATAAGTACAGCGATTTTTAATAAGTTAAAAATCAATGAATAGAGAAAAAAAAATTAAACTATTTTTAGGCTCTGCCTACATTTTGATAGTATTTGTTTTTTTAATGATTTTTTTTAATAACTTTTCGTTTCAGGATTTTTCAAGTTATGAATTAATAAGACAAAATAGAGAAGCTTTAGAGAATATTAAAAATAGTAATATTTTTTTATCAAGTATTATTTTTTTAATAGGCACCATAGTTTGGGTCCTTTTTTTAGGCTTTGGATCACCGGTATTTCTAGTTGGTGGTTTTATTTTTGGTAAGTGGTTAGGAACTTTACTAGTAGTTTTTGGATTATCTATTGGCGCAACATTTCTTTATATTTTTGCAAACTATTTTTTAAAAGATTTGGTTGAGGAAAAATTTTCATCTCGTTTTAGCAATTTTACTGAGAAGTTTAAAAAGAATGAGTTTGTTTTTTTTCTAATCTATAGATTTGTAGGTGGCATTCCTTTTTTCATTTCAAATATTTTACCTACAATATTTAATGTTAAGGTTAGAAATTTCTTTCTAGGATCAATAATTGGTATGACCCCACAATTATTTGTTGGAGCATCTCTTGGTGCTGGTTTAAGCAAGATATTAGAGGAAAATTCTGAGGTACCAAGTATTTTAGAATTAATTTTTTCTCCTGATATTTATTTACCAATTCTGGGAATTATAATTTTAGTTATAATTGGGTTTTTGTTAAAAAAAAATTTTTATACAAAATAATAGTGGTGCCCCCATCCAGAATTGAACTGGAAACTCATCCTTACCATGGATGTGTTATACCATTTAACTATAGGGGCAATATTTACTTAAATTAGTGTATAAATTTAATTTTTTCAAATTATTGCCTTAATTTTTTTTTTAAAATACGTTATATCTATTAAAGGATAATGTTATGGGAATTCACTACACATATGGAGCTAATAAAAATGCAAAGCTCATGGAAAAAAAAGCAAAAAGAGAAAAAAAACTTGCTGAAAAAAGAGCTAAGAAGCAGGTGAAAACTGGCCCAGAAAAAATTGAAGAAGATAAAACCATTCCTCTTGATCAGGTCATAACCCTTGACCATCTTACAAATCCTGACAAAAAATAAATAATGAGTTCAAAAAAGAATAATTTTAGTAAACTTGAACTTGCCTTAAGAAAAAATTTAAAAAAAAGAAAAGAATTTCAAAAAAAAACAAAGAAAAAAAATAAATAATGTCGGTCCAATCTGATAAGTGGATTATACAAATGGCCAGAGATAATGATATGATCTCTCCTTTTGAAGACAAACAAGTTAGAGGAGATAAAATATCATTTGGTGTATCATCGTATGGTTATGATGCAAGAGTTTCTGATGAATTTAAAATTTTTACCAACGTAAATTCCGAAATTGTAGATCCAAAAAATTTTAAATCCTCAAATTTTATTACTAAAAACTCATCTGAATGCATAATACCACCCAATTCATTCGTATTAGCAAGGACTGTTGAATATTTTAAGATTCCTAAAAATGTTTTGGTTATATGTTTAGGAAAATCTACATATGCAAGATGTGGAATAATTGTCAACGTTACACCTCTTGAACCAGGCTGGGAAGGTCATGTAACATTAGAATTTTCTAATACAACACCATTACCAGCAAAAATTTATGCCAATGAAGGAGTTGCTCAATTTGTTTTTATTAAGGGCAATGAGGATCCAGCTGTTTCATATGCAGATAGAAATGGTAAATACCAAGGTCAAAAGGGAGTTACACTTCCAAAAATATAATAATGGACAAATTTATTGTTAAAGGTCCTTGCAAAATAAAGGGCGAAATTTCAATTTCGGGTTCAAAAAATGCTGCCTTACCAATTTTGGCATCAACAATCTTATTCGAAAAAGAGGTCATAATAAAAAATTTACCTCGTGTTAAAGACATAAATACAATGATAAATCTTTTAAAATCTCTTGGTTCTGAAATAAAATTTAATAAAAATAGAAAAATTGTTAAAATAACAAAGAAAAAAAAACAAAATTTTTTTGCATCATATTCACTTGTTAGAACGATGAGAGCTGGAATATTAGTTTTAGGAGCACTTGTCGCCAAACATCAAAAGTCTGTTACTTCTTTGCCTGGTGGCTGCCTTATAGGGGCAAGACCTGTAAATTATCACTTGAATGCGCTTAAAAAACTTGGAATGAAATATGATATTAAGAAAGGCTATATCCACGCACATACGAAAGAAAAACTCAAAGGTGCAAAAATCAGATTTTCAAAAATTAGTGTTGGAGCAACTGAAAATACAATTATAGCTGCATGTTTAGCAAATGGAATTACTATTCTTAGAAACTGTGCAATCGAACCGGAAATAATTGATTTAATAAATTTTTTAAAATCAGGTGGTGCAAAAATAAAATTTATAGGCAAACGCACTGTGAAGATAGAAGGAATTAAATCTTTAAAAAGTACAAGTTATTCAGTGATGTCAGATAGAATAGAAACAGGAACTTTTTGTGTAGCAGCATGTTTAACTGGAGGTAATTTAAAAATAAATAATTTTGACCCAAACATTATAAAAACAGAATTATCATTATTAAAAAAAGTTGGAGCAAAAATCAAAGTAGCCAAAAAACAAATTCATATATCTGGTCCAAAAAAAATTAAAAATTTAACCAATTTAGTTACTAAAGAATATCCAAACTTTCCTACAGATCTGCAAGCACAGTTTATGGTTCTTCTTTGTAAGGCTAAAGGCAAAAGTTCAATAACTGAAAGTATTTTCGAAAATAGATTTATGCATGTAGCTGAATTAAGAAGATTAGGAGCTGAGATTTTAATTAAAAAAAATAAGGCATTTATTTCAGGTGATACTAACTTTCAAGCCGCAGAATTAATGTCTAGTGACTTAAGAGCTTCAGTTGCATTAGTTTTAGCTGCAATAGTTGCAAAAGGTTCGTCTACAATTAATAGAATTTATCACCTTGATAGAGGATATGAAAATATAGAGAATAAACTAAGAAAAGTTGGGGTAAACATTCGACGTGTTAATTGATGGAAAACCAGTATTTAAAAAAGATAATTGCACAAACTCCTGAAGATCTTCATATCATTTCAGCTTGCTGCTCTGAGGGTAAAGTTAATATTGACGATGTTAAATATTTAGCTTCTAACAAAATTTTCCTAATTTCAATAGCAAGATTTAGTAAAGAAGAGGAAAATAAAAATAAATTGATAAATAGTATTATCAAATTTGAATTTATTAATTCCTCAAAATCTAAGAATATAGACCAAAATGACACTAATCTAACATTAGAACTATTAACAATTGATATTTTTAAGAAAGGGGAGAATTTTGAAATAACTATGTTATTTTCGAAAAATAGAATTATAACTCTTGCCGCTGAAGTAATTGAAGTGACATTAGAGGATCAAAAAATAGCAAATGATAAAAATAATTAATTGTAATAAAAAAAATTACTTAAATATTTTAACAAAATTTTTAGATCTAAGAAGGTCTGAAAAAGGGATCAAATAAATCCTGCTTCAGATCAGTAAAATTTTAAAAGATATTAAGAACAATAAAAATAAAAGTCTTTTAAAATATGAGAAAAAATTTAGTAAAAATAGTCAAATTAAGCCAGGTATTAAGCAAATTAATAAGGCAATTAAATCTTTAGATCCAACAATTAAAAGAGCTATAGATTTTGCTTATAAACGTATACTTAAATTTCATACTGCACAAAAAACTAAAGACATTTTTTATAAAGATAATTTAAATAATAAAATAGAATATAAATACGTACCAATTCAATCTATCGGCATTTATGTTCCAGCAAACTTACCATCAACTTTGTTAATGAATGCTATTCCAGCAAAAATAGCGGGTGTAAAAAGAATTGTACTAGCAAATCCAAAAAATAATGGAAAATTAAATCCTGCAGTTTTATATGCAGCAAAAAAATTAGGAATTAATGAAATTTATTCAATGGGAGGCGCACAAGCTATAGGTAGTTTGGCTTATATTCAAAAAGTAAATAAAATTGTTGGACCAGGTAATATCTTTGTTGCTGGTGCTAAAAGACAAGTTTTTGGAGATGTAGGTATTGAAGGAATGATTGCAGGCCCGTCTGAAATAACAATATTAGCAGATAGCAAAACTAATTTAAACGAAGTCACCACATCTATGATTGGGCAGGCAGAACACGACTCAAATTCACAGTGTATATTAATCACCAAGGATTTAAATTTGATTAAAAAATTTAAAAAAGATTTAGAATTAAAATTAAAACAGATACCAAGGCAAAGTATTGCCACTAAAAGTATAAAAAGTAATGGACTAATTTTAAAAGTATATAATGATAGACAAATTATTGATGCAATCAATGAGATAGCTCCTGAACACTTAGAAATAAATGTTGGCAATTATAAAAAGTATAAAGATAAAATTGTTAATGCGGGAAGTATTTGTATAGGAAAATATTCTCCTATGGCATTGAGCGACTATGCTGTTGGGACAAATCATGTATTACCAACTAATGCATCAGCTAAATTTTCATCAGGGTTAAGTTTAAGTGAATTTTATAAAAAAATTAGCCTTATAACTCTTTCAAAAAAAGGTGTTGAGAAAATAGGAGAATACGCTACACATCTCGCTGAGTATGAAGAATTAAAAGGTCATGCTTTGAGTATAAAATCTAGAATAAATAAGGAGTAACAAAATTTGTCGAAACAAGATTTATTGGAATTTAAAGGTAAAGTAATCGATTTATTACCTAATGCCATGTTCCGAGTAAAGCTTGAAAATAATCATATTGTTACAGCTCACACAGCTGGAAAGTTGAGGAAGAATAGGATTAGAGTCCTACAAGGTGATAATGTAACAGTGGAAGTAACACCTTATGATTTGACAAAAGGAAGAATTATTTTTAGGTTTTAGATAATGGCTTCGTAGCTCAGTTGGTAGAGCAGAGCCCTGAAAAGGCTTGTGTCGCTGGTTCGAGTCCCGCCGAAGCCACCATTTTAGAAATAAAACCTTGCAGCAAAAATGCTTGCATTCAATTTTAAAATCTAATAACTATCCCGCTAGCTGAAGTTTAGCTAAGTTTAATATAATAAAGAAAGAGTAAAAGAAAAGTATGAGTACATTAAAAGGAAAAGTAAAGTGGTTCAACGGTAAGAAGGGCTACGGGTTTATAGAAAGAGAAGACGGAGAAAAAGATTGTTTCGTTCATGCAAGCGCAGTTCGTGAAGCAGGACTTCGTTTTTTGAATGAGAACGACGCTGTAGAATTTGAAATTCAGGATGGAGACAAAGGTCCAAGCGCTGTGAATTTAAAGAAAACTTCTTAAAATTTATTTCATTTAAAATTTTGTATAGGAATAAAAGTAGGTAAACCCTATGAATATTCCTATACAATACATACTTGCATTTTAAGTCTAAAATGCTATTTAACCTCCATGATTAAAAATAGTAAAATTTTAGTATCTCACAAAAGACATCATTTCATGCTGGCTTGCAGCTAGCTATTTAACTATTTTAAAATTTAAATTTAACTCTATTTAGTATAAAACAATAACATGCCCTGGTGGTGAAATGGTTATCACGAAAGTTTGTGGAACTTTAGTTTTTGGTTCAATTCCAAGCCAGGGTACCAAAAAATGAATAAAGAAAATAAATTAATACCTGGGTTGCCCTCAGGATTTGAAGATCGTTGGGATAAAAAACTTCTTCTCAAAAAAAAGCTGTTATCAGTAATTGAGAATAATTTTATTAAGTTTGGTGCTGAACCACTCGAAACACCATCGTTCGAAATAAGTGAAAATATAGGATCTTTTCTAGCAGAAGATGAAGCTAATCCTATGTCTGATGTATTTTCATTTAAAGATGGAGATAAAAATATTACCCTTAGATATGACCTATCTAGCCCTCTAGCAAGATTTGTTGCTCAAAATAATCAAGAGTTGCCTTCAATTTATAAAAGATATGCTATTCAAAATGTATTTCGTGACGAAAAGGCAGGCAATGGAAGATATAGAGAATTTTTGCAGGCAGATTTTGATATTGTAGGAAATGTTAGTTCATCACAAGCTAACGCTGAACTTTGTAATTTAATTTCAGCAACACTTTTAGAATGTGGATTAAAGAAAGATCAGTTTACGATCAATGTAAGTAACAGAAAAATAGTTCAAGGTTTACTAAATGAATTACAAATAACTGAGGAAAAACAATTAAAAGTTATTAGGGCAATTGATAAACTTGATAAGCCTGGATTTGGAATAAAAGGTGTAGAGGACCTTTTGAGAAAGGAAAGAAAAGATACTAGTGGTGCTATTACAAAAGGTGCAGACTTAAATGATAAGCAGGTTTCTAAAATATTAGATTATTTAAAAATTAAAGATTTAAATGAACTGAAACAAAATTTAAAAAATTCACTATCGCAAGAAGGAATCAAGGAATTAGAAGACTTTTTTGAAATCCTTAGATATGGATCAAACTTAGATCAAGTCAAAACCAACTTCACAATTGTCAGAGGATTGGCGTATTATTCTGATTTCATTGTTGAAACTAATTTAAATTTTAAAGTTACAAATAATAAAGGTAAAGAGGTAGATATTGGGAGTATTTGTTCAGGTGGAGCCTATGCACAACTTATATCAAGATTTAAAGGAGTTGATATTCCAGGTACAGGTATAAGTTTTGGTGTAGATAGACTTTTGTTTGCATTAATGCAATTAGATCAGTTTCAATTAGACGAACAAAAACCAGTTTTAGTGTGTGTGATGGATCAAAAATACTTAAAAAACTACTACGAAATTTTAGATCTTTTAAGACAAAACAATATTAATTCAGAAATATTTTTAGATACCAAAAAAAATCTTGGTAAACAGCTTACTTATGCAAACAAACGCCAATTACCAGTTGCAGTAATCTGTGGAGAAAATGAATTTAAAGATAATACAGTGACCATTAAAAATTTAAAGGGTGTAAAGGGTGAGAACAACAAAACAATTCTCAAGAAAGATTTAATAAATGAAGTCAAAAAACTTATCTGAAAATATACTTAAATCTTTAAAATCAAGTGGATTTGATTATATAGATTTAGATACAGTAATTCCAACCAATCTAATTCTCGAGAGATCTGGGGAATCATTTAGAAGTTTAATTTTTTCATTTATGGATCAGAATGGAAAGGAAATTTGTTTAAGACCTGATTTAACTATTGCTTCTTGTATCAAATATCTCAATCAAAAAAAAAAGAGATCTTCAAAAGTATTTTATAATGGTCAAGCATTCAGAAAAGTTCAGAAAAAAAATGAAAAAATTATCAGAGATCAAATAGGTTTCGAGATCATAGGATCAAAAGATGAAAAAAGAGATGATAAGCAAATAATAAATACTGGTATTAAAGTTTTAAATAAATTTAAATATAAGTCTGGGAGTATAACAATAGGAAATGTAGAAATATTTAACTTATTGATAAATAAATTAGATATTCCAAAAAGGTGGAAACTTAGATTACAAAGACATTTTTGGCGAGAGGCTTATTTTAATGAATTATTAAGACGTTTAGAGACTAATTCAGATGTTGATGAAACTATCGTTGAGTTAGATAAAAAAAGATACCTTAAACTATGTAAACAAAATCAAAACAGAAATATAGCAGGGCGTTCCTTAAGAGAAATACTGATCAGATTTGATAACAAAATAAAAGATCCTAGAAGACAAGTAAAAGGTCAAAATGTAGTAAAGATTATAAGGGAATATTTAAAAATTAATTGCAAAATGAGCAATGCAGCAACTACTCTAAACGCTTTTTTTAAAAAAAATAAAATAAATCTTACTGTTGGTAAATATTATTTTCCAATCACAAAAGATAAGGTTTCAAAATTAAATGTAAATTTTTCATCTTCTTTTGGAAGACATCTAGAATATTACACAGGGATGGTATTTAAGATTATAATAAATTCAAACTCTAGAAAAATACAGGTTAATGGAGGTCGTTATGACAATCTTATTTCTGATTTAGGATCTTCAAAAAAAATCCCAGCAGTTGGAGGTGCAATAAGTTTAAATGATTAAAATTGGTATTCCAAGCAAAGGTCGATTAAGAAAAGATACTTTAAATATATTTAAAATTAAAAAGCTCAAAATTCTATCAGAAAGAGGTGATAGGGATCTCTTTGGATATGTTAAAGGAAATAAAAATATTAGAATTATTTATCTACATGCGAGAGAAATTATAGAAA
>CACJVQ010000001.1 GCA_902596915.1 uncultured Pelagibacteraceae bacterium | reverse complement strand
TGAAAATTTTTTCATGTCTCTTTTGATTTCTTATAATTGATAGTAAAGGTATTATACAGCTAAAACTTCTTTAACTTCTGGAATATAATGACAAAGAAGGTTTTGAACTCCCTGTTTTAAAGTTAAAGTTGAAGATGGACACCCTGAACAGCTACCTTTTAACATAACTGTGACTTTTCCATCTTTGAATTCTTTGAAAGTAATGTCCCCTCCATCTCTTGCAACGGCTGGCCTAATTTTAGTTTCTAATATTTTAATAATCTTATTTTCAATTTCACCATAGTCATTATTATCATGTAATTCTGACTTTTTGTTTATAATAAATTCATTACCTTCATCGTAGAATTCATTCAAATGTGAAATAACTATATGTTTTATATTTTCCCATTTTTCGTCTTGAGATTTATTTATTGATAAAAAATCATCACCCAAAAATATTCCTGTAACACCGTTTATTGATAAAATATTTTTTAATAGAGGAATTTCTGTTTGGTTCTCATATAAAAACTCATAAGGTCCGTCATTTGATACCTTTTTTCCTGGAAGAAATTTAAGAGAATTTGGATTTGGTGTTTCTTGAGTTTGAATAAACATGATATTTATATAATCATAAATTTTTAAATTTAAAGAATTTTAAAAACCTATTATTTTCTTCATTTCTATTATCTTTTTTCCTGCAATTTCCTCAGCTTTACTAGCTCCCTCTGCAAGAATTTTGTCTAAATATTCATAATCATTAATTAATTTTTTTATTTCATCAGAAATTGGGGAAATTTTACTTGATAATACTTCAGCTAATTGACTTTTAAGGTCTGAAAAATTTTTACCCCCAAATTCTTCTAGGGTTTTATTCAAAGTTTGATCTAAAATGCTTGAATAGATACCAAGAAGATTCTCTGCTTCAGGTCTATCTTTTAATTTTTGGTCTTCATTAGGAATTGGGAAAGAGTCGGTTTTAGCTTTTTTTATTTTATTGATAATTTCATCTTTAGTATCTGTTAGATTAATTCTACTAAGATCTGATGGATCTGATTTACTCATTTTTTTTAATCCATCTTTTAAACTCATTATTCTTGAGAAATTTTTTTTTATTAATGGTTCTGGAGCTTTTAAAAAATCGTCACAATCAAAATCTTTATTAAATTTTTGAGCAATATCTCTAGTTAATTCTAAGTGTTGTTTCTGGTCTTCTCCAACAGGTACATGTGTAGCATCATAAAGCAATATATCACTAGCCATTAATATAGGATAAATATATAGACCAACAGAAGCCTTTTCCTTATCTTTACCGGCTTTTTCTTTAAATTGTGTCATTCTATTTAACCAACCCATTGGAGCCATACAACTTAACATCCAAGAACCTTCTGCATGTGCATAAACTTTTGATTGATTAAAAATAATACTTTTACTTGGATCTATACCACTGGCTATAAATGTTGCAGCTGTTTCACGAATATTGTTCTTTAATTCATTTTTATCTTGCTTAATTGTTATTGCATGTAAATCTACTACACAAAAAATACATTCATTTTGGTCATCATTATTTAAAGCAACGAAATTTTTAATAGCTCCAAGATAGTTACCTAAGTGAAGATTGCCTGTGGGCTGAACGCCTGAAAATATTTTTTTGGACATTATTTAATACTTTAAATTAATATCTGAAATTTTAAAGGCTTTTATAATAATTGAAACTCCAATGTATGAAATGAAAGTTAAAAAAACAATCAAAACAACAAAAATAAATTTATAATTATTTACATAATTTAATGAGCTCTCTAAAAAATTAATTAAAAAATAAAATATAGAAATTGCAATTATATTTGAGATAATAATTTTAGATATTTGACTAATAAAATTTGAATTAAATTTAAAATAATTTTTGTTAATTACAAACACTAATAAAATAATTCCATTAAACCATGAAGAGATTGTCGTGGCGATTGGTATTATAATAAAACCAACCTTTGAAAAGAACATCAAGCTAATTGCAATATTTAAAATTACAGAAATTAGAGAATATTTAAATGGTGTTTTGGTATCATTTCTTGCAAATAAAAAAGTTGAAAATATTTTAATTAAAGAAAATGCTGGAAGTCCAAAAGAAAAATAGAACAAAGCTTTTGCAGAATTACTTACACTCATCTGATCAAAAGAACCATAACCAAATAAAGCAGACGTTATTTGTTCTGAGCCAAACATTAAAGCAAGTGATGCAGGTAAACTTAAAAATAAACTAAGCTCTAAAGCTTTATTTTGTAGTTCTATCGTTTTTATAAAGTTATTAGTTTTAATATGACGGCTTAAATTTGGAAGTATTACAGTGCCAATAGCAATACCCGCTATTGCCAAATTTATCTGATAAATTCTATCTGCATAATATAAATAGGAAACTGCACTTGCCTGAAATGATGCAATAATTGTTCCAACTAAGATATTTATTTGAGTAACACCTGATGAAAATATACTTGGTAAAAGTTTACTAAAAAAGTTTTTAACTTTCTCGTTTATCTTAAAATTGAAACTTATTTTTATTACAAAAAATTTCTTAACAAATATTAATAAAAAAATAAATTGAAAAAGTCCTGCAAGAGTAACTGTGTATGACAAATAATAAACTAAATCATCATTTAAATTTTCAGCATATAACAAACAAATTATCAACAATGTATTTAGAATTATTGGTGCTGCAGCAGCAGCTGCAAATTTATTATGTGAATTTAAAATTGCTGAAAAAAAAGATGCTAAACTAATAAAAAATAAAAATGGGAAAGTAATTCTTGTTAAGTCAATGGCAATATTTAATTTTTCAGGGTCGTTTATAAATCCTGGTGCAATAATTTTAATAAATACTGGCATAAATATTTCAATTATTAAGATTGTGAAGAACAGTCCTAATAATAATAAATTAAAAATTGTATTTGCAAATGAGTTAGCATTTTTGTTTCCTTTAATAAGTTCTGAAGAATAAGAAGGTACAAAAGCTGCATTAAAGGTTCCTTCTGAAAATAACCTTCTGAAGGTATTTGGAATTCTAAATGCTACGAAGAAGACATCTGCTAAAGGGCCTGATCCAAGGTATATTGCTATAAAAAAATCTCTTATGTAACCAAGAACTCTACTTAATAAAACAAATAAACTAAACGTGCTTGTTGACTTAATGAGGTTCATAAATCATATTAGTCCTAAATTTACCTTAATAGTATATTAAATTTACCTAATGAAAAAAAACAAAATTGAACATTATTCTGATAAAGAGGCTCTTGAATTTCATAATTCAAATAAATCGGGCAAGATTGAGATAAATTCATCAAAGCCAATGACATCAAAAAGGGATCTGGCTTTAGCATACTCTCCTGGTGTAGCAGCACCAGTTAAAGAGATTTATAAAAATCCAGAGCTAGCATATGAGTATACAACTAAAGGAAATCTTGTAGCAGTCATAAGTAATGGGTCTGCAATTTTAGGATTAGGAAGTTTGGGTGCAATTGCTTCTAAACCTGTAATGGAAGGTAAAGCAGTTTTATTTAAAAGGTTTGCTGACATAGATGCTATTGATTTAGAGATTGACAGCAAAGATCCGACTGAAATAGTCAACAGCATAAAAAACTTTGCAGTCAGTTTTGGAGGCATTAATCTTGAAGATATTGCAGCTCCAGAATGTTTTATAATTGAGGAAAATCTAAAAAAAGTACTAGATATACCAGTATTTCATGATGATCAACACGGGACGGCAATTATTACGTCAGCAGCACTTATTAATTCAATACATATCACTAAAAAAAAAATTTCTAAAATTAAAGTTGTAGTAAACGGAGCAGGGGCATCTGCTATGGCCTGCTCTGATTTATTTTTAAAATTAGGAGTGAAAAAACAAAATCTTACAATGATTGATAGTCAAGGTGTTATTAATTTAAATAGAAAAGGATTAAATAAATGGAAACTGAAGTATGCAAAAAAAACAAAAGATAAAAATTTAAATGATGCCTTAAAAAACGCAGATGTTTTTTTAGGTTTATCTTCAGCTGGTATTCTAAAAAAAGAAATGATCAAAAAAATGGCAAAAAATCCAATTATATTTGCATGTGCTAATCCTGATCCCGAGATTTTGCCTGAAGAAGCATATAAGATAAGGAAAGATGCAATTATAGCTACAGGAAGATCAGATTATGCCAACCAGGTAAATAATTTAATTGGTTTTCCATATATATTTAGAGGTGCTCTTGATGTGAGAGCTAAAACTATTAATGAAGAAATGAAAATTTCTGCTGCTAATGCTATTGCTAAATTAGCTAGAGAGAGAGTTCCTGATGAAGTTGCTGCAGCTATGGGTGGGGATAGGCCAAAATATGGAAAAGATTATATAATTCCATCTACATTTGACCCAAGATTAATAAGTGTAATTCCAGTAGCTGTGGCAAAAGCTGCTATTAAAAGTGGTGTAGCCAGAAGAAAAATTGAAAATTTTAGTTTGTATTCTGAACAATTGAAACAAAGATTAGATCCATCAGTAACTATTCTACAAGGGATTAATTCTAAAATTAAGAAAAACCCAAAAACTGTTGTGTTTGCAGATGGTGAAGATGAAAATACTTTAAAAGCTGCAATTGCATTTAAAAATAGTGGACTAGGAACTCCTATAATCGTTGCAAAAGAAAATGTCGTTAAAGAAAGATTAAGAGAAATTGGATATGGAGAAAATTTAGATATTAAAATTGTTAATTCTACCAATAAAGAAATGCGAGACAAATATGTAAAACTACTCTTTAAGAAAATGCACAGAGATCAAGGTTTGCTTGAGAGAGAATGTGATAGAATGATTAGAACTGACAGAGTGATTTGGGCATCGTGTATGGTTGAATGTGGAGATGCAGATGCGATGGTGACAGGTAATACGAGGAGATATTCTCAATCGTTAGAAAAAATTAAGAAAGTAATTCCTGCAAGGTTAGGTGAAATTATGTTTGGATTAAATATGGTAGTGAATAAAGGAAAAACTGTATTTATTGGGGACACATCAGTAAATGAATACCCAACATCTGAGGAATTGGCTGATATAGCGATTTCATCTGCAAGAGTTGTGAGATTATTTGGATTTGATCCAAAAGTTGCTTTTTTATCTCATTCAACATTCGGTCAGCCAATTACAAGCAGAACAAAACATATTAGAGACGCTGTTGAAATATTGAAAGAAAGGAAAGTAGATTTTAAGTTTGATGGAGATATGCAGCCAGATGTTGCTCTTAGTGAGGAATATTCTGATTTGTATCCTTTTTCAGAGATAGTGGGTAAGGCAAACATTTTAATTATGCCTGGTCAACATAGTGCAGCAATTTCTAACAAGATTATGAAAACTTTAGGGGGTGCAAAGATTATTGGTCCATTATTAATCGGTCTTGCACAACCAATAGAAATTGCACCTTTGCGATCTTCTACCTCTGAAATATTGGATTTAGCATCTGTTGCTGCTTATTCAGCTGGGGTAATTAATTATAAAAAAACAAAATAAAGTATTTACTATTTTTTTACAACTCTCAAATCATCAACTAAGAAAATACTTGTAACTACATCCTCAACATCTAAAATTTGTTCAGCCTCTTTTATAACCTCATCTCTCTCGGTTTTATTTTGTGCTATACCATAAACATAGATTTTCTTTTTATAAGTATCGATATTATAATTGACTGCTTTAATATTTTTGCTTCCAATTAACGCTGCTCTTAATTGTGAAGTTATTAATAAATCTTTCGCTGATCTTTTAAAATTAAATTTTTCTTTAATTTGTAAATCATTATTGACAGATCTAGCACCTTTAATTTCCCAAGCCAACTTAGTAATTTTAAGTTTATCTTCAACAGAGTTTACTTTTCCTGTAAGAAATATTCTTCCATCAAGAATTTTTGTTTTTACAGAAATAATATAACTTTTATCTGTTGATAATAATCTTGCTCTTAAATTTTGTTGCATTAAAGAGTCATCAATTTGAGTCCCAAGGCTCCTTGGATCTAAAGCAATTGAAACTCCGGTACCTAATACACCTGTGGAAGAGTAACCAACACAGCTAGAGAGTAAAACAAAACTTAATAGTATTATAATTTTTCTAATTTTCATTCTTAATTTCAAGACAATATTTATAAATTAGTTTTTTAGAAATTTCTCTATCTTCTGAAACTTTTTTTACAATATCTTTTATAGACATTTTTTTAATTAATTTATTAATTTTTTTTTTATCTGATTCTTCAAGTTCTTTAAAACTTAATTTTTCTTTTCTTATTTCAGAAATGACTATAGTAATCTCACCTTTTCTTGAAAAATTTACATCTGATAACTTTTGTACAGAAGTTCTAATATATTCTTCATGATATTTTGAAATTTCTCTACAAATTAGAATATCTCTGTCTGAAAAAAATTCTTTTACATCATCCATTCTTTTAATGAGTTTATTTGGCGATATAAAAAAAACAATTGAACTTTCTAATAATGAAATGTTTTTAAATAATTTTTTTACTTGATTTTGTTTTTCTGGGAGAAATCCACAAAAATAAAAATTATCTGAAAATCCACTTATTGATATTGCTGAACTAACCGCTGATGCACCTGGTATGGGAAAAATATTAATTTTATTTTTAACACATTCTTGAACCAATATTCTACCTGGATCTGAAACAGCAGGCGTTCCAGCATCTGAGACTAATGATACTATTTTATTATTTTTAAGTATTTCTATAACTTTCTCTAAATTTTTATTTTCGTTAAATTTATGATTTGAAATAAGTTTTTTATTTATATCAAATTTTTGAAGTATTTTTTTTGTAACTCTTGTATCTTCGCATAAGATTAAATCAGAGTCTTGAAGGATTTTAATGGCTCTAAATGAAATATCACCCATATTTCCAATTGGTGTTGCAACATAATATAGCCCAGGTTTAAATTTATTATTGTTTAAATTCATATGAATTCTCTAAATAAATATATTATTAAAACTTAAATGAAAACTTTAATTAAATTATTAATATTTATTGCATTAAGTATCACCCTTTTTAGTCAAAACATATTTGCGTCTGAAAAAATTAAGATTGGATTAATTGTTCCTTTAAGTGGTGAAAATTCTTTAATTGGTGAAAAAATTATAAAATCAATAAGAATGGCAATAAATAAAATTAACGATGATAGGGTGGAGATAATTCCAAAAGATACAAAATCAAATCCTATTGATGCTTTAAAAGTATCCAAAGAATTATATAAAGACGGTGTAAGAATAATCATTGGCCCAGTCTTTAACGAAAGTACGAAATATCTTGATGATTTAAAAGATGTAACTTTTATATCTTTTACTAATAAATTAATTGGTAATCCAAAAAATGTAATCAGTGCTGGTGTCAATGCTATATCACAAGTACAAACAATAAAAAAATTTAATAATAGAAATAATTTATCAAAAAGTATTATTTTAATTCCGAGAGCACAATTTAAAAAAGAGATAGAGGAAGCAATTAATAGAACTAAAATTAAACATAAAGAAGTATTTTATTATGACAGAGAGCCAACGAAACTTACTAAGCAAATTGAAGAATTAACTAAATATCAAATAAGGAAAAATAATCTTAAATTTGAAATACAAAGACTTGAAGGTTTATTATTTAAAGATAAAGATAAAAAAATACAAAATTTAAAGAAAAGGGATACACTTGGAAATATTAATTTTGACTCAGTTGTTATAGCTGATTTTGATGAAAATTTAAAAAGCGTTGCAACATCTCTTCTTTATACAGATGTCTCATCAAAAAGAGTTTCTTATATAACCTTAAATCAATGGTTTGATGAAAGTCTTTTAAAAGATGACTCCCTTCATCCAATATATTTTCCCTCAATTAATAAAGATAATTATGAACTATTTATGAATGATTTTAAAAATGCTTATGGTTTAGATGGAGATCAACTTTCATTTTTAAGTTATGATTTAATAGGATTGGTCTATTTTTTAATTTATGAAAACGATTTTAAAATTTCAAAAAAAATATTCTATAAAAAAAATAAGTTTAAAGGCAAAATAGGAGTTTTTGAAATAAGTAAAAATACTATAACTCATCAACTAAACTTTTATAGCATTGAAGATAAAAAATTTAAAAAAATTTTTTAATTTTTTTAAA
This sequence comes from uncultured Pelagibacteraceae bacterium, assembly GCA_902596915.1. Lineage (GTDB taxonomy): Bacteria > Pseudomonadota > Alphaproteobacteria > Pelagibacterales > Pelagibacteraceae > Pelagibacter. Next base: position 103,219 of record CACJVQ010000001.1, on the reverse strand, counting down.
TGCATTAAAACGGTGATCTATACTATATTTTTTATGAGGGTCCATTTCACCAAAAGTTAATCTTTTTCCTTTAGGTATAAAGATTGGATCATATCCAAAACCATTTTTTCCTTTCTTTAAATTAGATATTCGTCCCTCAATTTTACCAATTTTACTTATAAATTTACCATTTGGCCAAAAAATAGTGAGCACACAAATAAATCTCGCACTTAATTTTTTTTTTTTCCAATTTTTATCTTTCTTAGAAATTTCTTTGTAAACTTTTTTAATAGCTAAATTGAAATTTCTTTTTTTTCCTGACCAATCTGCTGAATATACGCCTGGCGCTTTATCTAAAATATCAATCTCTATTCCAGAGTCATCTGATAAACAAATTTTACTAGTTTTTTTTGAAAAATATCTTGCTTTTAAAAGAGAGTTTTGTGTAAATGTTGTTCCAGTTTCTGTTGGACTTGGTATTTTAAAGTCCAAATTTGAATAAATTTTTAAACTTTTAGGTAATAGATCTGCTATTTCCTTCAGTTTTCCTTTATTATTTGAGCCAATGAATATCTCTTTAATTTTTTTTTTAGACACCTAGAAATTATACTTTTTCTTACCATATAAACAATATGGACAATGAAGAAATAAAAGAAAATATAAATAATAGCAAGACTGAAGACGACAAGTTAGATGCTCAAACAACCGAAAATGATATTGAAGCTAAAAAAAGTGAGGATAAAAATTCAGAGTCAGAAAATAATGACGATGAAAAGCTAACTCCAGAACAAGAGTTAGAAACACTTAAAGATAAATTAGCAAGAACATTTGCAGAGATGGAAAATCAGAGACGAAGATTTGAAAAAGAAAAAGAAGATGCATACGAGTATGGTGGGTACTCTTTCGCAAAAGAGGCATTAAACCTATTAGATAACCTTGAGAGATCAAAAGCTGTATTGGAGAATGATGATAAATTAAAAGATACTGAAGCACTTAAAAAAATCATAGAACATTTAAATATTATAAACAATGATATGCTTTCGATATTTAAAAAAAATAATATTGATCCTATTAAATCTATTAATGAAAAACTTGACCCAAACCTTCATCAAGCAATGATGGAAGTTGAGGATGATACAAAAGAGCCTGGAACCATCGTACAAGAAATTCAAAAAGGCTTTATGATGAAAGACAGATTATTGAGACCTTCTTTAGTAGGTGTTTCAAAGAAAAAAGTTAAAGAGGTGGAAAAAGAAGAGCAAAAAGATGAAAAAAACAAGTAAAAACAACAAAAATTTTAATTTTATAGACGGTTGTAGTCTTATAATTAGCACTTATATGTCGGAAAGGTATTGAATTATGAGTAAAGTAATAGGAATAGATTTAGGAACAACAAACTCATGTGTAGCTGTAATGGAGGGTACACAGGCTAAAGTTTTAGAAAATGCTGAAGGGGCAAGAACAACTCCTTCTGTAGTTGCATTTTCAGACAACGACGAAAAATTAATTGGGCAACCTGCAAAGAGACAGGCGGTAACCAACCCAGAAAATACTATATTTGCTGTCAAAAGGTTAATTGGAAGAAATTTTGATGATCCTTCTGTTAAAAAAGATGTTGAGACTGCACCTTTTAAGATCGTTAACTCTGATAAAGGAGATGCATGGATAGAAGCTAAAGGTAACAAATATTCACCGTCTCAAATTTCTGCTTTTACACTTCAGAAAATGAAAGAGACTGCCGAAAAATATTTAGGCCAAGAAGTTTCTCAAGCTGTAATAACTGTTCCAGCTTATTTTAATGATGCACAAAGACAAGCTACCAAAGATGCTGGAAAAATTGCTGGATTGGAAGTTTTAAGAATTATTAATGAACCAACAGCGGCGGCACTTGCTTATGGGTTAGACAAAAAAGCAAATAGCAAAATTGCAGTTTATGATTTAGGTGGAGGTACTTTTGATGTGTCCATTCTAGAATTAGGTGACGGAGTGTTTGAAGTTAAATCTACAAATGGGGATACCTTTTTAGGTGGTGAGGATTTTGATAATACAATTGTTGATTATCTATTAACTGAATTTAAAAAAGAAAATGGTATTGATTTAAAATCAGATAAATTAGCATTACAAAGACTTAAGGAAGCTGCAGAAAAAGCAAAAATTGAATTATCATCTGCTGCTCAAACTGAAATAAATTTGCCATTTATTACAGCTGATAAGACAGGTCCAAAACATATTAATATGAAAATGACTAGAGCAAAACTTGAAGCTCTTGTTGAAGATCTTATTTCTAGAACTATTCCTCCTTGTGAAACAGCTCTTAAAGATGCTGGTTTAAGCGCAAGCGAAATTGATGAAATAATACTTGTTGGTGGAATGACTAGAATGCCAAAAGTAATAGAGGAAGTTAAAAATTTCTTTGGAAAAGAACCAAACAAATCTGTAAACCCTGATGAGGTTGTTGCAATGGGGGCTGCTATTCAAGCAGGTGTGTTACAAGGAGACGTTAAAGACGTACTATTGTTAGATGTTACACCACTATCACTTGGAATAGAAACTTTAGGTGGAGTTTCAACTAAATTAATAGAGAAAAATACAACAATACCAACTAAAAAAAGTCAGGTTTTCTCAACAGCAGAAGACAACCAGCCTGCAGTTTCAATTAGAGTTTTACAAGGTGAAAGAGATATGGCCTCTGACAATAAGGTTTTGGGTAATTTTGAATTAGTAGGTATAGCTCCAGCTCCAAGAGGAGTTCCTCAAATTGAAGTTACGTTTGATATCGATGCAAACGGAATTGTAAACGTTTCTGCGAAAGATAAGGGTACTGGTAAAGAACAAAAAATTCAAATCCAAGCATCAGGTGGTTTAAGTGATGAAGAAATAAACCAAATGGTTAAGGATGCTGAAACAAATAAAGAAGCTGACAAAAAGAAAAGAGAAGCTGTAGATGCAAGAAATCAGGCAGACACTCTGCTTCACTCTACTGAAAAAAACTTAAAAGAACATGGTGGTAAAGTTTCTGATGCAGATAAAAAAGCTATTGAAGATGCATCTGCTAATGTAAGAAATGCATTAAAAGGAACTGATGTTGAAGAAATTAAAAAGAAAACTCAAGATTTGGTTCAAGCTTCAATGAAACTAGGCGAAGCTATTTACAAATCACAACAAAGTACAAAACCTGGTGATGCACCTAAAGATGCAAAAGATGAAGGGAAAAAAGACGATAATGTTGTTGATGCAGACTTTGAAGAAGTAAAAGACGATAAAGAAAAAAGCGCCTAAAATATCAACCATTTGTCTATAACTAGTTATGGCAAAAAGAGATTACTACGATGTCTTGGGTGTTGAAAAAAGTGCTAGTCCAGACCAAATAAAAGCCGCTTATAGAAAACAAGCTGTAAAATATCACCCTGATAAAAATAAGGGCGACAAAGGAGCAGAAGAAAAATTCAAAGAAGCTTCAGAGGCCTATCACGTTTTATCAAATTCAGAAAGAAAACAAAATTATGATAATTTTGGTCACGCTGCATTTGAAAATGGTGGCGGAGGTGGAAGAGGTGGTTTTGGAAACTTTGACTTTTCTGGCTCTTTTTCAGATATCTTTGAAGACTTTTTTGGCGAAGGTTTTGGTGGTGGTGGAAGAAGATCAAGAAGATCTAATAACCGCGGCTCCGATTTAAGATATGACCTATCTATAAGCCTAGAAGAAGCTTATGCTGGGAAAAAACAAGATATTAAATTCTCAACATCTGATAGATGCGATACTTGTAGTGGTTCAGGATCTAAACCAGGTCAAAGTGCAAGCACATGTTCTATGTGTGGTGGTCACGGACAGGTTCGTTCTAGCCAGGGTTTTTTTACTGTACAGCAAACTTGCCCTCAATGTGCCGGTTCTGGCGAACAAATAACTGATCCCTGCACAAGTTGTGGTGGTCAAGGTAAAAAACAAGCAAGCAAGAGACTTTCTGTGACTATTCCTAAAGGAGTAGACGATGGAACTAGAATTAGATTATCTGGTAAAGGAGAAGCTGGATCTAGAGGAGCTAGTAATGGTGATTTATATTTATTTATTAACGTAAATTCTCATGAACTTTTCAAAAGATCAGAGGAAAACTTATTTTTTGAATGTCCAATATCAATTGCAGATGCGGCACTTGGAACAGAAATAAAAATACCAACGATTGATGGAGGAAAAGCGAAAATAAAAATTCCAGCTGGTACACAAAGTGGAAAACAATTTAGATTAAGGGAAAAAGGTATGCCCTTGATGAGAGGAAATGACTACGGGGATTTATATGTTCAAGTTAACACTGAAGTTCCTGTTTCTCTTAATAAAGAACAAAAAGAATTACTTGAGAAATTTAGAGAAATAGAAAATGAAAAGTCAAATCCAAGTATTAAAAAATTCTTTAAAAAAGCAAAAAGTTTTTGGAAAAATTGAAAAATTTTAATAAATCTTTTGAAAATGCAACAAGCCTTCATAAGCAAGGCAAAATAAATGAAGCCCTGGAGATATATTTAGAACTTCAAAAATTAGATAATAATAATTCACAACTTCTTTTTCAAATAGGAAACGCTTACTTACAAAAAGGTAGTGTAGAATTATCGATAAATTTCTACAGAAAAGTAAGTGAAATAGACAAAGATCATTTTAATAATCTCAATAATTTAGGTGGAGCACTTGCTATAATTGGTAAGTATGCTGAAGCAATTGATGTATTTAAAAAAACATTAAATATAAAACCAGATTATTCAGACGCATATAGTAATATTGGAAATTGTTATCTCTATATAAAAGATCATAAAAATTCTATGGAGAATTTTAAAAAAGCTATTGATTTAAATAAAGACAATTCTTTTGCTTTTAACGGTTTAGGAAGCGCTTACAAGGAACTAGACGATAATGATAATGCTTTAATTAATTATAAAAAAGCTGTCAAAATAAAACCAGATTATTTTATTGCTTATTATAATTTAGGATCAACTTTATCTACAATTAGTAACTATGAGGAAGCGAGGGAAGCTTTTGAAAAAGTTTTAAAATTAAAGCCTGATTACAATAACACCATAGGAAAATTAATTCACACTAAGATGATGTTATCTGACTGGACTAATCTAGATACTAATTTAAATAACATGATTAGTTCTATCAATGCAAAAAAAAAAGTAATAGATCCTTTTCCAGTATTAAGTCTAATAGATGATCCATTAATTCATAAAATTAACGCTGATATATTTGCAGATTACAAATTTAATGATTTGAGTTTAAGAAACATGGAAAGTTATCCTAGGAAAGAAAAGATAAAAATTGGATATTTTTCCCCAGATTTTAGAGAACACCCAACTTTATACTTAATGAAGGATGTATTTAATTTACACGATAACTCAAAATTTGATGTCTATGCATTTTCTTTTGGACCTCGAGGTAAAGGTGATGCTTACAATAGTTCAAAAGAGTTCTTTAAAGAATTTTTTGATGTGAAAAATATTACAGATCAAGAAATAATTAATTTATGTAAAGAAATTGGAATTGAAATTGCGATAGACCTTTGTGGATATACATCCTGGAATAAAGCATCAATTTTTTACAGACGTGTTGCTCCAATTCAAATAAATTATTTAGGATACGCAGGTACAATGGGTGGAAGTTTTATGGATTATATAATTGCAGATAAGATTTTGATACCTGAAAGTAACAAGAAATTTTTTGCTGAAAAAGTAATTTATATGCCAAATTGTTATCAAGCCAATCCCAAAAGTTTAAGAATCTCTAATAAGATACTTAAAAAAAAAGATTTTGGATTACCACAAAATGAAATTATATTTTGTAATTTTAATGGGAGTTATAAAATTACTCCTAAAATGTTTACAGCTTGGACCAATATAATGAAAAAAATTCCAAATAGCGTCTTATGGTTAATGGGAACTAAGGGGAATTCATCTTCTGAAAATATTTGGAGAGAAGGTGAAAAAAGAGGTATCGATAGAAAAAGAATTATATTCACAAAATATATGGAAAGTGAAGATCATTTAAATAGATTGAAGCTTGTTGATATATTTCTCGACACATTTCCATATAATGCCCACACTACCTCGAGTGATGCCATCAGGATGGGAATTCCAATTGTAACACTAATTGGTAATTCATTTGCCTCTAGAGTATCAGCTAGTATTTTAAATCAAGTTAATATGTCACAATTAGTTGCTAACAATATAAAAGATTTTGAGAAAATCGCAATTGAACTTGCCACAAATAAAGAAAAGTTAAAAGAAATTAAAAATGAAATAAAAAAAAATATTCAAGATTCTAAATTATTTGATAGTTTGACATTTACAAAAGATTTAGAAAAAATTTATCAAGATTTAATAAATGAGAAAAAAGTTTAAATATACAATTTTTGGAATTATTTATGTTTTAGCAATTCTAATTTTGGGTGCTTATTTTTATAAAGAGGGAATAGGTATAATCTAACCAAGTTCAAGAGTTGTCAAAGTTAATAGTCCAAAAACATGCAAGTTTAGGTTCAAGAAGATAATTAATCTCTAGCCATTTTAATAAAAATATCACCCATACCCCCTTGAACCTGCTCTAATGGTGCATTATTTCTTAATTCACAATAAGTTCCCGTATATTCATCTTTATCTATAGCTGCGATACTCTGTTCATTACATTTTGATGCATTATGTAAGAGACCAATAACAAGTCTATTATCTACCAAAACAACCTGGTTACTATCTAGGTTATTTCCATTACAGAAATAATTTCTATTTACTTCTCGAGGAAAATCTTTTTTTCCACATGGGTTTTTAATAGTTAAAACAGAAAATTCTTTTTCTCCGTCTAAGAATTTGTATTTCATGTTTTTGACTTGAGAATATTTCATTAAATCACATGAGCATGGAAAGCAGCATTTATGGTAAAAACCACATATTTTGTCATCATTTTCTGCACTTTTTAAATAGAGAAAATCTGGCTTACTGTTTGGTGATATTAATGAACCGGACACCGCACAATATAATTTATTATATTCTATAAAATCTTGATAAGTAATTTTTTTATCTAAAATATGCTTAAAAAATTTTGGACCAGCAGCATTTCTATTTTGATCAGGAAAGATCTTAATCCAATCTTTCGCAAGATCCTCATAATAATTAAAGTCTTTTGAATATACTGGTTTTATAAAACAAAAAGAAATTATTAAGAATATAAAAAAAATTTTAATGTGCTTAAATTTTTTATTTATTATATTAAGTGTTCCTATCATATTATTTCTGTTTAATTTCTATCGTTTTATTTAATTCACTTACCTTAAATGATTCTGATAATCCATTAGTCCAAATGACATCTATAGATATATTTTTTTCACCTTCTCTTAAACCGTAGTGAGCAACAGGCTCCATTTGACATAAATACCCTGAGCCAGCATCTATGGTTTTTGCATGTTTTCTTAAATTAGAACTCAAGATAACAGTTGCTCCTCTTGCTGGTGCACCAAATTTATTTGTAGGTCTAATTCTTATATAATTGAAATCTGTTTTTATATCTGCTTTATACATTGTTAATGGCTGCATGCCGGACTCTCCATGTGAAACTAGTAATTCTAAAATTCCATCATCATCTATATCTGCAACAGCTGCTCCTGTTCCTAAACCATTAGATTCATATGCGTTTTGAATTTTTATCTCTTCAAAAAATCCGTTTTCTTTAATCTTGAATAATTTATTAGGCTCACCAATATTATTCATAAATATTTCATCATATCCGTCATTATCAAAGTCTGCAGAAATTACCGTTCTAATTCTTGTTGGAATATTATAAGTTGGAGTCGCAATATCTTTAAATTTAATATCTTCTAATACAAAAGCTCTATGATAACCATTCCAGTTAGAGGTAACTACATCTAATCTACCTCTGTAAAGTATATCTGATAAAACTGTACCTCTTCCATTTTCATATTGATCATCAACTTTGTAATCTTCTGCTATATCCTGAAAGAAACCATCAGAATTATAATATAAAAAATTTTTACCTCTCTCGTTTGCAGCAAATATATCAGTTTTTCCTGATAGAATATTACCTGCCACTACAGCCCTTCCACCAGTTATTTTATTTAGGTTAAGCTTCTCGGCTAAATCAAGCACTTGGCCCGTATTTAACTCATAATACCTAGTTGGACCCCCATAATTAGCAACATATATGCCATATTTTCCGTCACCATTTCTATCAACACATACAACTGATCTACCAGCGGTTAGGTTTAAATTTTTTTTGTTTATATCTCTTTCAAATAAATCAATAAAACCATTACCACTATTATCAATCAATCTATCTGAATATTTTTTTTCTCCACTGTATGTATCTGTATTTAAAAAATAAATTTCTTCAAAACCATCTTGATCAATGTCGCAAGCTGCAACACCTATGGTTTTTCTATTAACATCGTCAAAAATTTCATCTTTATTTATATTTATTAATTTTCCATTTTGATAAGACAACGCCAAGTTAGAAAAACCAAAACCTGTTACCACAAATTCATATTTGTTATCTTGATTTACATCTGTGACAGAAACACCATAGCTTAGTCTATAATCATTGTTTTCAATCAAAGATGTTATATCTTTAAAAAAGTCAGCTTTAGATTGATTGATAAACATGAGAAAAAATAAAATCAAAAGTAGTTTTAATTGGTATTTAATAAGCATAATTGTTGTATATTGTTGCAAAAAATATATTAAATTAATTTAATGAGCAAAGTAAATTTAGCGATATCTGGTTGCATGGGACGAATGGGCCAACAACTTGTAAAATCCTCTAGAGTTAATAAAAATTTTAAACTAACAACTCTTACAGAAAATAGATTAATAAAAAAAAAAATTTCTGGAATTAAGCCTAGTTTAAATAATGAAAATGCTTTCAAAAATGTTGATTTAATCATAGATTTTACAGTCCCTCAATGTACTTTTGAAATTCTTAAAATAGCTTCAAAGCTAAAAAAAAGAGTTGTTATTGGCACAACTGGATTTACCAAAAAAGAGGAAAATCTAATTAAAAAATTTTCAAAAAAAATCCCAATATTAAAAGCTGGGAACATGAGTTTAGGTATAAATTTATTAATGTATTTAACTGAAATTGCTTCAAAATCATTAGGAAGTGATTTTTTAAGTAAAGTGTACGAAGTACATCATAAACATAAAATTGATCATCCATCAGGAACTGCGTTAATGTTAGGGAAAGGAATTGCTAATGGAAAAAATAAAGATTTTTATAATTTAGTTGGAAAAAAATATTTTAATAAAAAGAAATTTCCCTATGGAAAAAAAATAAATTTTAACTCAATACGTAAAGGTGAGACTATTGGTGAACACGAAGTTAAATTTTCAAGTGGAAAAGAAATTATTACTTTAAATCATGAAGCATTTGACCGAGCCTTGTATAGCGAAGGTGCTTTAACAGCAGCAAAATGGTTGATGGGTAGGAAGCCTGGATTTTATTCAATGCGAGATGTTTTAAACTTTAAGTAAGTTTATATTCTTAATAATTATACTAGATGTATTTACATAAAATATTTAAGCCAAAAAAAGAATATGAGTTAAATAGATTGGGTAAAAAGAATGATGGTGGATATTTAGTAGGAATTCAAACAGTAAATGAGAGCCAATACCTTATTTCATTTGGTATAAGGGATGATTGGTCTTTTGAAATAGATTTTTTAAAGAAAAACTTTGTAAAATCAATTTGTTTTGATAGCGAAAATATTTTAGATATTTTAAAAAAGAAATTTAAGACGGATTTAAGTTTTTTCTACAAATTAAATATTTTTAAAATAATAAAAAATTTAATAGCTTTTTATAATTTTTATAAATTTAAAAAAAAAACAAAAATTATTCAGAAAACAATTTCCACAGGAGATTTAAATCAAATAATATCTGAGATTAACTCTGATAAAATTTTTTTAAAAATTGATATAGAGAGTAGTGAATACTCTATCCTAAATGAAATTATCCAAAATCAAGAAAAGATAGTAGGTCTTGTGATAGAGTTCCACGATATTCAAAAAAATATGAATATTTTGACTAACTTTATAAAAAAATTTAAATTAGAGATTACTCACATTCATCCCAACAATTATTCCGAGTTAGATAAGAATGGCAATCCTGAAATAATTGAGATGAGTTTTGAAAAGAATCCTCAAATATTAGGAGATGAAAAAATATTCCCTAATGCTTTAGATATGAAAAATTGGAAACGTGGACCAGATATAGAAATTAATTTCTATGAATAAAATTCAAAAAGTAAAAAATATTCAAATCCTATTGAACAAATATTATCCAAAAATATCTGTACCATTAAAGCATAGAAATACTTTTACACTTCTTATTTCAGTTTTGCTTTCTGCCCAATGCACAGACAAGAATGTAAATAATGTTACTAAAAATATTTATGATAAATATTATAAACCTGAACATTTTGTATTATTAGGAAGAAAAAAAATTGAAAAACTAATTAAAAGTATTGGTATATTCAGAATTAAAGCAAAAAGTGTTTATAATTTATCAAAAACATTGGTTGAAAAATACAATGGTAAAGTTCCAAAAACCTTTAAACAGTTAGAGGAACTGCCTGGTGTAGGACACAAAACAGCGAGTGTAGTTATGTCCCAAGGGTTTGGATACCCAGCTTTTCCAGTGGACACTCATATACATAGACTTGCACAAAGATGGGGTTTAACAAATGGAAAAAGTGTAGTTCAAACAGAAGAAGATCTTAAAAAACTTTTTCCTAAGAGAAATTGGAATAAGTTACATCTTCAAATAATTTATTATGGGAGAGAGTACTGTAAAGCAAGAGATTGCTATGGTTTATCTTGTAAAATCTGCTCGACTTGTTATCCTAAGAGAAAAAAACCACTTATAACGAAGAAAGCATAAATTATGAAAATATTAGGAATTGGAAACGCAATTGTAGATGTAATTTGTAAAGTAGAAGATGATTTTATTACTAAAAATGATCTAACAAAAAGTACGATGAAATTAATTTTTGATGACAAAGAATTTAAAGAATTATTATCTAATCTTAAAATTGAAAAAACAGTTTCAGGAGGCTCGGTTGCTAATTCAATTGTTGGTTTATCTCAGCTTGGAAATGATGTTGGTTTTATAGGTAAAGTAAATGATGATGATCTTGGTAGTAAATATGAAGAAGGTTTAAAGCAAGAAAATGTTAAATATTTTTACTCTAAAAAAAAAGAAGAGCTTCCTACTGGAACTTGTTTAATATTAGTTACTCCTGATTCAGAGAGAACAATGTGTACATTCTTAGGTACAGCTGGAAAAATAAACGAAAATGATGTAAGCGAAGATGCTATTAAACAAAGTGAAATAATACTACTTGAAGGATACCTCTGGGACGAGGGAGAGCCTAAAAAAGCTTTTGAAAAAGCAATTCAGAATGCAAACAAAGTTGCCATGTCATTGTCTGATCAGTTTTGTGTAGATCGACATAAACCACATTTTTTAGAATTAGTTAAAAGTAAATTGGATATAACATTTGCCAATGAACAAGAAATAATGTCCCTAATTGATGCAAAATCTTTTGATGAGGTAATAGATTTTTCTAAATCACTTGGTAAAATCATTGTACTAACAAGAGGTGAAAAAGGTGCTGTCGCTATAAATGGAGATGAGGTTGTAGAATGTGGAATAAAACAGGATCTTAAAATTGTAGATTTAACAGGAGCTGGAGATCTTTTTGCAGGGGGATTTTTACATGGACATGTAAACAATATGTCACTGAAGGAAAGTTTGGATAAAGGAACTGAAATGTCCTCTAAAGTTATCCAGCAAATTGGAGCAAGACTCTAGAACTATTAGAAATTTAAAAATTAGCGAAGTTTATTTTTTCTTTCTTTTAAAACTACCCTTACCCTTTTTAGGTTTAACTACGCGTGTCTTATATTTGGGAGTTAATAAATCTTTAGCTATGATATTTTTCTTTTTCATTAAATTACGTACCCAGATTTTGAACTTTTTATAAAATTATTGTCTTCAAAAATATCATTGATTTTTTTTCTTAATCTATAAATATGAGTTTCGACTGTATGAGTTTCCAATTTTGAATTATGACCCCAAACTTCAGTTTGTAATTTACTAATTTTGACAGGTTTCTTTGAATTATTAAGGTAAATTATTATATTTGCCTCTCTTTCAGTCAAATTAAGGCTCTTTGTTCCATTAAAAATTTTTCTAGAGTTTAGATTTAGTTTATAGTCACCTATATCTATATCAGATTGTTGACTATATTTTTTTTTTAAGAATTTAACATTAATACTTTCAATTAATTTAATCATATCAATTGGAAAATTGTTTAATGTTATTTGGTTTTCTACATTTTTTATTTTTTTATTTGATATTAGTAAATAATCATTCTGATCTTTTAAATTCAGATCAGAAACTTTATCTACGCTAATTAATTTAAAATTTATGTAATTATTTATTTCTCTTAATATTTCATATAAAATTTTAAAATCATATATAACTAAGTTTTGATTATTCATATATAATTAACAATATGACAATTATTTTAAAAAATAAAGCAACACTTCTTTTTGACGAATTTATTTTTAGATGCACAATTGGACAGAAAGGATTAGTAAAAAACAAGATTGAAGGGGACAAAAAAACTCCAATTGGAACATACTCGCTTGGAAATTTATACTATAGGAATGATAGACACATAAAACCATCAACAAAATTAAAATGCATACCTATTAAAAAAAATATGGGATGGTGTGATGATATTAATAATAAAAAAAATTATAATAAGTTAATAAAAGTTAACAAAAATATTAAACACGAAAAATTATTTAGAAAAGATTACAAATACGATTTTATTATTCCAATAAATTACAATACAAAAAAGCCAAAAATTGGCAGAGGAAGTGCAATTTTCATTCATTTAACAAGGAAATACCAACCAACCTTGGGGTGTGTGGCACTACAAAAAAAAGATTTTTTAATTTTGATAAAACTAATCAATAAAAATACCAAGATTAAGTTAATCTAACTTCTTTGACCAAATATATTAGATCCAATTCTTAAAAATGTTGATTTAAATTCAATTGCATTCAGGTAATCTGACGACATTCCCATGCTTATTTCATCTAAATTTATTTTTTGATTTAATTCATTCATTTGAGGAAAATAAATTGAGCTATCCTCGTCAAAAGGTGGGATACACATTGTGCCAATTATATCCAAACCTAAACTTTTAGAGTAATTATAAAACTCTACCAAATTCTCTTTCATTATCCCAGATTTTTGACTTTCTTTTCCTAGGTTTATTTGAATAAAAATTTTAGGCTTAACATCTTGTTTCTGTTGTTCTTCTGCAATTTTTTTAGCTAATTTTTCGCTATCTAGTGAATGAATATAGTCAAATATTTTTACAGCATATTTAACTTTGTTTGTTTGTAATTTTCCAATTAAATGCAATTTAATTTTATCATTCTGATTTTTAACATCCATCCATTTCTCTACCGCTTCTTGAACTTTATTTTCACCATAATCTAAATGACCATACTCAACTAATGGTAAAATATGATCAATTTTAAAAGTTTTAGATACCGCAATTATTTTTGGTATTCTACCTTTTTCATTTAATTCTAATAATTTGGATTTGATTGATGATTGAATAGATAATAGATTTTGGACAGTAATATGCATAAAAAATTTCTTAAAAAATACTACTTTATAGATCGATTTAATAAAAGTAACATTGATAATCAGGATAAAAACACCGCAATAATCTTCAGAAATTATAGAAATAATATCAAAATTGATGAGATAATTTTACTTAGAAACTATTGTAGAAAAAAAAGTCTTAAATTTTTTTTGGCAAATAACATAAAATTATCAATCAAGCTAAATTTAGATGGTGCATATATACCTTCCTTCAATAAAAAATTTTCTCATTTAAACTATCTTTATAAGAAAAATTTTTTATTTTTAGGCTCAGCCCATAATTTAAAAGAGATGAGGATCAAAGAAAAACAAAATGTTAGCGAAATTTTCTTATCCTCAATCTTCAAAAAAAATAATAATTTTTTGGGCATCAATAAGTATAATTTGCTGTCTAGACTAACAAATAAGAGCATAATTGCTTTGGGTGGTGTCTCAAAAGAAAATATGAAATTAATTAACCTAACTAAATCAAAAGGATTTGCAGGAATTTCTTTTTTTAAAAGCAAAAAAAAAGGCCCCTAAAAAGGGGCCCTTTTATATAAAATTTACTTCTTTAATTAGAATGCAAAAGAGAAGTTTATTTCGTAAGATGAGTTATCCATCGTAGTAGCTCCAGCTACATTATCTGTAGTTTGGTGCGATGCTGACATTGCAACTCCACCTGCTGTAAATGATACACTTACTGCAGACGACTCTTGATCTTCTAAAGCTGAAGAGTAATCAAGACTTGATGCACCGTAAGATATAGAAACATCATCACTTACTGCATAAGAAACACCATATGCTGTAAAGTCTTCATCTGTTCCAGTTCCTCTGTCAGATTCGTTTGTTTGATAACCAACTGTGATTGGACCCATTGCGTATTTTATGTTAAATACAGTTAAGTCAATCTGGTCAGCAGCTTCATTGTTTTCACCCATAGCAGCTGTAACAGTTAAGCCTTCCATACCTGTGTACTGAATACCAACTTCTGTTGAGCTTTGTAGATCAGTACCTTTTGATGGATCGTATGCTGCTTTAAGAGCAAGACCATCAGATATAGTATAGTCATAAATGAAACCATTGTCGTATGCAGCTGCATTAGTTGCACCATCAACTGTTCCACCGATTGAAGTACCCCATGACTCTTCGTTTGCACTTGGAGTTAAGTCATCCCAAGCACCAACTGGTCCTGAAGAACCGTGACCTGAGAATGTTAATGTTCCCATGTCTGTTCCGATTGTTACTTTTCTATCATCAAATGCAGCACTTGCTCCATCTAATTGTAGGTATAAAGATAAAGTCATACCGTTATCCATTTCACCGCTAGCGTTGAAATCGATTTGATCAGTCATTGACCAACCGTTAGGACTGTTACTGTTATCTTCACCACCGAAGAAGATTGATGTTCCACCAGATACAGATAGTGCAGCAGCGTTTGCTGATGTTGCTACCATTGCAGTACCTAATGCTGTCAATCCGATTTTTTTTAGATTGTTCATATTATTACCTTTCGTTTATAGTTTAATATTAAACAGAGCATTTCTATCAATTTTCCTCATTTTTTTTGATTTTATATGAAATTTTATGGTTTTTTTTACAATAGTGTTGTATTTTTACATCACTAAAAATGTTGAATTATATGCCATTTTCACACTTTTAAAAAAAATTCTTTTAATTATTATGTTTTTTCATCTAATACTTAATTTTTAGAACTTTTATGCCAAATATTTTAAATCTGCGAATCAGCAAGTTTTTATTTATCATCTTATTTGCACTTACTTCCTGTAAGACTATTGAAAACTTGCCAGGAGGAGACGCAAGAGTGATTTCACCTGATCCAAAGGAGAGAGTGAAAAAAAATCTTGAGGAAGGGAGAGGTTTCAGACTAGATAATTTAGGAAATAGTGGAAAAGGTGGTGATTTCTTGTTTGCGAGCGCTAATGAATTATGGAGAGCGTCACTAGATACTTTAGATTTTATGCCCTTATCATCTGTCAATTATAGTGGTGGTATAATTATAACTGACTGGTATTCGGAGGGAAACAATCTTGATGAATCTGTCAAAATATCTATTCGTTTCTTAACTAATGAAGTTCGAGCTGATGCATTAGATATAAAAGTTTTTTATAAAAAATGTAATCAAGTAGCTAGTTGCAAAGTATCTCAAAAGACAGGCTCATTATCTGCTGAACTGAAAAAACAAATTTTAACAAAAGCAACGATTTATAAAAAACAAAACAAAGATAAAAATTTCAAGCCTTATAAAGGTGGGTCAGTCGATACAACAAAATAACTAAAAATAAGTTATAATTTAATTCAATGGAAAGATATAATTTCAAAACTGTCGAAGAAAAGTGGCAAGAAAAGTGGCTAAAATCAGGAGTTTTTCGATCTAAAATAGATCACTCCAAAGAAAAATTTTATTGTCTAGAAATGTTTCCATATCCATCTGGAAAAATACACATGGGTCATGTTAGAAATTATACAATAGGTGATGTTTTATCACGTTATAAATCTTTGCAAGGTTTTAATGTAATGCATCCAATGGGTTGGGATGCATTTGGTATGCCAGCAGAAAATGCTGCAAGAGAAAATAATTTAGATCCTAAAGAATGGACTAATAAAAATATTTCAACCATGAAAGATCAATTAAAAAAACTTGGTCTTTCTATTGATTGGGAAAGAGAAATTTCTACATGCTCCGAAGAATATTACAAACATCAACAAATATTTTTTTTAGAGCTTTATGAAAAAGGATTAGTTTATAGAAAAGAAAATTACGTTAACTGGGATCCTGTGGATCAAACGGTGCTTGCGAACGAACAAGTTATTGATGGTAAAGGATGGAGATCTGGGGCAGTTGTTGAACGTAAAAAGTTAAATCAATGGTTTTTTAATATTTCAAAATTCTCGCAAGAATTACTTGATGGTTTAGATGATCTAAAAAAGTGGCCTAACAAAGTCAAAGTGATGCAAAAGAATTGGATTGGAAAATCTTTTGGGTGTGAAATTGCTTTTAAAACAGAAGGAGATCTGCCAGTAAATGAAATAAAATGTTTTACGACAAGGCCAGATACTCTATTTGGATTTTCATTTTTGGCTCTATCTGTTGATCATGAAATTTCTAAATATTTTTTAAAGGATAAAAAATTTCAAGAGTTTAAGTCAGAGTGTTCAAAAACAGGAACTACTGAAGAAGCAATAGCAATTGGAGAAAAAATTGGTTTTAAAACAAACCTTCAAGCAATAAATCCGCTAAATCCAAGCCAAAAAGTGCCTGTTTTCTTTGCTAATTTTGTCTTAATGGATTACGGTTTTGGTGCAGTTTTTGGGTGTCCTGCTCATGATCAAAGAGATTTCGACTTTGCAAAAAAATATGGTCTAGATATTAAAACCGTAGTTAGACCAGAAGAAGAAAATGAAAACTTTGAAGTTAAAGATGAAGCTTATTCAGGTCCAGGAGTTTTAATAAATTCAGAATTTCTTAATAAACTTAAAGTGCCAGAAGAGTCAGTTCTTAAAACAATTGATATTTTAGAAGAGAAAAAAATAGGCCAAAAACAAATTAATTTTAGATTAAAAGATTGGGGAGTATCCAGACAAAGATATTGGGGGTGCCCTATACCTATGGCTTATGATGAGCATGGAAATGTAAGAACAATTCCAAAAGAGAATTTACCTGTAAAACTTCCAGAAAATGTAAATTTAAACTCAAAAGGTAACCCATTAGACTCAAAATTAGATTGGAAGAATATTATTATTGATGGAAAGAAATATATAAGAGAAACTGACACATTAGATACTTTTGTTTGTTCATCTTGGTATTATCTTAGATTTTGCTCGTCAGATAACTCAGAATATGGATTCAAACAAGAAGAAATCGATTACTGGATGCCCGTTGATCAATATATCGGAGGAGTTGAGCACGCTATTCTTCACTTATTATATTCTAGGTTTTTTATGAAAGCTTTAGGATACAAAAACGAGAATTTCAAATTCAACGAACCTTTTGAAGGGTTATTCACTCAAGGTATGGTTTGTCATGAAACATATAAAGATCAAAATAATAATTGGTTAAGTCCAGATGAAATAGAATTAGTAGGAGATCAATTTTTTAAAAAAGGTGACTCAAAACATTTAGTAAAAGTTGGCCCTTCAGAATCAATGTCGAAATCAAAAAAAAATGTTATTGATCCTGAAAATATAATTAAGAATTATGGAGCTGATGCAGTGAGACTTTTTATATTGTCAGATAGTCCTCCAGAAAAAGATGTGCAGTGGTCAGATCAAGGAATGATGGCTTCATATAAGTTTTTACAAAAACTATGGATACTACATAATAAAATTAAAGAAAAAATTGAAAATGAATTTAGCGAGAGTAAAGAAAGTGAAAGCTTAGAAAAATTTACTAATCAAATGATAAACAAGATAACTAATAATTTAGAAGGTTTTAATTATAATGTTATTATAGCTAATATTTATGAAACATATAATTTTATTAATAAAATAATTGAGAAAAGAATAGACGGTAAAATTATTAAAAACAATTATCAAAAGATTTTAATTTTATTTTCACCCGCCATACCTCACTTTGCAGCTGAATGTTTGGAGGATTTAAAATCAAAAGAAGAGATTAAATGGCCGAAAGCAAACAAAAACCTTATAGAGGATGATAAAATTGATTATGTTATTCAGATAAACGGTAAAAAAAGGGCGATTTTAAATGAAAGTAGAGATATTGGACAAGACAGCCTTATGGATAAGGTTAAATTAAATAAATTGTCGAATAAGTATTTAAAAGGTAAGTCTATTAATAAAATAATTTTTGTAAAGAACAGATTAATTAATTTACTAATAAATGAATAAAATTTTAGTCAAAACTATAATTCTTTTTCTATTATTTGGAAATACATCCTGTTCTTATAAACCAATTTTCCTAGAGAAAAATTATGATTTTCAAATTAAAGAAATTTCTTTAATCGGTGATAAAGATATAAATAGAACTATTCAAAACAAACTTAAATTCATAAAGAATGATCAAAATAATAAAAAAAATTATAACATAAATATAGAGTCAACAAAAACAAAAGAAATTGTATCGAAAGATTCTAAAGGAGATCCTGTAAAATTTGAGATAAGTATTTTAGTTGAGTATAAAATATTGAACAACAATAATACTTTACTTGATACTAAAATTGAAAAGAAAAATATCTATAACAATGACTCAGATCCATTTAAATTAGAGCAAACAGAAAATATAATTTTACAAAATCTTTCAGAGAGTGTTGGGGATGCTATAATTTCATCAATTATAAATTTAGATGATAATTAAAAGTTTTGAACTAGAAAAAATAATTTCCTTAAATTTTAATATACATTTGATTTATGGAAATAATGAAGGAATTAAACAAGATATAATAAGCAATTTTTATAAAAAAAATTATGAAGGTGAAGTTTTGAAATATGATGAGCAGGATATATTAACAAACAAAGATGAATTTATATCAAGTTTGCTAAACAAATCACTTTTCGAGACTGAAAAATTAATTATTATTTCAAGAGGTACGGATAAATTAACTACTGTTATTAATGAACTTTTAGACAGGAAGGAACTTGGAGCAAAAATAATAATTAAATCTTCAAACTTAGAAAAGAAATCTAAATTAAGAAATTTATTTGAAAAAGAAAAGAATGTAATTTGTACACCGGTTTATGAAGACGATTCTCGATCATTAAATTTTATTATAAATAATTTTTTAAAAGATTATAAATTAAGCCTTTCTCAAGAAATAAAAAATATTCTTATCGAAAGATCGAATGGTGACAGAATAAATTTAAAAAATGAACTATCTAAATTAAAAAACTTATCAATTACTAAAAAAAAATTAAGTATTGAAGATGTATTAAAACTTTCTAATCTAGCAGAAAACTACAGTGTATTCGAATTGTCAGATAATTATTTAGCAAAAAATTCAAAAAAAGTGTCAAATATTCTTAATGAAAATAATTACTCATCAGATGATTGTATCTTAATAATAAGAACAATATTAAATAAATCAAAAAGACTTTTAAAAATAAGAAATGAAGTTGATAATAATAAAAATATTGATCAGGTAATATCTACAATTAAACCTCCTATATTTTGGAAAGAAAAAGAAATTGTAAAAAAACAAGCTCAGTCATGGTCAACTAATGAAGTAAAAGATATAATATTTAAGATCAATGATTTGGAAGCTTTAGTTAAAAAAAATACAGCAAATTCAATGCTTTTTGTCTCAAATTTTATCAGTAATTACTAATAATTTTGTTTAATAATCTCTACCAGCCTATCAAGCTGGTCAGCTCCCTTATACTCTAAACTAATAGTCCCAGAGTTATTTCTTTTATTCTTAACAAACACTCTCATTCCAATTTTATCTGTTAACTCTTCTTCAAGAGTTACTATGTTTGGATCTTTTTTCTTAATAGAACTTTTGGAACTAGATTTCAACATACGAACTAAACTTTCTGCTTGCCTAACTGATAATTTTTTTGAGATTATTTTCTTTGCTAAAAGAATTGCATTATCTAATCCAACTAAGATTTTTGCGTGTCCTTGAGATAATTTCTCTTCAATTATTAATTCTATTATTTCTTGTGGAAGAGATAGCAGTCTCAAACAATTAGATATATGTGCTCTACTTTTACCAATAAATTTTGATACCTTATCCTGGTCATAACTAAATTCGTCTATCAATCTTTTATAACCCTCAGCTTCTTCAATTGGATTTAAATCTTTTCTTTGAACATTTTCAACAATAGCAAATTCTAATGATTTTAGATTATCTACATTAATTACAACAACTGGTACTTCATGAAGACCTGCATATTGTGCTGCCTGCCATCGTCTTTCCCCAGCAATTATTTCAAATTTATCTTCTTCATCAGAAGAAGGTCTTACAATTATAGGCTGGATAATACCTCGCTCTCTAATAGAGTTTGTTAATTCTTCTAAACTAATTTCATCAAATTTTTTTCTAGGTTGATACTTATTTCTAACTAGTGAACTTATTGAAACATTTTTTTTATCTTCAATTTTCTCACTATCACCTATCAAGGAAGACAATCCTCTTCCAAGTCCTTTTTTTGATTTAAACGGATTAATCATGCTGCACTCTCCACTGGTTTATCTTGGTTTAAAAATTCCTCTGTAAAACTAAAATATGCTCTGCTACCTGGACATGACTTATCATAAATTAAAACTGGAACACCGTGTGAGGGTGCTTCGGATAATCTAACATTTCTTGGAACAGCAGTGCTATAAACTTTATTCTTAAAATAGTTTCTTGCCTCTGCTTCTACGTCACCCGATAATTTATTTCTCTTATCATACATGGTCAAAAGTATTCCCCTTATGTCTAAGGATGGATTTAGGTTTGACTTTATCCTTTCAATTGTTTTCATAAGTTGTGTAAGTCCCTCCAAAGCAAAAAATTCTGTCTGAAGTGGTACCACAAGCGCATCAGATGCTACCAACGCCATAATTGTAAGAAGGCTTAAGGATGGTGGGCAGTCAATTATGATATAATCATAAGATGGCTCAGAATTGTTTAAAATCAAGGCTAATTCATCTTTTAATTTAAAAGCTCTCCGGCTATCACCAGCTGTCTCCACCTCTAGTCCAGACAAATCAACATTTGATGCAATCAAATCTAAATTTTTGAAACTTGTAGACTGTATTACATCTGAAATTTTTTTATTTCCATTTAATACATTGTAAATTGTTTGATCAGAGCTTGTTGCATTAGATAATCCAAGGCCTGTTGTAGCATTCCCTTGCGGATCAAGATCAATTACAAGAATTTTTTTTTCTTTCATCGTTAAACCAGCAGCAAGATTAATGACTGTTGTGGTCTTACCCACTCCACCTTTCTGGTTTATGACCGATATAGTTTTTCTACTCATGTTTTTTTTTTAAGTTTGAAATTTTTACTACTGACGACATATCACTTGTTAGACTTTTCATTTCCTCCAAGTCAAATTTCCATTTTTTGGAAACATCTTCCAAAATCTTTTTTCCACTCTTGCCTAAATACATGACTATATATTTAAAATTTTTAAAATTCTTTGTTGCTATATCAAAAATCACAGGTAAAGGTTTAAATGCTCGACAAATTATTACGTCTGTAACTAAATTTTTCTCTTCAAATATATTTTTTTGGTGAATTTTTGCTTCCAATTTAAACTTTTTTACCATCTCTTTTAAAAAATTACTCTTATGATAGCTCTTCTCATAAAAAACTAGCTTAAAACCTTGCTTTTTGGATTTCATCAAAATACCCAAAACTATACTAGGAAGCCCTGCACCTGAGCCAAGATCAGTGCATATCTTAATGTCATTTTTATTAATAAATTCAATGGTTTGTGCGCTATCGTAAATATGCCTAGTATTTATTGACTTTTCTGTGCTTGAACCTATTAAATTTATTTTCTTATTTGTACTCAATATTGACTGAGAATAGTCCCTCAACTCCTTAAGTGTTTCACGTGAAACATTTGGCAGATAAATTTTATCAGTTTTTATTATTTTCGAATCAATCAAGCTATATGCTTAATAGACTTTCTTTTGACATGAGACAACAAAATATATACTGCCGCTGGAGTAATCCCATCTATTCTAAGTGCTTGACCAAGTGTTTTTGGCTTTATTTCCTTAAATTTTGACTTAACTTCATTTGAAAGTCCAGAGAATTGATCATAATCTAAATTTTCTGGTATTTTCAAATTTTCATCCCTTTTGAATGCTAAAATATCCGCGCTTTGTTTCTTTAAATAGCCTTTATAATGAGCCTTTATCTCAATCTGCTCATCAATTTCACGTGAAACATATTTGATTTCTGGCCAAATTTCTCTAATTTTGCTCATATTGACCGTTTTTTGACTTAATATCTCTATTGCATTTCTTTTAACCCCATCTTTAGCAATATTTATTCCAAATTTTAAAGCTTTAGATGGAGAAATTAAAGAATTTTTCATCTTTTTGAGACTTTTTTCTAGTTTAGATGCTTTCTCTTTATATATATTTTTTCTCTTATCTAGTATAAGTCCAATATTAATTCCTTTTTGGGTTAATCTTAGATCAGCATTGTCTGATCTCAAAGATAGTCTATATTCTGCCCTTGAAGTGAACATTCTATATGGCTCAGCAACTCCTTTTGTTACTAAATCATCTATCATTACTCCAATATAAGCTTCAGATCTATCAAGTATAAATGGCTCCATACCCTTTATAGAGAGAGCTGCATTAATTCCAGCTATCAATCCTTGAGCTGCAGCCTCCTCATAGCCTGTTGTTCCATTTATTTGTCCTGCAAGATAAAGATTTTTTATTTTTTTGGTCTCTAAGGTTAAGAAAAGCTCTCTTGGGTCAACAAAATCATATTCTATAGCGTATCCAGGCCTTAAAATCTTAACATTCTCTAAACCATTGATATTGTTACATATTTCTTGCTGTATTTCAGCAGGAAGAGAAGTTGAAATCCCATTAGGGTAGATTGTTTTATCATTTAGACCTTCTGGCTCTAAAAATATTTGATGCTTTTGCTTATCAGCAAACTTTACAATTTTATCTTCTATAGAAGGACAGTATCTTGGACCAACTCCCTTTATACTCCCAGAGTACATAGCACTACTTTTTATATTTTTAGATATGATCTCATGAACTACTCGATTGGTATAAGTCATCCTACATGAAATTTGTCTATTGATATTTTTTTTTGTAAGGAAAGAAAAAAAATATGGATCTTCATC
Organism: uncultured Pelagibacteraceae bacterium; assembly: GCA_902596915.1. Taxonomy (GTDB): domain Bacteria; phylum Pseudomonadota; class Alphaproteobacteria; order Pelagibacterales; family Pelagibacteraceae; genus Pelagibacter. The sequence goes on along the minus strand of CACJVQ010000001.1, from coordinate 79,732 downwards.
TGCATGTTGTTCTTCGAGTTTTTTAAAATTAATTGTCGTTGCATCAAGTCTTGGAGGTGTACCTGTTTTTAATCTTCCAATTTTAAAATCATATTTTTCTAATTGTTCACTTAAACCTGTTGAAGGTTTTTCATTAAATCTTCCTGCAGGTGTTTTTTCTTCACCAATGTGAATTAAACCATTTAAAAAAGTTCCAGTTGTAAGGATTACTTTAGATGATAATACTTTTTTACCTTCTTGTGTGATAAAACCAATTATATTGTTTTTTTCAAAAATAAACTCTATTACAGGATCAGAAAAAATGCTTAAATTACAGTAATTTACAAGTTTTTCTTGCATATATTTCTTATAAAGTAATCTGTCACTTTGGGTCCGTGGTCCACGCACTGCAGGGCCTCTGCTTCTATTTAATAATCTAAATTGAATACCTGATTTATCCGCCACTTCTCCCATTACACCATCTAGTGCGTCTATTTCTCGAACAAGATGACCTTTGCCTAATCCTCCTATAGCTGGATTACATGACATCTCACCAATAGTATCAAATTTATGTGTAAATAAGGCTGTATTTACTCCCAATCTAGCAGATGCTGCAGCAGCTTCGCAGCCAGCATGCCCACCGCCAATTACAACTACATCAAATGAAAACTCATTTTTCATAGCAGTAATTTATTATTGATCCTAAAATTTACAAGGAAACACTTAAAAATGCACAAAAACCAAGTAAATTCAGTACTTATTTACCTATACAAAAGTCGTTAAAAATAGACCCTAATATTTCTTCAACATCTACTTTACCAACAATCATTCCTAAATGTCTGGTTGCCAATCTTAAATCTTCTGCAGCTTTATCAAAATCTTCTTGAGAGTTTTTTTCCTCAAAGTTAATTAAATTTTGAACACAAGCTTCTAAACTTTGTCTATGTCTTTCTCTAGTAATTAAAGTTTCGTTTGAACTAACAAATTTATTTTTTAATTTATCTTTAATTCTATTTATTAACTCATCTAAGTTTGTTTCATTTTTAATTGATAAAAAAATTGGATTAAACTTTTCAATTTGTTGATTGATATCTTTATAACCAAGATCTATTTTATTAATTACAATTATTGATTTTTCACTAACCAAATCATTCAAAAATCCAGTAAAATTAACACTTTTTGGCTCAATTACTATTATGTTAAGATCAGCATCTTCAGCACGTTTAAGTGCTAATTTAATTCCTTTTTTTTCTATCTCATCTTGAGACTCTCTAATTCCAGCAGTATCAGAAATCACAACAGGATATCCATCTAAATTTAAATGGGCTTCGATAACGTCTCTTGTTGTTCCTGCAATTTCTGAAACGATAGCTACATCACGATTGGAAAGATAATTAAGCAAAGATGATTTTCCTGCATTGGCTGGTCCAATAATTGCAATTTTGAAACCTTCTCTAATTCTTTCTCCAACTTTTTGATCGTTTAAAATTTTTTCAATTTCCAATCTTATTTTTTCAGAATCATTTTTTATATTTTTAATTACATCATCTGGGAGATCTTCCTCAGGAAAATCAATTTTAGCTTCAACGTTTGATAAAATTTTTAAAAGTTTTTCTCTTAGTGAATTAAATTTATCTGAACTTTTCCCACTCATTATTTTAACAGCTTGTTGTCTTTGAATTTCTGTTTCTGCAGAAATGAGATCGGATATGCTCTCAGCTTTAAGAAGATTTATTTTTTCATTTTGAAAAGCAATTTTTGTAAATTCACCAGGCTCAGCAAGTCGACAATTTTCAATTTTTGATAATTGATCTAAAATTGTCCTCACAACAGCAATGCTACCGTGCACATGTATTTCAGCCATATCTTCGCCTGTGTAGCTCTCAGGGCCTGGAAACCATATTAATATTCCCTCGTCTATAAGCTCAGAATTGTTGATTTTATTGAATTTTTTTAAGGTTGCTTGCCTTGGCTCTGGAAGTTGATCATTTGTTATTAATTTTACAATCTCTTCAACTTTAGATCCAGATATTCTGATAACCGCGATTCCTGATACACCAGGTCCTGAAGAGAGAGCATAGATTGTCATAATTAATTATTATAGTTTTATATTTATCTAAATTATATATTTATCTTAATGATTATTTGGTTAGCTTCATATCCTAAAAGTGGGAATACCTGGGTAAGATCATTTTTAAATTCACTATTATTTAATAAAAATAATGAAGCAGATTTAAGCGAAATAAGCAAAATAGATCAGTATCCTAAAAGATCTCATTTTATAAATTTAGTAGACGAAATTGATAATTTGGAAAAGTTATCCTCAAATTGGATTGAGTCACAAAAAATTTTAAATAAGGATAATAAAATTAAAATTCTTAAAACACACCACGCACTTTGTAAATATCAAAACTCTTTTTTTACAAATGGAGAAGTATCGCTTGGAACAGTACATATTGTAAGAGACCCAAGGAATGTAATATCGTCAATATTATATCATTTTTCAAAAAAAAATTACTGGGATGCTAAAGAATTTTTATTTGATGAAAATAAAGCAATAGGCAAAAAATTTGATTTAAAAGATCCAAATGTAAACAAAAATATTTTTACAGTAATATCATCTTGGAAGAACCACTACAATTCTTGGAAACAATTTAAAAAAAATTATTTACTGATTAAATATGAAGACTTAATTCAAGATCCTCATAAAGAATTTAATAAACTTGCAGAATATTTATCCAAACTTTTAAATCTAAAAATTGACGCAACAAAAGTAAATTTAGCAGTAAGATCAAATTCTTTTGCAAACCTAAAAAAATTAGAGAAAGAGAATGGTTTTGTTGAAGCAATAATTGATAAAGAAACTGGAGAAAAAAAGAGATTTTTTAATCTGGGACCTGAAAATAATTGGGAGAAGTTATTAGATATAAAGTTAAAAGAGGATATAGAAAAGGAGTTTAAAACCGAGATGCGTGAACTCGGATATATTTAAAAAATGATTATTTGGTTAGCTTCATATCCTAAAAGTGGAAATACATGGTTAAGATTTTTTATAATTTCTTTATTAATAGGAAAAAAAACTGATTTAAATTTAAGTCATTTAAGAGCAATTATTAATTATCCTCATTCTACTCAGTTTAATGATTTGATTTCCAATTTGCTTGATTTTAATGAGATTGCAAAAAACTGGATAGCCTCACAAAAAAAAATAAATTCAGATAAAAATTTAAGATTTTTTAAAACTCATAATATGCTTGGTAAATTTAGGGGTTTTCCCTTTACAAATTCTGAGAATACACTTGGAGCGATTTATATTGTTAGAGATCCAAGAAATGTAATTACATCTTTAAAAAATCATTATTCATTATCAAATTATAAAGAGGCGAAAGAATTTTTATTTAATGAAAATAAAATTTTAGGATTGTCTGAAGAACAAAAGAATTTATATTTGAAGAGTCAAAAATTTCCTCTCACACAATTTGTTGGATCATGGAAATCTCATTACTTATCTTGGAAAAATTTGAGAAAAAATAATCTTTTAATTAGATACGAAGACCTTATTCATGACACCAAAAATGAATTTACTAAAATAGCTGACTATATTGGAGGTTTACTAAAGTTAAAGTTTAATGAAGATCAAATTGATACAGCAATTAATTTAAGCTCTTTTGAAAATCTAGAAAAAATGGAGAAAAAAGATGGATTTGCAGAGAGCAATATAGGCAAGGATGGAAATAAAAATAAATTTTTTTTCCTTGGCCCAAAAAATAATTGGAGAAAAATATTAGATCACCAAATTTCCAAAGATATTGAGAAAGAGTTTGAAAAGGAAATGAAAGAATTAAAATATATTTAATATATTTATGCTGGTTTATTCATTGAGTTAAAAAACTCAGCATTATTTTTTGTTGTCTTTAATTTAGAATTTATAAAATCAATAGCATCCATTGACCCCATTGGAGCAATAATTCTTCTTAAAACATTCATTTTTTGGAGATCATTTTTATCAAATATCAGTTCTTCTCGTCTTGTTCCTGATTTAGTAATATCAATTGCAGGGTATATTCTTTTCTCTGAAATTTTTCTATCCAGGATAGTTTCACTATTTCCTGTTCCTTTAAATTCCTCAAAAATCACTTCATCCATTCTGCTACCTGTATCAATCAGAGCTGTTGCAATAATGGTTAAAGATCCACCTTCTTCGATATTTCTAGCTGCTCCAAAAAATCTCTTTGGTCTTTGAAGAGCGTTTGCATCAACTCCTCCTGTTAAAACTTTACCAGAACTGGGTACAACTGCATTATAGGCTCTTCCTAGTCTAGTTATTGAGTCTAATAAAATTACAACATCTTTTTTATGTTCGGTTAATCTTTTAGCTTTTTCAATCACCATTTCTGCTACAGCTACGTGACGTTGTGCTGGTTCATCAAACGTAGAACTAATAACTTCACCTTTAACTGTTCTCTGCATATCTGTAACTTCCTCAGGTCTTTCATCTATTAATAGAACCATAAGATAACATTCAGGATGATTAGCTGTGATCGAGTTAGCTATACTTTGTAAAATCATTGTTTTACCAGCTTTTGGAGGTGAAATGATTAAAGATCTTTGGCCCTTTCCAATTGGACTCACAAGATCAATAAGTCTTGGGGTTAAGTCAGGTTTTTTTTCAACTTTATTTGTTTCAACTTCCATACCCAATTGTTTGTTTGGATAAAGGGGAGTTAAGTTATCAAAAGCAATTTTATGTTTAAATTTATCTGGTTCTTCAAAATTTATTTTACTAACTTGAAGAAGTGCAAAATATCTTTCACCCTCTTTTGGAGATCTAATAGGTCCTTCAACACTATCTCCAGTTCTCAAACCAAACCTTCTGATTTGACTTGGGCTTACATATATATCGTCTGCTCCAGGAAGATAATTCGACTCCATTGCTCTAAGGAAACCAAAACCATCTTGAAGTAATTGTAAGACACCTCCACCGGTAATCTCTTCACCTTTTTCTGCAAGTTTTTTTAAAATTGCAAAATAAATTTCTTGTCTACGTAGTGTACTAGCGTTTTCTATGCCTAGCTTTTCAGCTTCGGTGATTAACTTTTCTGAGCTTTTTTCTTTTAATTCTTGAATATTCATGTGTGGAGGTTTTTGTTAAAGATATATTTAATATATATACTGAAATAAAAATTTCAACCCTAGATAGGCTTAAAAACCACAATAAAAACAATGAAAATAAGCAATACTGTGGGTATTTCGTTTATTATTCTAAAAAATCTGGATGATTTTAAGTTTTCTTTAGACTTTAACGAACGCATACATTTGCCCAGATACTCATGATAAATTGTTAAAATCACTACTGATAGAATTTTAAGCTGTAACCATAAATAGGCAAAACTTTCAATTCCATTAATCCAAATCAATATAATTCCAAAAAGCCAAGACAAAATCATGGCTGGTCGCATGATATAATTATAAAGTTTTCTTTCCATCGTTTCAAAAATTTCAGTAGCTTGATCCTTTTCAAAATTTTCTACATGGTAGACAAATATTCTTGGTAAATATAATAAGCCTGCCATCCAGGAAATTACAGCTATTAAATGAAGTGATTTAAATAAAAGATATCCACTCATTGATTATAAGTTTTTTGAAATAAGATGTTTGAATAAAGAAATATGATCTTCATTATCATTTAAGCAAGGTATCATTTCAAAGTTTTCACCTCCTGATTTGATAAAACTTTCTTTCCCTTGGATGGATATTTCTTCTAAAGTCTCAACACAATCAGATGAAAAACCAGGACAAATAACTAAAATATTTTTTTTTCCCTCTTTAGGCAAGGCTTCAAAAGTTTTGTCTGTATAAGGTTGTAACCATTCTTGAGGACCAAATCTTGATTGAAATGTTGTCATAATTTTAATATCTGAATATTTTTCAGAAATTAATCTAGTAGTTTTATGACAATAGCAATGATAAGGATCTCCCTTATCAAAATATTTTTTTGGTATTCCGTGATACGAAGCTACTATTAAGTCTGGTTTCCAATTAATTTCATTAATTTTTTTTACAATACTATTTTTAATAGCATCTATATAAAGAGGTTCAGACTCATAATGAGGAATTATTTTTAAATTCGGTTGCCATCTCATTTTCATAAGGGTTCTATATACCTCATCACAGACAGTTGCAGTAGTTGCAGCAGCATATTGAGGATAAAGAGGTAGTATTATTAAATTCTCACAACCTTTTTCATGAAGATCATTTATTTTATTTTTAATACTTGGATTGCCATACCTCATAGCAAAATCAACAATCAATTTTTCATTACCAATTTTCTCAGATAATTTATGAGCTTGGCTTTCTGTAAAAAACCTAAGTGGTGACATGTTCTTGTCTTTCATCCATATTTCTTTGTAGGCTTTAGCTGTTTTTGATGGCCTGAAAGTAAGTATAAATAAGTTAAGAATTACTTGCCAAATAAGAGGATTTACTTCGATAACTCTTCTATCTGATAAAAATTCCTTTAAATATTTCCTTATATCCAGCCAACTAGTGGAATCAGGTGTGCCAAGGTTTATAATTAAAACCCCTGTTTTGCCATAATTAACTTTTGGGTGGTCTGATCTCATTTAAAGTTTCGTACGATTTTAATCAAGTCTTCAACCATTTCAATTTTAGTTTCTGGTAGAATTCCATGACCTAAATTAAATATGTATGGATGATCCTTAAAAATATGAAGATATTTTTCTACTTCTTTTTTAAGAATTTCTTTATCAGTCAATAATATTTTAGGGTCAAGCCCTCCTTGGATTGGAATTTTTATTTCTTTTACTATTTTTTCTGGATCAACATCATAATCTATATTCACTGCATCCGGTTTAACTATTTCACAGAAATTTTTATAATCTTTAATACCTCTTGGAAAACAAATTACGGGCACACCTAATTGTTTAACGTATTCTACAATATTTAATGTGGGTATATAGATATATTCAGGAATTTTATTGTTTAACAATCCTGCCCAACTATCAAAAATTTGAATTACTTTAGCCCCAGCTTCAACTTGATTTTTTATATGAACTTTCAAGAATTTTTCAATAATTCCTAGTAGTCTATTTATCAGGAATTCATCTTTAAAGAATTCACCTGTTAGACCTTTTTTTGGAGATGATCTATTAATCATATACACAAGAATAGTCCATGGAGCTCCAACAAATCCTATCATGTCTTTATTATTCATTAGAGGATCCTGGGAAGTTTTGGAAATTGCTTTGTAAACTTTATAAACTTTTTCTGTAAAGTTAATTTCATCAACATTTTTTAGATTTTCTAATTCTATTTCTCCAAGCTTTGGGCCAAAGTTTTTTTCAAATTCTACTTTTTGACCAAGACCGTATGGTAACATCAAAATATCAGAAAATATTACAGCACCATCAAATCCAAATCTCTTTATAGGTTGAAGAGTTATTTCAGATGCTAAATCGCTATTTAAACAAAGTTTTATAAAATTTGTATTTTTTTTTCTTATCTCTCTAAATTCAGGCAAATATCTTCCTGCCTGTCTCATTAGCCATATAGGATTAGTTTTAGTATCTTTATTTTTTATACAGTTAGTTATGGGACTCATATAAATAGATATATATTATTTACTTTATTAGTATTATGTATTGTGGATAACGTAAATTAGTCAATTATCACAGTTTGTTAACTTTTTATTCATAATCTAGATCTCTAATTAGCTTTATTTTATAGGGATTAATTCAGATTTCTCATATTTTATGTATATTATGTATAACTTTGTTAACATTTTATAATTTAGTTAATTTAATGGAAAAAAAACTAACTATTATTTTCCAGAAGGGTAAATCTGAATTTTTCTTATTTTACTTATAGATTATAAACACTTTATACATGAGAAATTTATATCAAATATACTTAATATCAGACTCTACCGGAGAAACACTTGATAGAATTTTTTTAGCTTTGAAAGCTCAATTCCCTAATTTTGAATACGAGACAAATCATTTTTCTTTTACTCGTACTGAAAGTCAAACTCTTGCTATACTAAAACAGGCAAAAAAAGATAAAAATTCAATTATTCTATATACTATTGTTAATAGCAAATTAGCAAAATATCTTACAGAGAAAGCTTACGAAAGAAATATACCTTGTTTTGGAGTTCTTGGAGACTTGATTTTAAATTTTTCAAAAGTGTTAAATCAAAAAGCTTCTCATCAGCCAAGTGGACAGCATATTTTAAATGAAGAATACTATGACAGAATTGAAGCTATTCAATTTACGATGAATCATGATGATGGTAACCAAATTGATGATATAGAGAAATCAGATATTATTTTGTTAGGTGTGAGCAGAACCAGTAAAACACCAACTTCCATTTATCTAGCTAATAGAGGTTTTAAAACTTCAAATATTCCACTTGTAAATGAAAATTCAATACCATCTAAAGTTACCAAAAAAAATTTTAAACCATGCGTTGTTGGCTTAGTTACAGAGGCAGAAAGATTATATGATTTAAGAAAAAATAGATTGAATTCGTTGAAAGAAGATCAAAATAGTGAATATGTAAATATCGATAAAATTAAAGATGAGTTAAATAGTGCTAGAAAATTATTCAAAGAAAACAATTGGCCAACGATAGATGTAACAAGAAAATCAGTTGAGGAAACAGCCGCATCAGTAATAAAAATTTTTGAGATTAAGAACAAAAAAAATGCCTAACATAATTTTAGCTTCAAAAAGTAAAGTTAGAAAAGAAATTCTAGATAATCATAATATTAATTGTAAGGTTGAAGCCTCAAATGTTGATGAGGACCCTATAAAAGAAAGTTTATTAAAGGAAGGAGCTTCACCAGAAATAATTTCTAAGAATCTAGCAGAACTAAAAGCAAACAAGGTAAGTCAAAAAATTAATAATGCTATAGTATTAGGAGCAGATAGCGTCATAGATTTAACTGGAGAATTAATTTCAAAACCAGAAAGTAGAGAAGAGGCTTTGAATATTTTAAAGAAACTCAATGGAAAAAAACATTCTTTGATCAGTTCAGTTTGTATATCTAAAAATGGATCTATGGTTTGGAACTATACTGACAAAGCTTACTTGACCATGAAGGATTTTTCTGAAAATGAATTAACTACTTATCTAAATAAAATAAGTGATGAAGCTTTATATGCTTATAATGTTTATCAAATTGAAGGAGAAGGAAGAGCCTTATTTTCAAATATTGATGGAGATGAAGATACGATAATGGGCTTACCTATTAAAAAAATTAAAGAATATTTGGAGCTACAAAAATGAAAAAATTTTTAGTAATAGGAAATCCAATTGAACATTCTTTATCTCCAAAGTTACATAATTATTGGATAAAAAAAAATAATTTAGATGCAATTTATGGAAAACTGGAAACCTATGACAATGATTTGTCTGAACTATGCAAATCTATCAAAAAAGGAGATTTGGAGGGTTTAAATGTTACTGTCCCTTTTAAAAAATCAATAATACCTCACCTAGATATTTTAAGTAGTAATGCGTTAAGGACACAATCTGTAAATACTATCTCGTTAAATAAAGGTAATTTAATTGGAGATAATACCGATATTAATGGGTTTGAATTAAGTATAAGAAAATTGAGTTATGATGTAAGTGACAAGACAGTTCTGATATTAGGTGCTGGTGGGGTTGTGCCGTCAATAATTTTTTCATTGTTAAGGATGCAAGTATCAAAAATATTTTTGAGTAACAGAACTAAAAAAAAAGCTGAAAATTTAAAAAATTTATTCAAAGAGATTAATGTTGTGGAATGGGGTGATTTACCAAAGTTTGATATGATAATAAATGCCACTACTTTAGGTTTAAATAAAGCAGATAAATTTGACATAGACTTTTCTCAGGCTGGTCAAAATAAGCTTTTTTATGATGTTATATATGCACCATTTCAAACAGAGTTTTCAGAAGCAGGAAATGCAGAGGGTAATTCAATTGAAAATGGTTTAAATATGTTTTTATTTCAGGGCCAACAAGCTTTTAATATTTGGCATAATGTTGAACCAGAAATTAACAAAGAATTAATTGAATTTCTAAAAAATTGAAACTATGAGATTTAAAATTAAACATGATTAGAGTTGGAATAATTGGTGGTATAGGTTCAGGGAAATCTTTTATTTCAAAGCTTTTTGGATATCCAGTATTTAATGCAGATGATGAAGTAAAATATATTTATAAAAAAAATAAAGATTGTTTTAATAAATTAAAAAAAAAATTACCAAAATTTATAAAATCATTTCCTATTAAAAAAAAAGAACTCATATCGTCCATAAGTTCAAATAAGAGAAACCTTAAAATTATATCTTCTATTGTTCACCCTTTGGTAAGAAAAAATATGAAAAGATTTATAATAAGAAATAAGAAGAGTGAAGTTATTATTTTTGATATCCCTTTATTAATAGAAAACAAACTCAATAAAAAAAAAGATATAATTATTTTTGTTAAATCAAATAAATCCAAAGTCTTAAACAGATTAAAAAAGAGGCGGAACTTTAATAAGAAATTGCTAAAGAATCTTAAAGAAAACCAGGTTATATTATCTAAAAAAGAAAAATTAGCTGACTATGTCATTAATAATAATTTTTCAGTAAATGTGATGAAAAAAAAAGTTAAACTAATTAAAAAAAAAATTTTAAATGAAAGAAATAGTTCTAGATACTGAGACAACAGGCTTATCAGTTAGAGATGGTCATAGAATTGTAGAAATTGGTTGTATAGAGTTAGATAATTTAATACCAACAAAAAATATATTCCATTTTTATTTAAACCCTGAAAGAAAAGTATCAGAGAAAGCATTTGAAGTGCACGGTTATTCTGATGAATTTTTAGCAACCAAACAAAAATTTGCTGATATAGCAGATGATTTTATAGATTTTATTAAGGATAAAAAAATTATTATACATAATGCTGAATTTGATATTGGTCATTTAAATAATGAATTAACTTTAATTGGAAAGCCAAAGATAAGTACTGCAAATGTTATTGATACGCTAGAATTAGCGCGAAATAAATTTCCAGGATCAGGAATAAGCTTAGATGCACTATGCAAAAGGTTTAGAATTGATAATTCAAGGAGAGAAAAACATACTGCTCTGATTGATTGTGATTTACTTGCAAAAGTTTACATAAATTTAATTGATCAAAAAGAACCTACTCTAAATCTAGTTGAAAATAGTGAAAATAATATTTCTTTGTCCCAAGGTGGAGTAGAATATTATAAAAAAGTTATTAAACCAACTGAACAAGAACTACTGAACCATAAAGAATTTCTTAAAAAAAATTTAAAAAAAAATTTCTTTTAGTTTAATCTTTCTTTATATAGTTTTTCAAAATCAATTTTATTACCAAATTTTAAATCTGGTAAACCTGATGATCGTAATATAGTCAAAAACTTTTCCTCTAACTCTGGATACATCATAATTTGAAGATCACTTAATATTATTTTTTCTAGATCTGCCTTATTAATTTTTAAATCAAGTATCTCAATAACATTTGCATATGCGATTTGAAAAAAGCCCTTTTCTTTTTTTTTGTTTGGATTTTCATATGTTAAAGTAGTTAAAACTTCTATCATTTTCCTTTTTAAAGGTTTTGAATTAATATCAACTTTCATCTTATACTCTGGAATAGTATTTCTAATTGTTACCAAAGCTTCTGGGCTTGGAATTTCAACTGATAAATCTTTAATATAACTTACAATTATTTTAAATTTATTTTCCATCTTTATCCTCTATATCTTCATATTCTCCCTCAATATAATTTTTTTCTTTATCATTATCCTTTTTTTTAGATGTATTTTTTTTTGAATACTTACTAAGAATTATTTTTCTTGTAACAGGAAAAACCAATAAAATACCTATAATATCAGTAGCAAATCCTGGCAATATTAATAAAAGAGCTGCAAAAGCAATTGCCGCCCCTGAAACTATTTCATAAAGTGGTAGTTCATTTTTAACTAACTGAGACATGCCTGAACGCAATGTGTTAAATCCCTCATATCTTGCGTACCAAATACCTACAACCGCAGTTGTAAGAATTAATAAAATGGTGTTTAAAGCTCCTATTTCTGATCCAACCTTTATAAATAGGTAGATTTCAATAAGAGGTATCCCCAAAATGAGAATTATTGCTGTGTTCATTTGTCTATAATGTAAATTGCAGGTTGAAATTAATCAACATAGTAAATATTATTAATATATGAGTTACAGCTTTGAGTACATCGATATAATACTATTGGCAATGATAGCGGGTTTTATTTTCCTAAGATTAAGAGGAATTTTAGGTAAAAAAACTGGTTTTGAAGAAAATATTAATTCAAGTTTTCCTCACGAAGAGGTTCCAGAAACAAAAACTTCTCCAATTTTGAATGCTGATAAATTTGACGATGCAGCAAAGAAAGATTTTTTAAATGGTGCTAAAATTGCTTATGAAAGCATTATTACTAGTTTCTCTAAAGGGGATCTAAAATCAATAAAAAATCTTTTGGCAAAAAATGTGTACGAGCAGTTTGACGAAGCAATAAAAGACAAAAAAGCAAGAAATGTCACTTCTGATACTACGTTTATCGGTATTAATTCGGCAGAAATCAAAGAGCATAATCAAAATAAAAATATGCTTGAAGTAACCGTTGAATTTGTAAGTGAAATAATATCCTGTATTAAAGATAAGGATAATAAAGTTGTATCAGGCGACGCTCAAAAAGTTAAAAAAGTGCTAGATACTTGGAAGTTTACAAAAGATATTACTTCAAAAAATCCTAACTGGTTAATAGTAGACACCCAGGCTTAGTTGAACAAAAAAATATCAGATAAAGATAAACAAGACTGGCAAAATTTTTTAGATAGTACTGATAAATTAGAAAATAAAGATCAAAAAATTTCTTCAACACCTCAGAGATATATTGAAAGATCTATTGATTTGCATGGATATACCTTAGAGGAAGCAAATCAAAAGATGACTTCTTATATAGAAGAATGCTTTATTAATGGAGTAAACAAAATTAATGTAATCACAGGAAAGGGTCTAAGATCAAAAAATTTAAATGACCCATATCAATCTAGTAATTTGAGCATATTAAAATACTCAGTACCTAATTTTATTAAAGGTAGTGATCATTTAATGAACAAAATTATAAGTATTGATTTTGAGGCTGTTGAAAATCCATCCGTTGGAAATTTTGATATTTTTTTAAGAAAAAAAAAATAAGAATTATAAAATAAATTTTGAAAGATCAGCGTCTTTTACAAGTTCACCAATATTTTTCTTAATATAATCCGAGTCTATACTGATCTTTTCTCCAGCTCGGTCTGTTGCAGTAAAACTAATTTCATCTAAAACTCTTTCGATTATAGTATGTAGTCTTCTAGCGCCAATATTTTCAACTGTTGTATTTACTTCGCTTGCAATTGTTGCGATGGTATCAATTCCATCCTCAGTAAATTCTAAATCAACATTTTCTGTTTTAAGTAAAGCCTTGTATTGTTTAATCAAACTATTGTCCGGCTCTTTTAAAATTCGCTTAAAATCCTCACTATTCAATGCATCTAGCTCAACTCTGATTGGAAGTCTTCCCTGAAGCTCAGGTAAAAGATCTGATGGCTTTGCTAACTGGAATGCGCCAGAAGCTATAAATAATATGTGATCTGTTTTAATCGGACCATATTTTGTACTTACTGTTGTCCCTTCTATTAAAGGAAGTAAGTCTCTTTGAACACCTTCTCTTGATACATCGCCACCAACTCTATCAGTTCTTGCTGAAATTTTATCTATTTCATCTAAAAATACGATACCATTATTTTCAGTTGTATTTTTTGCTGATTTAATAATTTTATCTTGTTCGATTAATTTATCAGCTTCCTCGTTAAGTAATATTTCATGAGATTCTTTAACTGACATTTTCTTCTTCTTAGCTTTTTGACCCATAGATTTACCAAGCATGTCTGAAATATTAATCATTCCAACATTTGCACCTGGCATACCAGGGATTTCAAATGACGGCATTCCTCCACCACTCTCAGTTACAGCTATCTCAATCTCATTGTCATCTAAATCACCATCTCTTAATCTTTTTCTAAAACTTTCGCGTGTTGCAACACTTGCTTTATTACCTACAATTGCATCAAGAACTCTATCTTCTGCTAATTTTTGTGCTTTAGCGTGTACTTCTTTTCTTTTTTTAACTTTTTCCATTGCAATAGCAATTTCTAAAAGATCTCTAATTATTTGTTCAACATCTCTTCCAACATAACCAACTTCAGTAAATCTTGTAGCCTCAACTTTTACAAATGGTGCTTCAGCTAGTTTTGATAATCTTCTAGATATTTCCGTTTTACCAACACCTGTTGGTCCCATCATTAAAATATTTTTTGGAAGAACTTCATCCTTCATATCACCTTCTAGAGCTTGTCTTCTCCATCTATTTCTTAAAGCAATTGCTACCGCTCTTTTTGCATTATTTTGTCCAACAACAAATCTATCTAACTCAGAAACTATTTCTCTTGGAGATAATGAGTTTTGAATATTATTCTTTTCTTTTTTTACTTTTGCGTTTGGTAGTGTTGTAACGTTTGATTTTTCCATTTAAATTTTCTCAATATTGCAATTGTCATTTGTGAAAACACATATTTCAGATGCAACTTTAATTGCTTTTTTTGCAACTTCTTCTGCTGATAAATCTGTATCCATTAATACTTTTGCTGAAGCTAGTGCATAATTTCCACCAGATCCAATTCCAATTACATCACCTTCAGGCTCTAAAACATCACCAGTTCCTGAAATAATGAAACTATTTTCCTTATCACCAACGGCCATTAAAGCTTCTAACCTTCTTAAATATTTATCAGTTCTCCAATCCTTAGCTAATTCAACAGCTGCTCTTGCTAGATTTCCAGCATGTTTTTCTAGTTTAGACTCTAATCTTTCAAATAATGTTAATGCATCTGCAGTAGATCCAGCAAAACCTGCGATCACATTTCTTTTCTCAATCTTACGAACTTTGTTTGCAGTTTTCTTAATTACTGTATTTCCCATACTTACTTGCCCGTCACCAGCAACTACTACTTCGTTGTTTTTTCTTACTAATACTATCGTTGTCATGAGATATAGATGGATACTAAATCTAATACTTCAAGACCAAGGCTAGAATTATTGCCATAATTGAATAATAGATATATACCTTTTTCAGATTATGAAACGTAAAGCCAAAATAAGTAGAAAAACAAAAGAGACCAACATTAGTGTAGATTTAAACATTGATGGTAAGGGTAAGTACAAAGTTGACACAGGTATAGGATTTTTAGATCACATGCTTGAGCAATTATCGAAACACTCATCAATGGATATGAATATTAAAGCTAAAGGTGATACGCACATAGATCTTCATCACACAACAGAAGACACAGGAATTGCAATTGGTGAATGTTTAAAAAAAGCATCAAAAAAATTTGTTGGTATTAAAAGATATGCTCATGCAATGATACCAATGGATGAAACATTAACTAGAGTTGCAATTGATGTTTCAAACAGACCTTATTTAATTTGGAAAGTAAAATTAAAAGTAGAAAAATTAGGTGAGATGGATACAGAATTATTTAAAGAATGGTTCCAAGCTTTTTCACAAGCTGCAGGAATTACTTTGCACATTGAAAATATCTACGGTGATAACAGTCACCACATAATCGAATCTTGCTTTAAAGGATTAGCTAGATCATTAAGAGCTGCTTTAGAAATGGACCCAAGAAATAAAACTACAATACCTTCTACAAAAGGTTCTTTATAAATTTAATGAATGTCACAATTGTTGACTACAATTCAGGCAATATAAGTTCTGTAATTAATTCCTTTAAAGAAGTTGCAAAAGACAAAGTAAACATTGAAGTAACATCTGATCTTCAAACAATTAAAACTAGCGATAAAGTTGTATTACCTGGACAAGGATCTTTTAAGAGCTGTATTGATGGTCTTAATAGTATTAATGGCTTGATAGATACTCTTAATGAATTCGCATTGGAAAGCAAAAAACCACTTCTTGGAATTTGTGTTGGACTTCAAATGTTTGCAGATATTGGCTACGAAGAAGTTGAGACAAAAGGTTTAGGATGGATTTCAGGAAAAGTATCTAAAATTGATAACCAAGGCGGTAAATTTAAGCTTCCACACATTGGTTGGAACGAAATTAATATTATGAAAGATAGCAAGATTTTTAAAGGTATAGAAAATAACTCTCACATGTACTTTGTTCACAGTTATGAGTTTGTACCTGAAGATAAATCTGTAATTTTAGCAACAACTAATTATTCATCTAATGTAGTTTGCGCTGCTGAAAAGGAAAATATTTTTGGAACTCAATTTCACCCTGAAAAAAGTGCCAAAATTGGACTTAAAATAATTAATAATTTTTTAAAACTTTAGAAAGAAATGAAAAATATAGATTTGAGTCATTTAGTTGGTAAAGATGTTTCAGTCGCTTTTAAAGAAGCCGAGGAGCTTTTTGAGCAAAATCTAGAGGGAAAAATTAATGCACACAAAATTTATAGCCATTTGATAGATCAAGTACCAAACGAATATTCAGAAAAGAAATTTCATGTTTTAAGAGGTATTTTAAGAGAAAAAATCTGGAAATGTGAGAAAAATTTCTTTTGGAATGAAAAATTCTACTCACAAGCAGGACAAGATAAAATTATTAAAAACCACTTTTTCCAAAATTTAAAAAATGGTTATTTTATAGAGGTAGGTGCATATGATGGAATTATTGGTAGCAATTGTTATCACTTTGAGAAATTTTTAAATTGGGAAGGAATTGCAATTGAACCATCTAATATTCAATATGACAAACTTAAAAGTAATCGAAAATGCAAGACCATAAATAAAGCGATAAGTGATGAGGTAAAGGATGTTGAGTTTTTAGAAGTTGTAGAAGGACTCACTCAAATGAGTGGAATTAATAATGAAAATTACACTGCAGCTGAATTAATAAAAAAAAGTGAAAAAAGTAAAACGATAAAGTCCAAAATTACAACAACTACTTTTGAGGAAGAAATAAAAAGTGATATAGAAATTGATTATTTATCAATTGATATTGAAGGGGGAGAATTAGATTTACTAAAATCAGTCGATTTTAATAAATATCGTATCAAAGTAATTTCTGTAGAAAATAATGTTCCAGATAAATTCAATTACAATTCTTTCTTTAAATCGAAAAACTTTTCATTTTTTGACAGAATAGGACAAGATGAAATTTTTTATAACAACAATTATTTCAAACTTAATTTATGAAAATACTTCCAGCTATAGACATTAAAGACAAAAAGTGTGTGAGATTGATCAAAGGAGACTTTGATAAGAAAACTGAATATCACATGTCCCCAGTTGAACAAGCTGGTAAATATAAAGATCACGGTTTTAGAAATTTGCACATAGTTGATTTGGATGGAGCATTAACTGGAGAGACTGTAAACATTGATATTATCGAGGAAATTGTTGGTAAATTTGATCTTAAAATTGAAATAGGTGGTGGTGTCAGAAACTTTGAAAGCATTCAAAAATATACTGATGCAGGAGTTGAGAAAGTTATTTTAGGAAGTGCTGCAATAAAAGATAAAAATTTTTTAAAAGAAGCATGTGAAAAATTTCCTGGCAAAATTGCCTTAGGTTTAGATGCTAAAGATGGTTATTTATCTGTATCTGGATGGAAAGAAAATTCTAATTTAAAAACTTTAGATTTTTTAAAAGATATAAATGATTATGGAGCTAGTAGATTAATTTATACAGATATAAATAGAGATGGAATGAAGCTAAGTCCAAATTTTGATGAAACAGAAAACGTTGCTAATAATTCAAAATGTCCTGTCATTATATCTGGAGGTGTTTCATCAATAGATGATATTAAAAAGGCTAAAGAATTAGGAAATAAAAATATTGAAGGAATTATTGTTGGTAAAGCTATATATGATGGTGATATTAAATTAGATGAACTTGCAAAAGAAATAGATGCTTAAAAATAGAATTATACCCTGTTTAGATGTTAAAAATGGAAGAGTTGTAAAAGGTATAAACTTTGTTGATTTACAAGATGCAGGTGACCCAGTTGAGCAAGCACAAATTTATAGTGATGGTGGTGCTGATGAAATTTGTTTTTTAGATATAACTGCTTCAAATGAAAATAGAGATACAATTTACGAAGTTGTAAAAGATACTTCAAAAAAATGCTTTGTACCATTAACAGTTGGTGGTGGAGTTAGAAGTGTTGATGATATTAGTAAATTATTAAATTGTGGTGCGGATAAAGTTTCAATTAATACAGCTGCTGTCCAAAATGCAAATGTTGTAATACAAAGTTCAAAAAAATTTGGGTCTCAATGTATCGTTGTTGCAATTGATGCTAAGAAAAATGGAGAGAAATGGGAAGTATTTACTCATGGAGGTAGAAATAATACAGGAATTGATGCTTTAGAGTTTGCAAAGAAGATGGAAGAGAGTGGTGCAGGTGAGTTGTTGGTCACTTCAATGGATAGAGATGGTACCCAGGTAGGTTATGACATTGATCTTATGTCTAAAATTTCTTCAATGGTAAACATACCCACAATAGCCTCAGGAGGAGTTGGTGATCTTGATCACTTAGTCGATGGCATCAAATTAGGCAATGCTAGTGCAGTTTTAGCAGCATCTATATTTCACTATGGTAAATATTCTGTAAAAGAAGCTAAAGAATATTTGGACTCAAAAGGAATACCTGTTAGGATTTGAGATGCTAAATACCCTTGAGAGCCTATTTAAACTTGCAAGAGAAAGAAAATCTTCACCAGTTGATGGTTCATATACTAATAAACTTCTGAGTGATAAATCTTTAAGCAAAGCTAAAGTGCTTGAGGAAATAAATGAATTGATAGAGGCAGTAGAAGAAGATACAAATAAAATTCATGAAGCTGCAGATGTGTTTTATCATCTAGCCATGTACCTTGAAGCAAACAATATTAAAATTGAAGATGTAATGAGCGAATTAGAAAAAAGAAAAAAATGAGCCATAAATTTTATAAACCTGCAAGATCAAGATTGCAAAGAAGTGAATTAGCAGTTCCAGGTTCATCACCTAAAATGTTTGAAAAAGCTCTAAGTTCAGCAGCAGATTATGTTTTTTTAGATCTTGAAGATGCAGTTTCTCCTAACGATAAAATTACTGCTAGAGCTAATGTTATTAAATCTTTGAATGAAATGGATTGGAGAAGTAGTGGTAAAACTATTTCTGTAAGAATTAATAGTTTAGATACTCATTACATGTACTCAGATCTAATTGAAATAGTTGAGCAAGCTGGAGAAAATGTAGATACTATTTTAGTTCCAAAGGCAGGAACAGCAAGCGATGTTTATATGGTTGATTGTTTGTTAACTCAAATTGAGACAAATAAAAAATTAAAAAATAAAATTGGTATTGAGTGTTTAATTGAAACTGCATTAGGAATGTCAAATATTAAAGAAATTGCAACTTCAAGTGAAAGATTAGAGGCATTACATTTTGGTGTTGCAGATTATGCAGCAAGTTTGAGAGCACGAACAACTGTTATAGGTGGGCTTAACGAAAATTATCCAGGAGACCAGTGGCATCACGGTTTATCTGAATTAGTTATGACTTGTAGAGCATATGGAATAAGAGCAATTGATGGACCATTTGGAGATTTTAATGATCCTGATTCTTATACAGCGGCTGCTAAAAGAGGCGCTGCAATTGGTATTGAAGGTAAATGGGCAATACATCCTTCACAAATTGAATTAGCAAACAATGTGTTTTCTCCTCCAGAATCTGAGGTTACTAAGGCTAAAAGAATCTTAGAAGAGCTAGAAAAGGCTGCAAAAGAGGGTAAAGGAGCTGCTCAGCTTGATGGCAGGATGATAGATGCTGCATCAGCTAGAATGGCTGAAAACATTGTAAATATAGACAAGTTAATCCATAATAAATAAATAAAATTATGGACATTCACGAATATCAGGCAAAGAAAATACTCTCTAACTTTGGAGTAACAATTCCTAGAGGTGGAATTGTTTATAGTCCAGAGAATGCTGAGAATAAAGCAAGAGAAATTGGTGGATCAAGATGGGTTGTTAAAGCTCAAATCCATTCTGGTGCAAGAGGAAAAGCTGGAGGGATAATTGTTTGTAACACTCCATTAGAAGTTGCTCAAGCAACAGATAAATTATTAGGAAAAAAATTAGTTACAAATCAAACAGGACCTGAAGGAAAAATTGTTAACAGAATTTACATTGAAGAAGCGACAGATATTGAAAAGGAATTATATTTAGGATTGGTTTTTGATAGAAGCTCCGAAAGTATTATGGTTGTCGCATCGACAGAAGGTGGAATGAGTGTTGAAGAAATTTCAAAGGAAAAACCAGAAACAATTATTAGATCTAAAATTGAAGTTGCAGTTGGAATGCAAAATTTTCAAGCTAGAGAATTAGCTTTTGGTTTGGGAATTGAACCTGATTTAATTAGAAGAGCTTCTGATACCATTATTGGATGTTATAAAGCTTTTAGTGAATTAGATGCAACAATGGTTGAAGTTAATCCATTGGTAATTTCAAAACAAAAACAAATTTTAGCTTTAGATTGTAAAATGAGTTTTGATAACAATGCAATGTTTAGAAGAAGTCAAGTTTCTGAGCTAAGAGATAAAACACAAGAAGATTCAAAAGAAATTTTTGCATCGGACAGAGGTTTAAACTATGTAAGTTTAGATGGAAATATAGGTAATATTATTAACGGTGCTGGTCTAGCGATGGCATCTATGGATATGATTAAACTTGCTGGAGGAGCTCCGGCAAATTTTTTAGATGTAGGAGGTGGAGCAACGCCAGAAAAAATAGTTAAAGCCTTTAAATTAGTTACAATGGATGAAAAAGTTAAAGTAATTCTTGTAAATATTTTTGCTGGTATCAATAGATGTGATTGGGTTGCAGAAGGAATTGTAGATGCATTAAAAAAAATTGAAATTAAAGTTCCATTAGTTATTCGTTTAGCAGGTACTAATGTCGAAAAAGGAAATAAAATCTTAAAAGAGAGTAAAATAAATTATATAGAGGCAAATACTTTAGAGGATGCAGCTAATAAAGCAGTTGCAGCACTAAATAAATAAATCATGACTGTACTCGTAGATAAAAATAGTAAGATTATTATCCAAGGTTTTACGGGTAAAATGGGCTCTTTTCATGCAGATGAGATGATAAAATATGGCTCAAATGTAGTCGGTGGAGTAACTCCAGGAAAAGGAGGTTCAAAGCATTTAGATTTGCCGGTTTTTAATACAGTTAAAGATGCTGTTAATGAAACAGGAGCTGATGCATCTATTTTATTTGTACCCCCGGCTTTTGCAGCCGACTCTGCGATGGAAGCAGCAGATGCTGGAATAAAAATATGTGTAGCAATAGTTGATGGAATTCCATCTCACGACATGATTAGAATAAAGAGGTATATGAGAAGATATACTAAAAGTTCAAAAATGACATTAGTTGGACCAAACTGTGCTGGAATAATAAGTCCTGGTAAATCAATGCTAGGAATAATGCCAGGACATATTTATAAAGAAGGAAGAGTTGGAATAATAAGTAGATCAGGAACATTAGGCTATGAAGCTGCCCAACAACTAAAAAATTTGAATATTGGTGTTTCAACAAGTGTAGGAATTGGAGGTGACCCAATTAATGGTAGCTCATTTAGAGATATAATTGAAAAGTTTGAAACTGATGATGAGACAGATGCAATATTAATGATTGGTGAAATTGGTGGTCCACAAGAAGTAGCTGCAGGAGAATTTGCAAAAGAAAATATGAAGAAACCAGTTATTGCTTATATAGCAGGATTAACTGCACCAAAAGGAAGAGTGATGGGTCATGCAGGGGCAATAGTTTCAGCTTATGGAGAAAGTGCTATTGAAAAAGTTGAAATTCTTAAAGAATGTGGAATTACAATTTCTAAAAATCCATCTGTTATGGGTGATACAGTAAAATCAGTTTTAGAAAAAATGTAACCATGAGTTACGATAATAATAATATATTTGCAAAAATATTAAGGAATGAAATACCTTGTAATAAAATTTACGAGGATGAATTTGTTTTATCTTTTCATGATATAAATCCTCAAAAAAAAATTCATGCTTTGGTAATTCCAAAAGGAAAATATGTTGACTTAGATGATTTTAGTCAAAACGCATCTCCTGAAGAAATGGTTGGATTATTAAAAGGTATAAATATTGTAGCAAGGAAATTAAATATATCTGTTGATACTGGCAAAGGATATAGAGCGCTAGCAAATATAAGTGATGATGGAGGACAAGAAGTTCCACATCTGCATTTTCATTTGTTTGGTGGAGAGAAAATAGGTAAAATGGTTTCGTGAAAATTAATGTAGACAGAAGTTTTTTAGAAATAAATTCAATAAGTGATCTAAACCGTTCAAAAAGCCCAGGTTCAAACTTTAAAATTACTGAAGTAGACCCACCAGATTTTCATCTAAACAAATTTTTCTATAAGCAAATTGGAAGAAAGCATAGATGGATAGATAGATTAACCTGGGGTGATAAAAAATGGATTGAGTATGTTGAAAATCCTAGAATAAAAACCTTTATTTTAAAGGATAATAACAACTTAGCTGGATATTATGAAACTATCCACGATCTCGACCATAATCATTCTGAAATCGCATATTTTGGTATTTTGGAGGAATATTTTGGAAAGAAATGTGGAGGCTATCTTCTTACTCAGGCTATTCATAAATTATTTGAGGAAGGTATGACAAGAGTTTGGCTCCACACTTGTTCACTAGATCATGAAAATGCAATTAAAAATTATTTAGCCAGAGGAATGCAGGTATTTAAATCTGAAAAAATAAATGTTGAGGTTAATTAATATATTTTTGCAAAGAAAATATTTTTTCTTCAACATTAACATTAATATTAATATCACTTAAAAAAGTCTGTATTAGATTTTGGTATATGTCTTTTGTCTCCCAACCTATTAAATCTAAACTTCCCTTATCAAAGAAAACTTTAATTAGATTATTTTCAAATTCAAAATTGAATACATAATAAAAAGGATAATTTTTGTCATTTTCTACTTCTTTCATTTTTGAAATTAAAAATTTTTTATCTAAAATAAAATTTAAAGGTGTTTTATCTAAAGGATATCTATAATAATTTTTGATTTTATCTGAATTAATAACTAAAGATTTACCATTCGAAACTAGGATTTTATTATAAATATCATAATACTTACAAAGAATTTTTTTGGGATATAAAATAATACATTCACCTTGTTCAATATTATTATTATCTATTTTTTGTATAAATTTAAATTCTAAAGAGTTTATTCTTTTTAAATGACTTATAATTTCTTGATTTATAGAACTTTGTGCATTTAAATTAAAAAAAAAAATAAAAAAAAAAATTAAATATTTTTTCATTTGAGAACTTCCCTTTTGCCAACATGATTTGCTTGACTTACTTCTCCGTTTGCTTCCATTTGATCAACTATTCTAGCTGCTCTATTATAACCAATTTGAAGCTTTCTTTGTAAAAAAGATGTTGATGCTTTTCTTTCAGATTTTACAATTTCAAGTGCAGTATTATATAGTTCATCAAGGTTTTCATTATCTTTTGAGTCACCATTATTTTCTTTTTCATCTGCAAAATTAAGAATTTCATCAACATAATCAGGTTCGGCCTGATTTCTTAAAAAATTATTTATTTTCTCGATTTCACCCTCTGATACAAATGGTGCATGAATTCTTGTCATTCTATTTGCAGACGTCATGTAAAGCATATCTCCTCTTCCAAGAAGCTGTTCAGCACCTTGTTCACCAAGAATTGTTCTACTATCTATTTTAGATGTAACTTGAAATGATATTCTAGTTGGAAAATTAGCTTTTATTGTTCCTGTGATTACATCAACACTAGGTCTTTGTGTAGCCATTATGATATGTATACCTGCTGCTCTTGCCATTTGTGAAAGCTTTTGAATATAATTTTCTATATCTTTACCAGCTACAAGCATTAAATCTGACATTTCATCAACAATTACAACGATATAAGGCATAGAAATCTTATGTTTTTCGTTATATCCATCAATATTTCTCACACCAACTTTGGTCATTAATTTGTATCTATTTTCCATTTCTTTAACAACCCAACCTAAAACTGAAGCAGCTCGTTTAGCCTCTGTAATTACTGGACAAAGTAAATGAGGTATTCCCTCGTATGTTGATAATTCTAACATCTTAGGATCGATTAATATAAATTTACATTTTTCTGGGGAGTGTTTGTATAAAAGGGATAAAATAATTGTATTAATACAAACTGATTTACCTGAACCAGTTGTACCAGCTATAAGCAAATGAGGCATACTGCTTAAATCACCGGTTATTGGCAATCCAGAAATACTTTTGCCAAGAGCAATCGGAAGCTTTATGTCTTTCTTTTTATAACTAGAGTCAGAAATTATTTCACTTAAGAAAACATTTTCCCGTTGAGGCTTGGGTAATTCAATTCCTATAGTATTACTTCCAGGAATTGTTGCGATTCTGGCAGACTCTGAACTTGTATTTCTAGCTATATCCTCAGATAGATTAATTATTTTTGATACTTTAACACCTGGAGCAGGTTCAAACTCATACAATGTAACAACAGGACCTTGGCTTACCTTTTTAACTTCTCCTTCTACTCCAAAATCTAACAAAATTTTTTCCAGAGTTTTTTCATCAATTTTATTTTCTGATAAATTTTTATCTTTTTTTGAAGGATTTTTTAAAAAATCTAAGGATGGTAATTTATATTTAATAATTTTTTTATCTGAGTTTTTAATATTATTATCAAATGAAAAATTTTCTTGGACTCTAGTTTCATTATTTATGTATTCACCCTCATCTACTATATTTTCATTGTAACTTTCAATAATACTTTTAGGTGGCGCTTTTTTAGATTTAGAGAGAATTGGAATTACAAACTTTAAATATCTAAACTTAAAATTAATACTTAGAAGAAAAAATAATGATATTAAAATAATTAAAATTACATAACTAATTTGATTATTTAAGTTTATTAAGTTTATAAAAAAAGTCTTTTCAAATAAATTACCTAAAAATCCGCTATTTCCATTAATTGTAAGCCAGTATGATTCTGTATGGAAGACTGTAAAGAACAACGCTCCTGTAATTGAATATAGAATTATAAAAAACAAACTTTCAACAATATGTAAAATTTTTTTATCAATAATTACTGATAGAGATATAAGGAAAAAAGAAATTGGTACTAATAATGAGATTAAACCAACTGATTGAAATAAAATATCAGAGGCATAGCTTCCTTTTGCACCTAATAAATTCTTAATTTCTGCATTCTCTGGAAAAATGAAGTTAGGATCCTCTGGTGAGTAGCTTATTAATGATACTAAGAGCAATATAGATAAACAAAGTATAGTCAAACCTATTAGTTCAGATAATCTTTTAAATAGAAAACTAGTGGTTTTATCTACTAAATTTTTAATTTTCATTTTGTTATTAATGATTTGTCACTTTGTATCATTTAATTTTTGTTGATAAAATTAAATAATATTATGAATATTTGTCTATTAGGAAATAATTTAACAAATTTAGTTTTAACAAACATATTACTCAAGAAAAAGATCAATGTTGACATTATCTCGCAAACTAAACCAACATTATTAACAAATACAGTTAGAACAATTGCTATCTCAAATGAAAATTATAAGTTTTTAAAAGAAAACATCAAAGGTATCTCTAACTTAGGGTGGCCAACAGAGAAAATTAAAATTTATTCTGATAAAAATAAATCTTCAGAATTATTTGAGTTCAAAAATAATAATCAAAAAAATTTTTACTTATTAAAATATAGTGCACTATATAATTTAATGAAAAAAAATAAATTTTTAAAATTTATTAAACTTAAAAATTATAACTTAGATGCTATTAGGAAACGAAACTATGATTTAATTATTAACTCAGAACAAAATAATCCAATAACAAAAAAGTTTTTTCAAAAAAAAATAGGAAAAAATTACAAATCATTAGCTCATACAGCAATAATTGATCACAAAAAAATTGAAAATAAAATTGCTACTCAAATTTTTACAAAAAAAGGCCCTATAGCATTTCTGCCTTTGTCTAATAATCAAACTTCAATTGTATTCTCAAATAATTCAACAAAACTAATGAACAAATTAAGTCTTCTACAAATCATCAATAAGTATAATCATCAATATAAGATTACTAAAATTAGTGAAGTTGAGTCTGTTGGTATTAAGTTTTTAGTACTTCGAGAATATATATTTAAAAATATTCTATCTTTTGGAGATTTGATACATAAAGTTCATCCACTGGCAGGACAAGGTTTCAATATGACGATTAGAGATATTAAATCTCTATCAAATATTTTAGACGAAAATATTAAATTAGGTATTGATGATGGCGAAATAATTGCTCAAAAATTTCAAGAAAAAAATAAACACCTGAATTTTATCTATGGATTAGGAATAGATACAATAAATACCTTTTTCAAACTTGATAGTAAGTTAAAAAATAATTTATCAGAGCCTATTTTTAAACTATTAAAAGGTAATAAAATTCTGAATAGATATGCAACTTTTTTGTCTAATTAAATTTTTATTATTGTAAAGTTTTATTATTAAAATTATCTAAAATATAAGTATTTAGAATTTCTTCTAACTTCTCTTTTCTTAAATTCAAGTCTTTGCTTTCAAGTAAAACTTGCTTCTCTTCTAATGAAAATGGAGATGCCATTGATAAAGTATTGATGGTTTGATCCAAACTTTGCTTTTCAATCTCTTTCCAATTTATTTCATATCCTTGCTTTTTAAAAAGACCTTTTAGATTCTGAAATATTAACTTTAAATCTGAGAACTTTATTTCATCTGATTTTTCGATTAAATCACTAGAAAAATCATCATACTTAACCTCGCATTCTCTATATAAGTTGCCATTATTTACTTCTTCCATGATTTTAAACCTGCATATGCCATTCAAAATTATTAAATATCTCCCATCATCTGTTTCATTAAAACTGGTTATTTTTCCAACACAACCCACATTGTGTAAATCAGGTTTTTTTAATTCGCCAGTTTTTTTTGGTTGAATCATGCCTATCATACGATCACTTTTCATACTTTTATCTATCATTTGAATATAACGGGGTTCAAAAATATTTAATGGAACAGTAGTACGTGGAAATATAATAAAATTAGATAGAGGGAAAACTGGTAATATTTTTGGAAGATCTTCTTTTTTCATAAAATTTAAATTATAACATCTTAAC
Source organism: uncultured Pelagibacteraceae bacterium (assembly GCA_902596915.1). GTDB lineage: Bacteria > Pseudomonadota > Alphaproteobacteria > Pelagibacterales > Pelagibacteraceae > Pelagibacter. The sequence goes on along the minus strand of CACJVQ010000001.1, from coordinate 52,369 downwards.
AATGAATTCAAATAATTTAGAAAAACAAAAAGATAAAGTTCTTAATTCTTTTAAAGAAAAAAAATTTCAAGAAGTAATAGTTGAAGGAGAAAATTTACTAAAAGAGAGACAAAATGATGCACAACTATTATTTATACTAGGACTAGCGTCAATAAATCTTCAAAACTTTGTTGGTGCAGAAAGCTACTTTGAAAAATTAATTTTATTTAAAAAGACAGCAGAGAATTTTTACACATTAGGAAATATTCAAAAAAAGCTTAAAAAAACTAATCAAGCAGTTACCTCATTTAATGAAGCTATAAAATTAAATCCAAATTTTTCTGAGGCATTTAATAACTTAGGAAGTACTTTAAAGTCTTTAAACAAATATGATGAGGCAATAATAAATTATAAGAAATCTATAAATTTAAATAAAAATAATGTTGAAGCTTGCTACAATCTTGCAAGCCTGTATTTTTTATTAGAAAAATATATTGAAGCTTTAGATTACTATAAAAATATAATTAATTTAAAAGCAAGGAATGAGGAAATATGTGAAAAATATACAATATGTTTATCTAAAACAGGAAAGAAAAATGAGATAAAGGACTTTGTTCCAAAAGTTATCACAAAATACCCAAGTAATAGAAATTTAAATAATTTATTAGGACAATCATTGTTGGCTTTAAATTTTCATAAAGAGGGTTTATCTTATATCAGGAAAGGTGCAGGTTTTTTGCAGCTTGACGAAAAAGGAGTTAATTTACTTAAATGAAAAGAATTGATATAAAAAATAGTAAATCACCAAATTTTATTGGTTGTTGGCAGCTTGAAGATAAAAATATTAGCAATGACTTAATTGAATTTTTTGAAAATAATAAATCTCTTCAAAAAAAAGGATCTACAGCAAAAGGAGTTGAAGAAAACAGAAAAAAATCAACAGATATTACAATAAGTCCAAATAAATTATCAGATCCAAAATATAAAGTTTTTCAAGATTATTTTTCAGAACTTCAAAAATGTTTTTTGGATTACAGAGAGCAATGGCCCTTTGTAAAACAATTTTTAACAAAAGTTAATATTGGTCCTTTTAATTTACAAAAATACTTTCCAGGAGATCATTTTGCAGCCTTACATTCTGAAAGAACAGGACTATCAACATTACATAGAATTTTTGCTTTCATGACATATTTAAATGATGTTAATGATGGGGGCACAACCGACTTTGATCATTATGGATTAAAAATTAAGCCTGAACAAAATAAAACATTAATTTGGCCCGCAGAGTGGACACATGCACATACTGGTTCAGTGCTAAAAAGTGGAACTAAATATATAATTACTGGCTGGTTTGACTTTGCATCATAAAATACATATTCAAATTACTAATTTCATTTGTTTTAATGAATACTGAAAGTATCTTAAATAACAAAAAAATTATTTTAGATAATTTTAATAAAGGAAAATTTGAAAAAGTAATTAAATTAGGAAAGAAATTTTTAAAGAAAAATAATGATTTTCAAGTATTATATGCATTAGGGGTAACAAATTTAACTTTAAAAAATTATATAGAAGCAGAAAAATTTTTTAGAAGTATAATATCATTAAAGCCAAATGCAGAAAATTATTACATTTATGGCAACATCCAAAAACAATTAAAAAAATATAATGAAGCTTCAGAGTATTTTTTAAAAGCTATCAATCTCAAATCTGATTATTCAGAAGCTTATAATAATCTGGGAAATACTAAATTTAGATTGGGATTTATCGATGAGGCAGTTAAAAACTACAAAAAAGCAATAAAATTTAATAAAAAGAATTTCCCAGCATATTTCAACTTAGCACATGCATATAGTGAAGAAAAAAATTTTGATGATCTCAAAAAAGTACTTCTGGATGTTTTAAAATTTGATGCAAATAATACTACAGCCTTGAATGATTTAGGTTATTTAAATTTAATTCTTGGAAATGTAGATGAAGGAAGAAAATTATTTGAAAAAGTAATAAATATTGATGATAAGCATATAAGAGCTTTTAAAAATTATTTTTTAATTACAAAAGTAGAAAAAGATAATAAATTCTTAAAAAAACTAGAAAAACTTGATCTATCAAAAGCTAAAGATGAAGATAAAATATTCGCATATACCAGTTTAAGTAAATGTAATTTTGATTTAAATCAATCTGATTTAGCTTTAAAATATCTGGAAGAATCTCATAAAATAAAAAAAATAAAATCAAATTTTAGTTTTCAAGCAGAAAAAAAACTCTTTGAAAAAATTAAAAATATTTTTGAACAAAATTTAAATGAACAAGCTAAGTATAAAGATAAACTCAATATCACACCTATCTTTATTCTTGGTATGCCAAGATCCGGAACAACTCTTTTAGAACAAGTGCTTTCATCCCATTCAAATATACATGGTGCTGGTGAACTTAATTATTTACCAAAAATTATGGATAAGTTCAAATTGGATAAACTTCAAAATTTTGACGATTTTATAAAAACCATTAGATCAGAATATTATGAAAAGTTATCTCTATTGAGTAATAAAAAATTTATTATTGATAAATTACCAATGAATTTTAGATGGATAGGTTTCATAGTCAAAGCTTTACCAGAGGCTAAAATTATTCATATACAAAGAAATCCAATGGCTACCTGTTGGTCAAATTACAGAATTAATTTTCCTGATCCTGGTATGGATTTCTCTCTTAGTCAAAAGGATACTGCTAAATATTATATATTATATGACGACTTAATAAAATTTTGGTCAGAGAAGCTAAAAGAAAAAATAATACATATTCGCTACGAAAGTTTTGTAAATGACTTTGAAAATGAAACATTTAGTTTAGTTAAAAAGCTTGGAATTAAGTGGGAAGAGAATCTTAAAAATTATAGCAAAAATGTCAGACCTGTTCAGACCGCCTCTCTGTTACAAGTAAGAGGAACAATAAAAAAAAATACATCTGATGAGTGGAAAAAATATCAAGATCATTTAAAAATAATGCAAGAAACTCTAGATAGTGCTAAAATAAAATATTAAATGGCTTAAGTGAAATATTTGACTATTGCTTAATTACAAAAAAACTACTAGTTTCAACACTTATAGAACAAGCGGGCATAGCTCAGTGGTAGAGCGTCTCGTTGCCAACGAGAAGGTCGTGGGTTCGAGTCCCATTGCCCGCTCCAAAAATTATGATTATTTGGATCGCCTCTTATCCTAAAAGCGGAAATACTTATTTAAGATCATTTATTTCTTCATATTATTTTTCAAAAAAAGGAAAATTTGATTTTGATTTACTTTTAAATATTCTTCAATTTCCATCAATAAAATTTTCAAAAAAAAAAAATAATTCAGAACTGGAAGCAAGCCAAAGTTGGATTTACAATCAACAACAGTTTTTTTCTGGAGAAAAATTACATTTTATAAAAACACACAGCAACCTTAACGAATATAAGGGAAATAGTTTTACTACAAAAAATTTATCACTTGGTGGGATTTATATAGTAAGAGATCCAAGAAATTTAATAACATCTATGACACATCATTATTCACTTAATTATGATCAAGCATATTCTAAGATGATAAATAAAAATCAAATCCTTCTAGAAAAATCTACAGATGGTGATTATAGTAATTTCACATTTTTGGGATCATGGTCAAGTCATTATAAGTCTTGGAAAAATACAAATAGTTTTAAAATTTTATTTATAAAATATGAGGATTTAGAGAATAATAAATTTGATACCTTTAAAAAAATAGTAAATTTTATAAATACTTTAAAAAATGATAAGCAATCAATTGATGAAAAAAAACTTATCAATTCAATTAATTCTACAAATTTTTCAAATTTAAAAAATAAAGAGGAAAATGAGGGTTTTGAGGAAAGCGTGTATTCTAAATCTGGAGAAAAAAAAAGATTTTTTAATTTAGGGTTTAATAATAGATGGCAAAAAATTTTACCGAATAATGTTCTAAATAAACTAAATAATACTTTGCAAAATGAATTAAATGAATTAGGTTATGAGATTAATGAATGATTTAGCAGACAAAAAATGTATTCCTTGCGAAGGAGGCATTCCTAGTTTTAATTTAGAGGAAATTCACAAGTATCTAAAAAAAGTTGACGGATGGGATGTGCAGTCTGTAGATGAAAAAGATTATTATATCATTAAGGATTTTAAATTTAATAATTTTTTAGAAAGTCAATCATTTGTCAATAAAGTTGGCGGAATTGCAGAACAAGAAGGTCATCATCCAGATATATGGTTTGGTTGGGGATATGCAAAAATAAAAATACAAACCCATGCTATTAACGGACTTCATGAAAGTGATTTTGTGCTTGCTGCAAAAATAGACAGAATTGACTAAATCTTAATGTTTAAAGTGCCTTGTTTTTGAAAAAACTAATATAACTCCTAATTTATCTGCAAATTTTATAATTTCCTTGTCTCTTATAGAGCCAGATGGTTGAATAATTGCACTTACTCCATTTTGAACTAAAGTTTCTATACCATCTATGAAAGGAAAAAATGCGTCTGACGCTCCTATGATTATATCTTCATCATTAAATTTTTGGAATTTTTTCATTTTTTCTATTGCTATTTTACAACTATCTAACCTACTGGGTTGACCCGATCCAATTCCAATGGTTGAACTATTTTTTGTTAAAACAATTGCATTAGATTTCACATTTCTGCATATATTGAATGCGAAAAGTAAATCATTAAAAATTTTTTTTGATGGTTTAATCTTGGATACGACTTTAAAATTATCTTTACTAAATATCTTGTTATCCACATTTTGTATTAATAAAGAGTTAAAGTTACTTGTTATATTGCTTAAATTATCTCCCTTTAATTTTGATGCATCAATTAATCTTAAATTTTTCTTTTTTTTTAAAATTTTTAAAGAGTCTTTATCAAAACCAAGTGCAATAATTACTTCTAAAAATATTTTACTTAATTCTAAGGCTATTTTTTTATTAACTTTAAAATTACATGAAACAATTCCTCCAAATGCACTTATTGGATCACATGAGAGAGCTTCTTTATAACTTTCTATTTTATTCTTATTTACTGAGACACCACATGGGTTAGCATGTTTAACTATTACAGTACCAGTGTTCTTTGGGAGTGTTTTTGATATATTTAAAGCTGCATAAATATCATTATAATTATTATAACTTAATTTTTTTCCACTTAACTGAAAAATATCTAGGCTGTTATTTTTGCTATAGATTGCTGATTGTTGATGGGGGTTTTCACCGTATCGTAAAACTTCAACTAAATTTCCATGAATAGTTTTCTTCTGAGGAAAATTATTTTTATTCTCAATACTCAAATATTCTGAGATTACAGAGTCGTAGTATGCTGTTAAATTAAATGCTTCTTGAGATAGTTTTTTTCTAAATTCCAAACTTGTAGAACCTCTATTTTTTTCTAAATCTAAAATAAATTCTTTGTACTGATGTGGAGAAGTTAGGACTGTTGTATGGTTATAATTTTTGGCTGCTGCTCTGACAAGAGTTGGACCACCAATATCTATATTTTCAATAAGTTTAAGATGATTTTTTGTACTTTTTAATGTTTCTTCAAATGGATAAAAATTAACTATAACCAGATCTATTTCTTGATAATTATTCTTTTTAAGCTCCCTTTTATGTTTTTTATTTTTTCTCTTACTTAAAATACCAGCATATAACATGGGGTGAAGAGTCTTTACCCTGCCATCCAAAATCTCTTTAGTATTAGTGTATTCCGACACCTCAGTACACTTGAAACCTAATTTTTTAATTTCCTTAGACGTACCTCCTGAGCTTAAGACGTCCACTTTATATTTTTTAAGAGTTTTTAATATTAACTTAATTTCAGACTTATCCGAGAGAGATACGATTGCTCTTTTAATTTTATTGCTCATATTTTACTAATCTGCCATTCAATTAATTGTTCATTATTTTGAGTTATACCCGAGATAAATATATTCTGGTTCTCAATATATTTATTTTTACTACCAAAGTATAGTCCAGTTTCGACTCCTATTAATCCATCATTTGAAAAGAATCTCCAACCAGAATTCTCCAACTCTATTAAAACAGATTTATTATCTTGAAGTTTTGTTACTTTAATATTTGGAAGAAGATGAAATCTTATTTCAAAGTTTGTAACCTTAAAATTTTTCTTTTTGATAAGTTTTTCTTTTCCAAATAGAATATTTTTATCAACATCGAATTTTAAATTTCTTTGATGTATCACTCCATATCTTGATAAATATCCATCATGCGAACATTTAATACTCCAGTAGTTTTTTTCATAAGCTACTTCATTGTCAAATGTCTTGAACCCTTTGTTAACTATACTTAGCCCCTTATCATTTTTTTTAAAATTACAAACAGAAGAATTATCTATTATTAATGTTGAGTGAGTTGCAGTTGATTTAGAAATCGAGTTAAGTTGATGATTATATTCTTGAAAATAACCAGAGTTTGTAATTAGTTTTGCATTTTTAAAAAAAAATTCAAATGATAATGGTCCACTTTGATAATTTTCGGAGTAATTTTTTGATGGGCTACTTCCTGTATCCATTGCCAGGATTACATTTTTATTTTTTAAGATTGTATATCCTGAAATATCAAACTTATCATTTTTAAACTTATATCTAAAAAGAGATAAATATTTATCAAAGTCTTTGCTATCAGAACTACTATTACCGTTAAATAATAAATTTTGCTTTAATGACCCCCAAAAAAAATCATAAGACTTGCCAAGATAATGAATTATTTCATCTAAGTACTCTGGAATATCATTAAGAGAGTCTTTTAGTAGCTCTCTTATTAAAATAAAATATTTTAAGTAAAATATCATCTGTCTTATATTCCTTGATTTTGGAAAGTAGTTATTATCAAAAGAGGTATTAATAATTTTTTTAAGCAAAGCTAAGCCATACTCTAAGAATCTGCTGTTTTTGTAAGCTATTCCAGTAAGAGTTATAGCTGTACATCCGACCATTTTATTATTTAAATCAGATGATCTATCAATTTCATTTATCAAATGATTTACTTGTTTACTGATTATTTCATTGAAACTATTTTTATAATTATTTCCAGATTTGTCGTAGGTTATTTTTGAATTTGAAATCCAAGCTATTACTCTTTTAGAAAGAATATCTATTTCCCAACTCTTTGTTTCATAATTTTTATTTCTTTTAATCCAATTTATAATAATTGATTGAGTGACTTCATTTGAAGATTTAAGATCTATTGAAAACAACCAATAAAAACTATGAAGTTTTTTAAAATCATTATATTTTAAATGTTTATTTTCCCATATTGATTGAACATTAAAATCCTCAATCTTCTTTTTTTGTTTTTCGTATTTTATTAATGAACTAAGTATATTAAGACTTGGTTGATAAACTAAAACATTTTCATCAACTCTTGAAATTTTTTTATTATAAATAGACGAGTTTAAATAAATATTTCTTATTTGGTTTTTGAAGATAAAGTAAAATTCATTGATATAATTAAAAGAACTTTTAAAAAACATTTCACATTGATTTTAGTGTTTCAATATTAATTTTGATATCACCATCGTTCTCTTTAAAGACTGTGGTTCCAGATACTAAAATATCAGCTCCAGCTTCTAAGACTATTTTTGAATTACTAAAGTTAATTCCTCCATCAACTTCAATATCAAAGTGATATTTACCTTCATCCTTTATTTTTTTTAATTCTTTTATTTTATCTAATACTTCAGGCATAAATTTTTGCCCACCAAATCCAGGATTAACACTCATAACTAAAACTAAATCAATATTTGCTATTTCATCTAATAAAGTTTGTATTTCAGTCTTTGGGTTTAAAGACACACCAACTTTTTTACCAAATTTTTTTATTAAATTTATAGATTCTTTCAAGTTATCAGTAGCTTCAGGATGAATAGTTATTATATCAGCACCAGCTTCTGCATAATTTTCAATATATTTATGTACCGGTGAGATCATTAAATGCACATCGAACGGAAGTTTGGTGTATTTTCTTAGATTTTTAATTACTGGTGGACCTATTGTTAGATTTGGCACAAAGTGACCATCCATTACATCGACGTGAATTAAATCAGCCCCACCTTGTTCTAGTTTTTTAATTTCACTACCAAGCTGACTGAAGTCGGCAGATAATATAGATGGAGAAATTTGAATTTTTTTCATTTAATACTAAAAATATTAGTATCAATTTTTTGTTTTATTTGAATTAGTTTTTACTGAATATTCTATATATTTCTCTAGCAATTTCACTTTCTAGAGGGAATGAAAGCATACCCATAACTGAATAACCAAGCAAATAAGGCATTAAATAGAAACGACCCATGTAAAAGAACCATGCCACATAAAGTGGCACCAAAGGTCCTATAATAAAGCTTGGGGTAATTGGCTTAAATACTTTAATTAATGGATTTGTAAGTTTTACAAATACTTTCATAAAAAAAAATTCAGAGTCTTCTCTTTGAAAAATGTTCATTGCAACTCTTCCAATTAGGGTCCACATTATAACACCAAGGATATAATCAATTACATAAACTAAAGGATGAAAGTTTGCTGACATTTTCTATTTTAATTAGGGGCGAAGTTTTCGCCCCTAAATTAATATATTTTAATTATTGTTTTCCAAGTATTGTTTTACCACTTGGAATACGCACTTCGTCGACCATTTTTTGAGTAGCTGCGTCTGGCGCTTCAGTCATTAAACTTACTACAATCATTGCAACTAAACTTACAGATGCTCCAACAAGTCCGAAGGTACTAGTTGTAATACCTAAGAAACCTGCTCCAGCATACCATTTGACCCAAACTAAATACGCAGTTCCAGATCCAAGTCCTAGTAGCATTCCTGCAACGGCACCTGCTGCATTAGCTCTCTTCCACCATACACCAAGTACAAGAGGGAAGAATAGTCCTGACATTGCAAAGTCAAAAGCCCAAATAACTGACCCAAGAATATCGTTAATTTCTAAGGCAGCAATTGTTGCTCCTGCAAAACCAATTATTACAAGTAATACCCTTGCAACAATTAATCTTTTTGCAGTCTCAGCTTTTGGATTAATGATCTTATAGTAGACATCATGCGATAATGCATTTGAAATAGCTAAAACTAATCCATCTGCAGTAGACATGGCAGCGGCCATACCTCCAGCAGCAACTAGTCCAGATATTACATAAGGCAATCCAGCAATTTCTGGAGTTGCTAATACTACAGCATCACCTTTCATAAAGAACTCATTTAATTCTAGAGTTCCATTGCCATTAAAGTCACTTACAAACATTAACTTCGCTTGGTTCCAGTTTTGATACCAATCAAGAGCTTGAACTTCAGTTATTGATTTACCAATAATACCTGTAGCCAAATTAGGATCCATCAATGAAATTTTTGATAGAGTAGCCAACATTGGTGCAGAAGAGTAAAGTAGGAATATAAAGAATAATGACCAACCTACTGATCTTCTAGCTGTTCTTACACTTGGAGTAGTAAAGTATCTCATCATAACGTGAGGTAATGATGCTGTTCCAGCCATCATACATATTGCTAATGAAATAAATGCCCAAGGTGTTGCATTAACTGAAGAGTGAGCTTTAGTAATTTGAGCTAACCCTTTTGGAACTGTAGCCATGTCTGCAGCTGAATTTTTAGCAAAACCGAATTGACCTTCAAGCTCTGCAATTCTTGCTACTTCGTCAGCTAACATGAAGTGTGGGAAGAAACCAGCACCAATATTGTTACTTATCCAGAATACTGGAAGTAAATAAGCAATAATTAGCACAATATATTGAGCAACTTGTGTCCAAGTTACTGCCCTCATTCCACCAAGCATAGAGCACATCAAAATACTAGCTAGTCCAACGTAAACCGCAATATTAAATGGAATATCCAATGCAACAGAAGCAATTCTTCCTGTAGCATTAATTTGAGCAGTCACGTAAGTAAACGATGCAAGCGTTAAAACTAGGACAGCACAAAATCTTGCTAAGTTACCACCATAACGAGTTCCTATAAAATCTGGTACAGTATAACATCCAAATTTTCTAAGATATGGTGCTAATAAAGCAGCAACTAATACATATCCACCAGTCCATCCAACTAGCAGTGCCATATAACCATAACCTTTAAAGTATATTCCTCCTGCCATAGCAACAAATGATGCACCAGACATCCAGTCTGCTGCAGTTGCCATTCCATTAAATACGGTAGGTACTTGTCTTCCGGCTACGTAATAAGCATCTGATTGAAGTGTTCTAGATAACCAACCAATTAAAGCATAAATTAAGACTGTAAAAGCAACAAAAAAAATACCTATCATTTTTGCTGACATTCCCATTTGTTCCGCTATTGACATTAGGATTATAAAAACTAGGAAGCCCCCAGTATATATTCCATATATCTTAGGTAGATTATCTATAAATTTACCTTTTATCATTGTTCGCCCTCTCTTTCAGTAAATCCGAACTCATCATCTATTTTCTCTTGTCGACCGGCAAACCAGAAAATTAGAATGACGAAAATTGCAAGCGATCCCTGACATGTAAACCAATACGTTAAAGGATATCCAAATGGTCTAATGCTAGATTCTTGCATTTCGGCTCCGAAAAGAAAGATGCCAATTGAGAAAACAAACCAAATTGCTAATGTGATAAAGAGCAAATTTCTGGTTTTTTCCCAGTGTTGTTCTTGTTTTGACATTTTTTCTCTCTCCTATAGGTTAAAGAAAGAACCATACCGATAATCAAACTTATTTAAACCCTTAAAAACACTCGATATTGTGTCATTTTTACATTATACATCAATATATTAGGTAGATAAATGGCCCTCAAATACAGATTCAACTTAAAAGATATAAAACTTCAAGATTTCAAAGTTTACTTAGTTGCGATGTTCAAAGGCATTCTACCAAAGAAAAAAATAAAAAATATAGAAGATCTTAGGGAATTTATTCAGCAAAAATCAGCATGGGTATCACAAGTTACTTTATATAATTATTTGAAAACAAGAATGGGCACTAAATGGGTTCTCCATTTTGATGATGAAACGTTTTTAAAATCAATTAACACCGCTAAATGGAATATATATGCAATCTCACTTCAAGATTTATCCTTTTACACTATTTCATATCTAAATGTTTTTTTTAACTATCAAGAAACAAATAGAGCCTCTGAAATTTATAATAACATTTTGGATAAAGAATTAGAGAATGGAATGCCTAAGGAAATTGTTGATGAAGCAAGGGTTAGTTTTCAAAAAAGATTAGATCAAATTAAATGGGATGACTATTATAAGTCTTGGCCATTTAATGAAAGTGCTCTTGCATTGTATAATTGGGCTCCAGTAGCCACTGAACTAAAATCTATAGATAGAAAAATAGTCCTTAATTCTATGATTTTAAAATGGGATAATATTAAAGAAGAGTTTTCTAAACTAATAAAGATCTAGATATTTTTTCTGTTATCGACCAAGCTTTCAACAACCGAAGGATCAGCTAAAGTTGTTGTATCTCCTAATTGACCATGCTCATTAGCAGCAATTTTTCTTAGAATTCTTCTCATTATTTTACCTGATCTTGTTTTGGGAAGTCCTGGAGCAAATTGAATTAAGTCCGGAGTTGCTATTGGACCAATTTGTTTCCTAACCCAAAGTTTTAAATCTCTCTCTAAATCAAGAGTGCTTTTTTCTCCTGCATTTAAAGTAACATAACAGTAAAGCCCATTTCCTTTTATGTCATGTGGATATCCAACTACTGCTGCCTCAGCTACTTTTGGATGAGCTACAAACGCACTTTCAATTTCTGCAGTACCTAAATTATGTCCAGAAACAATAATTACATCATCTACTCTTCCAGTAATCCAATAATAGCCATCCTTATCTCTTCTGCAGCCATCACCCGTAAAGTACTTCCCATCAAACTGTGAAAAATAAGTATCTATAAATCTTTGATGGTCACCATAGACACTTCTCATTTGTCCAGGCCATGATTGTGAAATACAAAGTCTACCTTGTGCTTCTCCTTTTAAAACCTTGCCATCTTTATCTAGGATCTCTGGTTTAATTCCATAAAATGGTTTTGTTGCAGAACCAGGTTTCAAATCTATCGCCCCAGTTTGAGGACTTATTAATATTCCACCAGTTTCTGTTTGCCACCAAGTATCAACGATTGGGCATCTACTATCTCCAACAGTTTTATAATACCATTCCCAAGCTTCAGGATTAATTGGTTCACCAACAGTGCCTAAAAGTTTTAAAGTTTTTCTAGATGTTTTCTTTACAGGTTTATCACCTTCTCTCATCAAAGCTCTGATTGCTGTTGGAGCTGTGTAGAAAATATTAACTTTATATTTGTCAACTATTTGCCACCATCTAGATGTATCAGGATAAGTAGGTATTCCTTCAAACATTATTGTGGTTGCACCGTTAGCAAGTGGACCATAAATAATATAACTATGTCCTGTAACCCACCCAATATCAGCTGTGCACCAGTAAATATCTTTAGGCTTATAATTAAAAATATATTGGTGAGTCATTGATGCATAAACCATATATCCGCCAGTAGTATGTAGAACACCTTTTGGTTTCCCAGTTGAACCAGATGTGTAAAGAATGAATAATGGATCTTCAGCATTCATTTCCTCAGGCTCACATTTTGCTGAAACTTTACTAATCATTTTGTGATACCAAACATCACGATCATTGTACCAATCAATTTTTTTGGTACCTGTTCTCTTTACAACGATACATTTCTTTACGTTTGGACAGCTTTGTAAAGCTTCATCTGTAATAGATTTTAAAGGAATTGTTTTGCCACCTCTTACTCCTTCATCTGCAGTGATTACATAATCAGATTCGCAATCATTAATTCTGCCTGAAATACTATCTGGTGAAAAACCTCCAAATATTATGGAGTGAACCGCACCTATTCTTGCACACGCAAGCATTGTGTAGGCAAGTTCTGGTATCATAGTAAGATAAATTGTTACTCTATCACCCCTTTGAACTCCCAGATTTTTTAATCCATTTGCTGTTTTTGAAACTTCTTTATGTAGTTCTTTATATGTAATTTTTTTTTGAACTTTAGGATCGTCTCCCACCCATATAATTGCAGTCTTATTAGCATTTTTTTTAAGATGCCTGTCAATGCAATTCGCTGAGGCATTTAAAGTACCATCATAGAACCATTTGATATGAACATCATCTTTACTATATTTAACGTCTTTAATTTTTTTATAAGGCTTAATCCAATTAATTCTTTTTCCTTCTTTTTTCCAAAATCCATCATTGTCTTTAATCGACTCGTTATATTTCTTTATATATTGAGATTTATTAACGGTAGCTTTACTTATCCATTCTTTCTTTGTTTTATAAACTGTCTCTTTGGGTTTTTTAGAGATTACTTTTTTTTTCTTAGGCATGAATTTTTTTTTAATTAATTTTACCCATCTTCAAAATTATTTTCCAGCTTTTAGTGTCAATTGGCATGACAGATAGTCTACTTTGCCTAATTAGAGATAAGTTCTCTAAAGCCTTAGTTTTTTTGATGTTTTCAAGTGTTACAGGATTTTGAAGTTTACTTTTAAATCTAACTTTAACTGCAACAAACCTTTTTTTCTTATCCGTTGGATCAATGAATGCCGTTTTAATAACTTCGACTATACCAACTATCTCTTTTCCAATATTAGAATGATAAAAAAAACAAAGATCTCCTTTTTGCATTTTTTTTAAGTTATTTGCTGCTTGGTAATTTCTTACACCATCCCAGTCAACTCCTTTTTCTCCAGCTTTGATTTGTTGATCAATTGACCATACATCTGGCTCTGATTTCATTAACCAATATTGCATTTAATTTTTTTTCTTTTTCTTTTCTTTTTTAAGTTTTCTTTTTTCCTTTAAAGAAAGTTTAGCTTGTTTCATTACGCTAGCATCCTTAAATGATTTACCGCTATATCTTTTCGACATTTATAATCTAACTCCCGCTCCTTTTAAAAAATTTGCTTTTTTGTCAAGTGGTAGTCTTGGACTTGCAGGAAGATCTAAATTATCAAATTTTTTGATTTTATACTTTTCAAGACCAACTAGTGCAATCATAGCTGCATTATCCCCACATAATTTTGGCTCAGGGAAAATTGGTTTAAAATCATTCCTCTTACATACTTTTATTAATTTTTTTCTAATACCCTTGTTGGCAGCAACACCTCCAGCGATTACAAAAGTTTTATTTTTCTTTTTGTTGGTCCTTTTAAACTCATCAAACGCAATTTGTGTTTTTACTTCTAAAATTTCTTCAATTGTTTTTTGAAAAGATGCTGCAAGATCATACTTTTCTTGTTTAGATTTTATAGTGCTTGATATCCTTAAAATCGCAGTTTTAAGACCTGCAAATGATAAATTACATCCCCCTTTATTTATAATTGGCTTAGGAAGTTTAAATTTATTTGCATCCCCCTGCTTTGCAAAACCTTCTAACTTTGGTCCTCCTGGAAATTCTATACCTAAGAGTTTTGCAGTTTTGTCAAATGCTTCTCCTAAAGCATCATCAATTGTTGTTCCTAATCTTTTATATTTTCCAAGTCCATTCACACTAAGATATTGTGTATGTCCTCCTGAAATTAATAATAATAAATATGGGAAATCTAAGGTTGTACTAAGTTTTGGACTTAAGGCATGCCCTTCAAGATGGTTTACACCAATAAAAGGTATATTTAAGCTTGCAGATAATGCTTTACCAAAATTTAAACCAACAGTAAGGCAAACAATTAAGCCCGGTCCAGATGTTGAAGCAATTGCAGAAACATCATTTAAATTCACACCACTTTCATTAATTGCTTTTTTTGCAATTAAATCAATTTTTTCAACATGAGATCGTGCTGCAAGCTCAGGAACTACACCCCCAAATTCTTTGTGAATATCAAATTGACTTGAAACTACGTTTGATAATATTTTTACCTTACCATTTTTATCTTCTTCTATGATTGATACTGCAGTTTCATCGCAACTTGTCTCAATTCCGAGAATTATTTTTTTTTCATTCATAAATATTTATAATTAATACAATTAAACTATAAGAATGTAATAAAAATAAGAATTATGAAAAGAGATAAATTTATTGTTGGCACTCGAGGGAGTCAGTTAGCTCAAATTTATACCGAAAAAGTGATAAACAATCTTAAAAAAGTTTCATCGACCCACATAGAAACAAAAAAAATAGTCACAAGTGGAGATGAAAACCAAAAGGATAGGCTGTCAAACATTGGAGGAAAAGGATTATTTTCAAAAAAAATTGAAATAGAATTAATTAATAATAATATTGATATAGCTGTTCATGCTTTAAAAGACATGCCATCGATTGAAACAGAGGGTTTGATAACAAATTTTTATTTAAAAAGAAATTCACCCAATGAAATTTTTATTAGCAACGATAATATAAATTTCAAAGACCTTAAGCCTAATTCAATAATTGGTACTTCTTCTTACAGAAGGGAATATCAATTAAAAAGTATTAGATCAGATTTGAATTATAAATTAATAAGAGGAAATGTGGATACTAGGATAAAGAAATTAGAGAATGGAGATTACGATGCAATTTTACTTTCCAAAGCCGGTATTGAAGCTTTAGGTTTGATGAATAAAATTACACATGAATTTAATACTGAAGAACTAATACCATGCGCTGGGCAAGGTATTATTGCCATACAATGTAGAGAAAACGATCAAGAAATAATAGATATCTTAGAAAAAATTAATGATGATCAGTCGAGAATAATTGCAAATGCTGAAAGAAAAATCTTAAAAATACTTGAGGGTGACTGTGATACAGCAGTTGGTGTGTATGCAAAGATTGATAAAGAACTTATAAACATAAAAGCTGAACTTTTTTCAGTAGATGGCAAACAAAGATTTTTTGTTGAAGAAAGTGAAAATAAAAAAATGGTTAAAGATTTAAGTATTAAAATTGGAGAAAAATTAAAATCAGAGTCAAAAGGATCTTATAAAAGGTAAAATGCATATTTTATTAACAAGACCATTAGAGGATTGTAAAGAATTAATATTAAAATTTAGTTCTTTGGGACATAAAGTTTCTCATTTACCCGTGATAAAAGTTGAACCAATTAAATACGATGAACCTGACTATACCCAATTTAAGGGAATAATATTTACAAGTTCAAATGCGATTAAGAATTTAGATTTAAATAGAGTTAATAAAAAAATTGAATGTTATTGTGTTGGCTCTGCAACAGAAAAAGTTGCAAAGCTAAAAGGTTTTCAAAATATTATCTCTGCAGAAGGAAACGTAAATAATTTAAAAGAATTAATATTACAAAACTTTAACCCAAAGGATGGATCACTTCTTTACGTAAGTGGTGAAATAGTTTCTAGTAGGTTAGATAAAGATCTAATTTCTGAAGGTTATTCTTTAAAGAGATTAATCAATTATACGGTTTCATCAACTCAAGAAATGAAAGAGGAATTTAGAGCACAATTAAAAGCCTCAATCCCTGATATAATTTATGTCTACTCAGAAAATAGCGCTAAGAGCTTATTCAATTTACTTAAAAAATATGATCTTTTAGACAGTTGGATGGATACCAATTTGATGTGTATGGGTGAAAAAGCATCAGCAATTTTAAATGAGATCAAATGGAAAAAAATTTTTCTATTTAACTCTGGTGAAGAGGAGTTTTTACTATATAAAATTTAGCCATGGGCGTTTTTGAGAATTTTTCAGGACTTTTTTTGTCTGTATGGCAAAAGGGAATTTTAGGCGTAAACTTTGTTGAGATCTTAATTGGTCTTGGAATATTCTTTATATTCCTAGTTTTTAGAGGATTAATTAGCAAGTTAATCATTAAAAAATTAGAATTAATTACTAAAAGAACGACAAATAAACTTGATGATACTTTCGTTAGGGCAATGGAGGGTCCAGCCAGATTTCTTCCAATTGTTCTTGGAGTATTTTTTGCAAGTTACTATATGTCTTTTGCAGAAGATACGAGGTTATTTTTAGACAATGTAAATAGAACGTTGATTACAATTTTACTTTTTTGGATTATTCATCAAATTATTGAACCAATTTCCTACATATTAAGTGGATTTGACAAGATTTTAACTAGAGAGCTAATTGGTTGGATTATCAAATCATTAAAAATTTTAATATTAATTTTAGGAGCTGCAGCTGTTTTAGAATTATGGGGAATTAAAATTGGTCCAATTATTGCAGGACTTGGTTTATTTGGTGTTGCAGTTGCTTTAGGAGCACAGGATCTATTCAAAAATTTAATATCAGGAATTTTAGTACTTGTTGAAAAAAGATTTAAAATGGGTGATTGGATTGAAGTTGAAGGAATAATCGAGGGTGTAGTTGAAAAAATAGGTTTTAGATCAACTGTTATAAGAAAATTTGATAAGTCTTTGGCAATCATTCCAAATTTCCAGTTTGCAGAGAATGCTGTCATTAATAAAAGTCAAATCACAAATTGGAGAATTAGTTGGACCATAACACTTCAGTATGATTCAACAGTTGAACAATTAAAAACCATACGAAATGAGATAGAGGATTTTATAAATAGTTCAGAAGATTATGATACCAACGTAGGTGTTTCCGTAAGAGTTGATAAATTTGCTGATAGCTCAATAGATATGTATGTAAGATGTTATACAAAAACAAATAGTTGGAGCGAGATGTTGTTGGTTAAAGAAAGACTGGCAATTAAAATTAAAGAAATTGTTGAGGGTAATAAAGCATCTTTTGCTTTCCCAAGCACTTCTGTATATGTAGAGAAGAAATGATAGCTATATTTTACTTAGCTTTACAATTATTAAAATTATATTCTTATGTAGTAATCGCTAACGTTGTCATTAGCTGGTTAATAGCTTTTAATGTCTTAAATACTTCAAATAGATTTGTTTATTCAATATTAGAGTTTACTTATAAGCTTACTGATCCAATACTTAATAAAATAAGGGGTTTTCTGCCGAGTCTAGGTGCATTTGATATATCACCTATCATTCTTCTTTTGTTGATCTGGTTTGTAGAAATGTGTATGAAACTCTACATAGCACCACTTATATTTTAATAATCATGATTTTAATAGACGGTAAAAAACAATCAGCTGAACTTAGAGAAGAATTAAAAAAAGAAGTAGATGGCCTTAGAGAAAAATATAGCAAAGTTCCAGGTCTCACAGTAATCTTAATCGGAGATTTGGCTCCAAGTCAGATTTATGTAAGAAATAAAGAAAAATCAGCAACGCAAGTTGGTTTGAAATCAGAAGTTATTAAGTACCCAGATACCGTAGATGAAAAAACAGTCTTAGATAAAATTGAAGAACTTAATAAAGATGAAACTGTTTCAGGAATTTTAGTTCAATTGCCGCTCCCAAAACATATTAACAAGCAACACGTAATAGAAACTATTTCACCACATAAGGATGTTGACGGTTTACATCCAATGAATGTTGGTAATCTTTCATCTGGATATCAAGGTTCAATTCCTTGTACACCTCTTGGATGTTATTATTTATTAAAAAAAATAGAACCTAACTTAACAGGAAAAAAAGCTGTAATGATTGGGCGGTCAAACTTAAATGGTAAAGCAATGGCACAACTTTTACTTCAAGAAGATTGTACAGTAACAATTACACACTCTAAAACAAAAGATCTTCAGCATGAATGTTTAGAAGCAGATGTTATTGTTGCTGCAGTTGGAATTCCTGAACTTATAAAAGGTAATTGGGTAAAAAAAGATGCAATAGTTATTGATGTTGGAATAAACAAAACAAAAAATGGTTTGGTAGGTGATGTTCATTTTGAAGAGGTTTCAAAAGTTGCAAAAGCTTTAACTCCAGTTCCAGGTGGTGTTGGACCTATGACAATTGCATGTCTTTTAAAAAATACAATTGAGTGTTTCAAAAGATCGTTAATTAATTAAAGATAATTGCCAAAGTTAGCAATTTTAATTCTTATTTTTTTTATCTATAATTCTTTATTATTAGCTATGGAAAAAATACCTTATCATCACTTACCAGACGGTAGTTTTAGAAACCCAGAGGGCTCGCCTGAGAGAAATTCTAATTTCAAATGGTCCTTTAAAGTATTCAACAAAGAAAAGAAAAAACTTAATATGTCTGTTCCCAAGGAACATGTAATTGATAAACAAAGAGTTCTTTCAAATTTAGAAAATTTAAAAAATGATGATTATGTCGGTTGGATTGGACATGCAACTTTCTTAATAAAGCTTGGAAATACAACAATTATAACTGATCCTGTTTTTTCAAAAAATGCAGGCCCACTAATTTTTGGTCCAAAAAGATATGTTAAAACAGCCCTAGATTTAAATGAAATTCCCAAGACAGATTTATTTCTTCTAACTCATAATCATTACGATCATCAAGATATGACTACAATTAGAAGATTTCCTTTTAAGGATGCAAAAGTTTTACTTCCTCTAAAGCTTGGAAAGTATTTCATGCGAAATAGCTACAAAGATGTGAAGGAAATGGATTGGTATGATGAAATTAAAGTTAATCAAGACCTTAAAGTAACATTGTTACCAGCAGTTCACTGGTCAAAAAGAAGCTTAACAGATACAAATAAAACTTTATGGGGAAACTTTTTAATTGAGTACAAGGATAAAAAGATACTCTTTGCTTGTGACACTGGAGTTGGAAATATTTATAAAGAGTTAGGTGAAAAATATGGACCTATTGATTTAACACTTATTAACATTGGGGCATATAATTTTTATCCATTATCACCTAATAAAGATAAATCCTCATATCATACTAACCCTGAAGAGGCTTTAAGTATTGCAAGAGACCTTAAAAGTAAAAAGGTTTTAGGGATGCACTGGGGTACTTTTGTTTTATCTTTGGAGCCAATAATGGAGCCACCAGTTAGATTTAAAGATAATGCAGAAAAATATGGTTTTAAAAAAGAAGATGCAATTATTTTTAAAATCGGTGAATTTCAGTCTTTAAAAAATTTAGGAATTTAACAACAGCCGCAAGTTTTCTTTGGCTTACTTTTTTCTTCTTTTAATAATTTTTCTTCAGCTTTTGCTATTTCTAGCTCTCTTGCATTTTCTTCTAAAGCAGTTTTTTCTTGCAAAAGTTTGTTTTCAAAATATGCATAAAGAGAGTTAAAGCCTAGCTTAGAAGCTTTTTTTTCTTCGTAGTTTCTTCTTCCCTTTAAATTTTCAATTAATTCTAATATTTGTGGGTTCTGCATATTATTTTTATCTCATAAATTAAAAAAATTTCAATTATAATTTATTCAAGGTTTTCAACTATTTTAGGAATATATTTTTTAAAGTTAAAAAAACCTTTGTTACAAAACTTCCATGAATTTTGATCTAATTTTCTAAAAAGAAACTCAATATTTTTGAGCGAGTTTTGATTTATGTAATCTAAATTTTCTCCAACAGCTGGATAAAGGCAGTAACAACTGTCCAAGTTTTTAATTTCGTTTATATCAATAATCTCACAATTAATTGATTTTTCCTCTAACCTTTTCTTTTGTTCCTCAATTAAACTAGCCTTAAAATTCATTACATTTTCACTAAGTTTAATATTTCTATTTTCATTTTTATTATCAATAAGAAGAATTTTTTTGAATTTTTGAATTGCAAAGTCAGTGATTTCAAATGCTAAGTTATTTTCAAAAACTAGTAAGTTTTTCTCTTCAATATTTATCGGATTTTCAAAAGTTTTATGAAGAATAGTATAATTTTTATCACTTATTATTGGGAGTGCATTTTCGTTAAGTTCTATATTTTTAAATCTATTATTTGTAAATTTTTTAATATTCCATTCACTTGCAAGATAATGTTTCCCTTGAGTTTGAATACCTGCAACCCAACGCCAACCTAAAGTGTTAGATGCAGTATCACCATCGTATAAGTGTTGCATAAAAAATTCGGCACCAAGTTGCCAAGGTAAGTCTAGTGTAAATATCCAAATGCTTGCAAACCACATTCTGGTATGATTATGCAAATAATTAAAAGTCTTAAGTTCATTTACCCATTCATTAAAGCATTCAATTTCAGTGTTACCTGCAATGGCATATAAATAATTTTTATTATCTTTAAATTTTTCTTTTATTCTTTTTAAATCTAATAAATAATCATCCCAAACTCCAGATCTAAGTTCCAACCAACCTTTCCAGTATGTTCGCCATAAAACCTCCTGAATAAATTTTTCATTTTTTGAAAAGGAAAATCTTTTCAGTGACTTACTAATCACTTCTTTTTCACTAATCACCCCATGTGTTATGTATGGTGATAGGCAAGATGTGTTAGATCTTTTGTCAGTACCAAAATCAAAATTTCTTAATTTTGAATATTCTTCAAGATTATTTTTAATAAAATAATCTAAGTGCTCAATAGCCGAAGCTCTTGTCGCTTTAAATTCCATTTTTTTATTATCTTAATTTTCTTTTATGAAAGTTAATAAATCTTTCTACATTTGATTTATTAAAAGTTTTATTTTCTTCGAAAGACACTTTTTTCATTGAGTAAGCATTACTAGAAGTTTGTCTTGATTGAATTGTAATATTACCTTTATAAAGTTTTAGTTTCACTGATCCATTTACTTTATTTCTCTTTAAATCAACGATTTTTTGTAGTTTAAATCTTTCCTTTGAATACCAATAGCCATTGTAAACAAGCTCTGCATATCTAGGCATAATTTCATCTTTTTTATGCATTGTATTTTTATCTAGAGTAACAGATTCAATTGCTCTGTGAGCAATAAGTAACAGTGTTCCTCCAGGAGTTTCATAAACACCTCTAGATTTTATTCCAATAAATCTGTTTTCAACTAAGTCCACTCTCCCTATTCCATTTTTGCCAGCTAACTGATTAAGTTTATCTAAGACTTTTGCTGGAGATAATTTTCTTCCATTTAAACCAACAGGGTCACCATTTTTATAATTAATAGTAATAAAGCTTGGTTTATTTGGAGCTTTTTCAGGAGAATTTGTTCTTTGAAAAATAAATTCTGGTGCTGAATTTTTAGGGTTTTCCAAAACTTTACCTTCTGTTGATGTATGAAATAAATTATCATCTACAGAAAATGGCGGTGCTCCTTTTTTATCTTTAGGAATAGGTATTCCATGTTTTTTTGCATAATTAATTAGATCTGTTCTTGATTTTAATTTCCAAATTCTCCATGGCGCAATTATTTTAATTTTAGGACCAAAGTAATGATATCCAAGTTCAAATCTCACTTGATCATTTCCTTTTCCTGTAGAACCATGTGAGACAGCATAAGCTTTAAACTTCTTTGCAACTCTTATTTGATCCTTTGCAATCAATGGTCTTGCAATAGATGTTCCTAATAAATAAACACCTTCATAAAGAGCATGACCTCTTATCATGGGATAAACATAATCTTTAACAAAAATATTTTTTAGATCTTGGATAATAATTTTTTTAACACCTAGTTTTTTTGCATTTTTTATAATTTTTTTTCTATTCATTTCCTGCCCTACATCAGCAGTATAGGCAATTACTTCAGCATCATAATTTTCTTGAAGCCATTTGAGAATGATAGACGTATCCAAACCACCTGAATAGGCGAGTACAATCTTCTTTTGTCTTTTCATTTAAGTGCAGCTTTTTTTTGCAGCGTTATAAGCTTTTGTAAAACCCATTAAAGAATAATCATCAGTAGTTTGAGTACCACTTTGTTTATAAGCAGTTATCATTAGCCTAGATGCTTTCTTCATTCTTTTAATTATTTTTTGTTCTGTTTTTCCACTAGAAATCCAAGCAAATTTATTTTGTGGTAAATCAAATTCAAATTTAGATTTACCCGATGTGGCTAAAATTGCATTTTGAGCATTAAAGTCATAACCAGAAGTTATGCTCACCTCATCAGAAATTTTATCCTCAGGTCTAAAGGATACAAACAATCTTGCTTCTCTGTTGCTTGCCTTAGGAGACTGGCTTACCGGAATCGAATAAGCAAAACAGATTTTTCCAGTTTCATTAAAAACTGCAACCGCATTCCAATCTTTAAAAGTTCCTAACTTTGTTAAGTCTTCTGACTGGACACATGTTATTATAAATACTGTTAATATAAGTGTTTTTAAAAATAATTTTTTAATTATGGACATGGATTAGGATATTTTTTTTGTACATTATTTATTTCTTTTATTACTTCACTATCAAGATTCACTTTTACACTTTCTACGTTAGTTTTCAACTGCTCCATAGTTGTTGCTCCAATAATTACACTAGTCATAAAATCTTGTACTTCACAGAATTTTATAGACATTTGACTCATATCCAGATCAAATTTTTGACTAATTTTGTAATAATCTTCAACAGCCTCTTCCATATTTGGTTTTCTATATCTTGTCCAAAAATCAAAATCTCTTTCCATTCTTGATCCTTTTGGAAATTGTTTATTTCTATATTTGCCTGTTAAATAACCACTGGCTAAAGGTGAATATGACAAACACCCTATATTTTCTCTGATAGATACTTCTGCTAAACCAACTTCATAAGACCTATTTAATAAACTGTATGGATTTTGAATTGACATCATTCTTGGTAAATTTTTATCTTTAGCAAGTTGAAGATAATTCATAACTCCCCATGGGGTTTCATTTGACAAACCAACATACCTAATTTTTCCATCCTCAATAAATTTTTTTAAATTTTCCAAAACATTTTCAAATTTATTCCAATCATTTTCTTTGTGTTCGTAACCCAATTTTCCAAAGTTATTTACATTTCTTTCAGGCCAATGTAATTGATAAAGATCAATATAATCAGTTTTTAATCTCTTTAGACTTCCATGGAGAGCATCCTCTAAGTTTTTGCCTGTAAAACTATTTTCTCCATTTCTCATATATTTTCTACTAGGACCACCCACTTTGGACGCAAGAATTACGTCTTTTCTTTTTTTTGTTTTTTCAAACCAATTCCCAATAATAGTTTCTGTATGACCATATGTTTCAGCTTTTGGTGGAACTGCATACAATTCAGCTGTATCCCAAAAATTTACTCCATTATCTAAAGAGTAATCCATTTGTTCAAATGCCTCATTTTGGGTATTTTGTTCACCCCAAGTCATTGTCCCAAGACAAATTGTACTCACATTTAGGTCTGTATTTCCTAGTTTTTTATAATTCATAATATATGTAGTATTTGTTACATTTATTTTGACGACTTGAAAATCTTAAAAAAAAATCTTATATAAATAATATGGAATTCAATAAAGATAATATTTTAAATAAAGCAACAACAGCTAAGCAAACTGTTGTTATGGATGAAGGCTTAAGAGCCTACATGCTTAAAGTTTACAACTATATGGCAACTGGCGTTTTACTTACTGGAATAATAGCACTTTTATCATTTAAAATGTCTGTTGTAACAGATCCGAACGGAGCAATTGTTGGATTAACAGAATTTGGAAACGCAATTTATTTATCAGGTTTAAAATGGATTGTAATGTTAGCCCCACTAGGAATTGTCTTTTATATGAGTTTTGGAATTAATAAAATGAGTGCTTCAAGAGCTCAGACAACTTTCTGGGTATTTGCTGCATTAATGGGATTATCTCTTTCTTCAATTTTATTAGTTTACACAGGTTTAAGTGTAACAAGAGTATTCTTTATTTCTTCAGCAACATTTGGAGCAATGAGTATCTATGGTTACACAACAAAAAGAGATTTAACTAAGATGGGATCTTTTTTAATGATGGGTTTGATAGGAATTATAATTGCATCTGTTGTAAATATATTCCTAAAATCATCAATGATGTATTTTGCAATATCAATAATTGGTGTTTTAGTATTTGTTGGTTTAACTGCATACGATACACAAAAAATTAAAAACATGTATGCTGCATCTGACAGCGGTGAATTAATGGGTAAAAAAGCTGTTATGGGTGCTTTAACTTTATACTTAGACTTTATAAATCTATTTATAATGCTTTTAAGATTATTTGGTCAAAGAAGATAAAAACTAAATTTTTTTCCAATCAACTTTATTCAAGAGTATCTTAAGATCATATGAATTTTTTAGTATCTTACCGTTAGTATCTGTAATTAAATATTTAAGATTTTTGTTTGAAGGCTTAAAGTTTTTACAAATTTTATATATAGCTTTTTCAGCTGCGTTTTTAAAAACACTAAAACTTACCTGCTTTCCCGAAATAGAAAGACCATAGTCTTTCCAATTGCCCGAGGAAACCATTTTTGCATAAAGATCTAAAATAATTTTTAATTCAGTTCTCTCAAAAAAAAATTTTTTATCTTCATCTTTATTCGTATTATTTACTACTAATTTTAAGTTTCTATTCATTCAGTTTGTGTTTGTTTATTAAACCTATTTGAAAAGCGGTAAAAATAAAGGTTATTGGCAACATTCCCCAAACTTTAAAGTTAACCCAAAATTCTTCTGATTGTGTTCTCCAAATTATTTCATTTAAAATCGCTAATCCAAAAAAGAAGTACGTCCATCTTTTATTTAAAATTTCCCATCCTTCATCACTTAAAGGCATTGATTTTCCAAGTAATTTTTTTAAAACTGGTTCATTCGTAAAGTATTTGCCAAACATTAATGCAAGACCAAACAAAATATTTATTATTGTTGGCTTCATGTAAATAAATATAGGATCATCAAAATAAATTGTTAAACCACCAAACAATGTAATCAATATTCCGCTTATTAATGGTACCTTTGGAATTGTTTTTTCAACAATCCACATAATTAAAACTGCTATTATTGTTGCAACTATAAGTGGAGGTATTGCAACAATTAAATTTTTATCATTGTTATAATAAAAATAAAAAAAAATTACCAAAGGCCCTAAATCAGTAACAAATTTTAAAACAGATTTATTCACTGCTACATAATAGCAGAATAATAAAACAATTATATTTTTTTTATTGATTTTTAATTTTAAATATCCATATTTATCATGTGACTGTTCAAAAAGGAAAATTTTCTATTGGAGACGTTGTAAAACATAAGCACTTCGACTTTAGAGGTGTAATTTATGATGTTGATTTTGAGTTTAATAATTCTGAGGAATGGTATCAATCTATACCAAAAAACGTAAGACCTAGAAAAGACCAACCATTCTATCATTTGTTAGCTGAAAATGATGAAATCACTTACGAAGCATACGTGTCTGAGCAAAATTTATTAGTGGATGATTCTGATGAACCAATTAAACACCCTCTAATCAACGAGATATTCTCAGGAAAAAAAGGCTCTGGTTACTTTAAACCTTCTAATTAAGCTGATTTTCATTATTTAAACACATTTCGTGCAAACCTTAGTCATAGATTATGCCTAGAATAAATTATATTTTGACCAAGGATGCTATAATCCCCATTTATTTTATCTCCCTCTGTGTTCTTGGTCAGAATAACCCACCAGAAAAATTTTCATAATTTAAATTTGTGTTATAGATAACAGAAAATGCTTAACTATTTAAAACCAAATAACTTATTAAAAATAATAAATAAAACACAAAAGTTTGTATTTATTATTTTTTTAGTAATTATAAGCATTGGCCTTGTTGAGGCATTAATACTTTCTCCTGAAGACTATAAACAAAGCGACTCAGTTAGAATTATGTATGTCCATGTCCCAGCAGCTTGGATTTCTCTTGGAATTTTTTCTTTAATTGCTTTTTTGTCATTTGGTATTTTAGTTTTTAAAAATAAGAATCTTTCTTTAATAACAAAAAGTTTAGCACCATCTGGTTTTGTCTTTAATGTTATTGCTTTGGTTACAGGATCCATCTGGGGTAAACCTACGTGGGGAACCTGGTGGGCATGGGATGCAAGAATAACATCAATGTTATTACTTGCTTTTTTCTATTTGATGTTTCTTCTAAGTTGGAGGGTAACTGACAATGAGGAAAAAGCTGTAAAGATTAGTTCGTACATAGCAATAATTGGTTTAATAAATGTCCCAATAATCAAATTTTCTGTTGAATGGTGGTCAACATTGCACCAACCTTCTTCAGTAAATATTTTTACAGAAACTTCCATTCATGCTTCCATGCTGTTACCTTTAGGTATAATGACTGCGGCATTTGCACTTTTTTCGCTTTTGATATTTTTGATGAAATATAATACAGAACTGATAAAAATAAAAAATAAAGGATTAGATAGATTATGATTAACGAAGTTTTATACATGAATGGATATGGTCTCTATGTATGGTCTTCTTTTGCATTTACTCTTTCTTGTTTCTGTATTTTATATTCAGTAATCAAACTTCAACTTGTTAAAGAGCAAAAGAAATTCAAGGCTCGTTTTGAAAATTTAGATACTGATAAAATTGAAATAGCAAAAAAACAAGAGACATATAAAGAAATACTAGCTACTTCATCTGCATCTAAAATTTAATTTTTATTTTCATGTATGGTAAAAAAGTTAAATTAAGAGCCATCTTTATATTATCTATATTCTTTTCATTAATCCTAATTGTATTTTTAGTTTTTAAATCACTTGAGGAAAACGTTGTTTATTTCAAATCACCTACAGAAATAAAAAATTTAACAGAGTTGACTTCAAAAAAAATAAGAGTTGGAGGAATGGTTAAAGAAAAATCAATTAATGTTAATCAGTCAGAAGTTAATTTTGTTATAACTGACTTTAAAAATGAATTAATCGTTAATTATAGTGGTTCCGTTCCAAATTTATTTGAAGAAGGAAAAGGAGTTGTGGCTGAAGGTTTTTTAAAAGATCGTAATTTTTTAACTGCAGTTAAAATATTAGCAAAACATGATGAAAATTATATGCCACCTGAGGTGAAAGAGGCATTAAAAGAAAGTAATTAATGCTAAACCAAATTGGAAATTATTCACTTTATATTGCTTTACTGTCATCTATTTTAATAATCATTCAATCTCCAACATTATTAAATCAAAATAATATAAATGTTAGTGGAAGAATTTTTTCACTAATTTCTATTCAATCATTAATGATTATAATAAGTTTCATTGCTCTTATAATAGCATTTATAATCTCAGATTTTAGTAATGAGGCAGTCTATACTAATTCTCATACCTCTAAACCTTTATTCTATAAAATCACAGGAACATGGGGAAACCATGAGGGAAGTTTACTTCTTTGGTTATTAGTATTATCAATTTTTTTATTAATTTTTACAATTACTTCAAAAAATCTTTCAAACAAGTATAGGATTCTTACTTTACTTTTTCAGGAAATAATAATTGCAGGATTTTTATTATTTATTCTTTTTACTTCAAATCCCTTTATGAGTTTATTCCCAATTCCAAACGAGGGAACTGGTTTAAATCCAATACTTCAAGACCCAGCATTAGCAATTCATCCACCAATATTATATTTAGGATATGTTGGAACATCTATTATTTTTTCTTCATCACTTGCAGCCTTAATATCAGGTTCTGTAAATAAAACCTGGGCCAAGCATATAAAGAATTGGGTACTGGTTTCATGGATTTTTTTATCTATTGGAATTTTATTAGGTTCTATATGGGCTTATTATGAACTAGGATGGGGAGGTTTTTGGTTTTGGGATCCAGTTGAAAATGTATCCCTCATGCCATGGTTTTGTTTAACGGCTTTATTCCACACTATTTTAATTTTGGAAAAAAGAGAAATGTTTCATTCCTGGGCAGTAATTTTATCAATTACAACTTTTTCATTAAGTATGAGTGGAACATTTTTAGTTAGATCTGGTATTTTAAATTCAATCCATACTTTTGCAAATGATCCATCAAGGGGAGTTTTTATTCTTTGTTTTTTATTTATATTAATTACATTGTCTATTTTTATTTATTTTTTTTATCAAAACAAAATCAAAAACAATTTCACAAAAACTTATATTGTTAGTAAAGAAACAGCTGTTCTAGTTAATAACTTGTTTATGATGTTTTTTTTATCAGTTGTCTTAATTGGCACAGTTTATCCAATATTTCTAGAAGTAGTAAATAATGATAAAATTTCAGTTGGTCCCCCCTTTTATCATAAATTAATTGTCCCTTTTTTGATTCCTTTTTTAATTTTTATGGCAATTGGACCAAATTTGAATTGGATTAAAGATAAAATAAATAAAATTAATTTACAGCAGCTTTTATTTTTTATTTTATCAATAATTATTTCTTTTATTTTTTTAAAAAGTGTTGGAATTTCATATCTATTTTCACTCCCACTTTTTATTGCAAGTATTTTTCTTTTCTTAATTACTATTAAAAATTTTTCAGTAAAAAAAACGAATTTATCTCAAAAAATATCCCATTTCGGTTTTAGTTTGTTTATTTTAAGTGTTTTAGTCAATGGTGTTCTTGCAAAAGAGTACTCATCAAATATGAAAGTTGGAGATGAAAGAAAATTTTTAAATAAAACAATTAAATTTGAAAGTCTTAAAGTATATGAAAGTAAAAATTACCAGTCTTTAGAGGCAAATTTTAAAATTTCAGACAAAAATAATTCGATCAATCTGAAACCAGAAGTAAGAGTTTATGATCAGCCACAAACTATAACTAGTGAGGCCGATATAAAATCGACATTATATTCTGATAATTTTTTGGTGTTTAATATATTAAAAAATGATGGATTTTATAATGTCAGGTATCAAATAAAACCGTTTATGATATGGATTTGGATATCAATAATATTAATCTCCTTTGGAGGAATATTAAGCATTGTAAAAAAAAATGGTTAAAAATATTAAGCTGATAGCAGTAGTTTTTTTAGTTATTGCAAGTTTTTTTATTCTTCTTAAAGGCCTTAATAAAACAAATAATTATTCCCCCAATTTAAACTCAAGTAATATTGATTTTAAC
This sequence comes from uncultured Pelagibacteraceae bacterium, assembly GCA_902596915.1. GTDB lineage: Bacteria > Pseudomonadota > Alphaproteobacteria > Pelagibacterales > Pelagibacteraceae > Pelagibacter. Next base: position 22,556 of record CACJVQ010000001.1, on the reverse strand, counting down.
TTTAAAGCTAAGTTTCTTTACTCTAATGAGGAGACAACATTATACGAATTGATAAATGATAAAGATTTTTCATTAATAAATATATGGGCTTCATGGTGTCTACCATGTCGAGATGAGCATCCTTATTTATTAAATTTAAATTCGTTAGGTAAATTAAATATTATTGGAATTAACTATAAAGATAGTGAGGTAAATGCAAAAAAATTTATTAAAGAATTGGGTAATCCTTATTCTAAAATTGTAGTTGACCCTTCAGGAGTTAATTCAATTGAGCTAGGTGCATATGGAGTACCTGAAACAATTCTTATTCACAATAAGTCTAAAACTATTTTAAAAAAATATATAGGTCCACTAGATGATGAAAAACTTACTGAACTTAAAATGATAATAAAAAATGAAAATTAAAATTTTAGTACTTATAATATTTTACTTAATTAGTTTTTTTAATCTTTCACATGGAGCTAATTCTGAAAAAGTTGATCAAATTTCAAAAAATTTGAGATGCTTAATTTGTCAAGGACAATCAGTTTATGACTCTCAATCTGATTTTGCCTTAAGTATGAAAATATTAATTCAAAATAAAATAGATGAAGGTAAAAATGATGAACAGATTTATGATTTTCTTAAGAGCAAATATGGAGAGTGGATAGTTTATGATCCAGAAATTAGAAAAAACACAGTTTTGCTTTGGGTATTACCTTTGATTTTATTTGTTTTTGGCGGTATTTTAATTTTTAGAAAAGTATCTATAAAGTAGATACTAATTTTTTATGCAAACCATTTTAAAAATATTGTTAATTTATTTTTTGCTGAGTCTTAATTTAGCAAAAGCAGATGGACATAGTTCTAATGAAAATTGGAGTTTCTATACTGGAACGTTTGATTTTAGTGATGAAGGAAAAAAGTCTACTTTATTTGGTATACAGCATATTAATACTGGAAAAGATAAAGAGAGCTTTTTAGGTATCCTTCAACCAGTAACAGGCCTAATGGTGACGGCAGATAACGCGGCATATATTTATACAGGTTTTCAAATTTACAATGAGGGTCCCTTGAAGTTAACTCCAAGTTTTACTCCTGGTCTATATTCTAAAGGTGATGGTAAGGATTTAGGACATGTAATTGAGTTTAAAACAGAAATACAAATTTCTTATGAATTTTCATCAAACAGTGAAATAGCAGTGTCATATAACCATATATCAAACGCGAGCCTTGGAGATAAAAATCCTGGGGCAAATAGTTATATGTTTAATTATATAAAAAAATTTTAAACTAAACTTATGAATTTAAAGGACTGTCACAATTTTGGTGATTTCAGAAAATTAGCTAAAAAAAAATTGCCTTCTCCAATTTTTCACTACATTGATGGTGCAGCTGATGATGAGATAACGTATGCTAGAAATACTAGTGCTTTTGATGATGTTGATTTAGTTCCAAATGTTTTAAGAGGAGTTGAAAATGTTGATCTTTCAACAACAATATTTGGAAAAAAATTAGATTTACCATTTTACCTAGCGCCAACTGCATTACAAAGACTTTTTCATTATGATGGTGAAAGAGCAGTTGGAAAGGCAGCAAAAAAATTTAATACAATGTTTGGTGTTTCAGCTTTGGCTACAGTCAGTGTAGAAGAAATTTCTGCTATGATTGATACTCCTAAGATGTTTCAATTTTATTTTCACAAAGATAGAGGCTTGAATGACTCTTGTTTAGAGAGAGCTAAAGCAGCAAAATTCGATGTAATGGCTTTAACGGTAGATACTATTACAGGTGGAAACCGAGAGAGAGATTTAAGGACTGGTTTTACATCTCCACCTAAGTTGACTTTATCAAGTTTGTTTAGTTTTGCCACTAAGCCTATGTGGGGAATTAACTATCTGACTAAAGGTAAATTTGAATTACCACACCTTCAAGATTTTGTGAAAGAAGGTACAAGTACTAATTCTTCAATTGGGAGTTATTTTTCTACTATGTTAGACCAATCTATGAACTGGAAAGATGCTGAAAAACTTTGTTCTCAATGGGGTGGCCATTTTGCTCTTAAAGGTATTATGAGTGTTGAAGATGCAAAAAAAGCTGTAGATATTGGTTGTACTGGAATTATGGTTTCAAATCATGGAGGAAGACAACTTGATGGTTCTAGATCTCCTTTTGATCAACTTGCAGAAATTGTTGATGCTGTTGGTGATAAACTTGATGTTATATGTGAAGGTGGAATTCACAGAGGAACCCATATGCTAAAAGCATTATCATTAGGTGCTAAAGCATGTTCAGGTGGAAGACTTTATCTTTATGCTTTAGCTGCAGCAGGTCAAGCAGGAGTGGAAAGAGCACTTAATCAATATAAAACAGAACTGCAACGGGATATGAAACTAATGGGTTGCACAAAAATCAGTGACCTAAACAGAAGTAATTTAAGATTCAGAGGATAATGAGTCTAAGCAATTGCTATAACTTTGATGACTTTAGAAAGTTAGCAAAAAAAAAACTCCCTGCACCTATTTTTCATTATATAGACGGAGGAGCAGACGACGAGGTTACAATGAATAGGAACACAGATTCATTTAATGACTGTGATCTAATTCCAAATATTTTAAATAGTGTTGGTGAACCTGATTTAAAGACAGAGGTTTTTGGAACAAAGATGGATATGCCAATTTTTTTATCACCTACTGCTATGCAAAGTTTATATCATCCAGATGGAGATAAAGCTTCTGCACGTGCTGCTGAAAAATTTGGTACGATATACAGTATGTCTACTATGGCTTCATTTTCGATTGAGGAAATTGCAAATCTTTCAAGTGGGCCAAAAATTTTCCAATTATATATTCACAAGGACCAATCTATAACTAATGACTTAATTGATAGATGCAAAAGAGCAAACTTTAATGGAATGTGTATTACAGTTGATACTATTGTTGCTGGAAATAGAGAAAGAGATCATAGAACAGGTTTTACAACACCACCAAAATTTACTTTAGATAGTTTAATGAGTTTTGCTATGAGACCTCAGTGGGTCTTTAACTATTTTACACATAAGAAATTTGAATTAGCAAATCTTAAAGATAAAGTTGATAAAGGTACAAATATTGCCCAATCCGTTATGGGATATATAAATGAGCAATATGATCCTGCGATGAATTGGAAAGACGCAGAATATTGTATAAAAAAATGGGACGGCCCAATTGCACTTAAAGGAGTTATGTCAGTTGATGATGCTAAAAAAGCGATAGATATTGGTTGTACAGCTGTAATGATATCAAACCATGGTGGAAGACAACTCGATGGATCTAGATCTCCATTTGACCAAGTAAAAGCTATCAGAGATGCTGTAGGAGATAAATTAGAGGTAATTTTAGATGGTGGAGTTCGAAGAGGTACGCATGTTCTTAAAGCATTAGCAGCAGGTGCGACAGCTTGTAGTTTCGGTAAAGCATTTTTGTTTAGTTTAGGGGCTGGTGGCCAACAAGGAGTAGAAAGATTACTGCAAAATATGCATGATGAAATAAGACGTAATATGATTTTGATGGGATGCAAAAGTATAAAAGACCTAGATGAGTCAAAAATTATTTATAGAAGATAAAAAATTTTAATTAATAGACATAGTTAATCTTTTCAGCTAGTTTTCTTTTTTTAAAAAAAAAAAAATTATGATACTCGCAAAAAATTTAGAAAATTTAGGAACAGAGTCTGCATTCAGTGTATTAGCTGAAGCTAAAGCATTAGAAGCAAAGGGTCACCCAATGATACATTTGGGATTAGGTCAACCAGATTTTAAAACCCCAAAGCATGTAGTTGAAGCTGCTAAAAAAGCTTTGGATGATGGTCATCATGGATATGTAATGTCGAACGGAATTCCAGAATGCAGAGAAGCTGTAACAAGATGGATTAAAAAACGTTACAATGCAGATATTGATGCTGAAAGAATTTTAATTATGCCAGGTGGAAAGCCCACAATGAGTTACGCAATTCAATGTTTTGGAGAACCAGGAGCAGAAATAATTCATCCTACACCAGCCTTCCCTATTTATGAATCAATGATAAATTATACTGGGTCTACACCAGTACCATATGATCTTACTGAAGATAAAGATCTTAAGTTTGATCCAGATAAAATACTGTCTTTAATTACTGATAAAACTAGACTGTTAATTTTAATTAACCCAAACAACCCAACAGGTAGTTTTGTCGAAAAGCCAGTTATAGATTATTTTGCTAAAGAACTAGAAAAACATCCTCATGTTACAATTTTAAGTGATGAAATTTATAGTAGACAGATTTTTGATTACAAAGAAATGCCATCGTTTTTCCACTATGAAAATTTAAGAGATAGACTGATAGTTTTGGAAGGTTGGAGTAAAGCATACTCAATGACAGGATGGAGATTAGGTTGGAGTTTTTGGCCAAAAGAACTTGTTGAACATGTAAATAAATTATTAATCAACAGTGTGTCTTGTGTAAATGCAGCAGCACAATTTGCTGGAATAGCAGCTTTAGATGGCCCAGACGATTCAATTAACGATATGTTGGATAAGTTTACCTTAAGAAGAAACTTAATTCATAAAGGTTTAAATGATTTGCCTGGAGTAGAGTGCAGTTTGCCAGGTGGGGCCTTTTATGCTTTTCCAAATGTAAAAGGAACTGGAATGACAGGTGCAGAATTTTGTAAAAAAGCAATGCATGAAGCAGGTGTAGCAATTGTACCAGGAACAGCATTTGGGCAAACTTGCCAAGATTATGTGAGATTTAGTTTTGCCGCATCTAGAGATAACATACAACAGGCCTTAGAAAACATAGGCAAGATGCTTTCTAAATAGGCTGTATTTTTAAAAGATTTTTTTGTAATATTTAATTATGAATGAGATTGTTCAGACAGAATTAAAAAAAATCTTTAACGGAAGGTTTTCAACATCGGAGTCCACACGAGCAAATTATGCAAGAGGTGAAGACACTTATGATCCAATACTCTCAAAAGCTGTGGTATTTCCAGAAACAAATGAAGAAGTTTCTCAATTACTTAAATTATGCAATGAACACAAAATTCCAGTAGTTCCGTTTGGTACTGGAACTTCTTTAGAAGGTCACGTTGTTGGAAATCAAAATGGTATTACGATTTCTCTTGAAAAAATGAATAAAGTTTTAAGTGTTAATGCTGAAGATTTCGATTGTAGAGTTCAAGCAAATGTTACAAGAAAACAATTAAATGAATATCTAAGAGAAGATGGAGTATTCTTTCCAATTGATCCAGGCGCAGATGCAGCCCTTGGAGGAATGGCAGCTACGTCAGCTTCAGGTACAATGGCTGTGAAATATGGAACTATGAGAACTGTAATTTCAGGTCTGACAGTTGTTCTTCCAAATGGAGATATTATTAAAACAGGAGCTAGAACAAAAAAAACTTCTGCCGGATATAATCTCACAAATTTATTTATAGGTTCAGAGGGAACGCTTGGAATAATTACTGAAGTACAATTAAGATTATCACCCATACCTGAAAGTATAATGAGTGCAGTATGCTATTTTCCAGATTTAGACTCTGCAGTTAAAGCATCACAAGAAGTTATTCAGTATGGTGTTCCAATTGCAAGAATTGAAATGCTCAATAAAGATCAAATGGAGATTAGTATCAAATATTCAAAATTAGAAAATATTAAAGCGTCACCTACTCTTTTCTTTGAATTTCATGGTAGTGAGGCATCAAATAATGAAAATATCGGAATTGTAGAAGAAATTTCAAAAAGTAATGGTGGAAGTGATTTTCAATGGGCATCTTCCCCTGAAGAGCAAAAAAAATTATGGAAAGCACGACATGACGTTTACTACTCTGTAAAAGCTTTGGGACATGACATGAAAGTTTATTCTACAGATGTTTGTGTACCAATTTCAAGGTTAGTTGAGTGTATTTCTTGGGCAGAAAAAGAGGTTCAAAAGCTGGGACTAACTGCTCCAATGGTAGGCCATGTTGGTGATGGAAATTTTCATTCTATAGTTCTTTATGATCCAGATGACGAAGATAAACAAAAAAGAATAAGACAATATAGTGATGATTTAATAAATAAAGCACTTGAACTTGAAGGAACTATAACTGGAGAACATGGTATAGGACTTCAAAAAAAACATTACTTACTTAGAGAACACCCAGATAACGTACCTGTTATGAAATCTATTAAAAGATCAATAGATGTAAATAATATTATGAATCCTGGTAAAATTTTCGATTTAAATTAATCTATCTTAATGAAAAAAATATTGGTCACCAGAAGATTGCTAAGATCTTGCGAGGATAAAGCAAAAGAAATCTTTGATGCAAATTTAAATCTTAATGATGAACTATATTCACAAAAAAAATTAATTGAAATGAGCGAAGGATGTGATGGAATACTTTCAGCTTTAACTGATAAGCTTGATGCTGAAACAATTAATCAATTACCAGACTCAGTCAAAATACTTTCGAACTTTGCAGTTGGATTTGGAAATATAGATTTAGAAGCTGCAAAAAAAAGGGGAATAGCTGTAACTAATACTCCAGATGTTTTAACTGATGCAACAGCAGAAATAGGAGTTCTTTTAATTCTTGGTGCTTGCAGAAGAGCTTCTGAGGGAATTGAAAGAGCTAGAGAAGGTGGATGGGTTTGGTCAGCAGATTTATTAATTGGAAAACAACTAACGGGCACAAGATTAGGAATTTTAGGAATGGGAAGAATTGGACAAAAAATTGCAAAAGTTGCTAAATCTCTTGGAATGATAATTCATTATCATAACAGATCAAAACTAAGTGAAGATAAAGAGCAAGGTGCAATTTACCATGATAATTTAAAAGATCTTTTATCTGTATCAGATGTCTTATCTGTTTGTTGTCCAGCATCAAAAGAGACAATTGATATGATTAATAAAGATACAATCGAATACTTACCTAAGGGCGCAGTAGTTACGAATGTAGCAAGAGGAGATATAATTGAAGATGAGGCAATGGTTGATGCACTGGATAGAAGAAAAGTTTATGCAGTTGGGTTAGATGTTTATAAAAATGAGCCAAACTTAAATAAAGGCTACTACAAACATAAAAGTGCATTTATACTTCCTCATTTAGGCAGCGCTACAAAGGAAACTAGAACAGCGATGGCTAATTTGGCCATTGATAATCTTGATGAGTTCTTCAGAACAGGAAACTGTAAAAATAAAGTCAATTAACAATCTCAAGTTGTATTAAGTCTTTATTATCGTCATTTTTAATAATGACTCTAAGTTACATTTGTGTTTAATTGTCGTCAGTTAATTAACTATAGAGGAGAAATAAATGATTAAAGACAAAAAGTTGAAAGGTAAAAAATTACCTTCAAGACGTAAGTTCTTTAAAGCTGCTGCTGCAACTGGTGTTGCTGCTGTAGCTGCATCATCTTTAGCTGCTCCAGCTGTTGCTGCTGAAAGAATAGAAGCATCAATGGTTGCTACTTGGGGAAGAGATTTTCCAGGTCTAGGAACAGGAGCTCAAAGATTTGCACAAAGAATTGCAGATATAAGTGATGGTAGAATTCAAGTTACTTACTATGCAGCGAATGAAAGAGTTAAAGCATTTGACTCTTTTGATGAAGTTGCATCTGGTAACTCACAAATGTACCATGCTGCTGACTACTACTGGGTTAAAAAAGATCCAGCTTGGGGTTACTTTACAGCGGTACCATTTGGTTTTACTTACACTGAAATGAATGCATGGATTAGATTTGCAGGTGGTCAACAGTTATGGGATGAACTAGCTGACAAATTTGGTCTTAAAAACTTTATGTGTGGAAGCACAGGAGTTCAAATGGGTGGATGGTTTAACAAAAAGATTAGAAGCCCTAATGACTTCAAAGGTTTAAAAATGCGTATGCCTGGTTTAGGTGGACAAGTAATTGGTAAACTTGGAGGATCTCCAGTTTCATTACCTGGTGGACAAATCTACGAAAACCTTGTGTCTGGTGCAATTGATGCAACAGAATGGGTAGGTCCATGGAATGATGAAGCTATGAAATTCCAAGAAGCTGCTAAATACTACTACTATCCTGGTATGCACGAGCCTGGATCAATGTTAGCATGTGGAACAAACAAGTCTTGGTTCACAAGCTTAAACAAATCAGATCAGTTATTGATTGAAGCTGCTGCTGCGATGGAAAATGACGTTATGATGTCAGAGTACAACGCTAAAAACGGTGCTGCTTTAGCAAGATTGATCAATGATCATGGTGTTAAACTAGAGAAGTTTAGCGACAAGGTTTATGATGGCTTTGCTGGTGCTGCTAATGAAGTGTTTGAAGAAACAAGAGCTAGCAGTGGTCTTGCTGAGAGAGTTCACTCGAGCTTCTTAAAAGCAAGAAAAGACATTGGATCTTGGACTAACTTGTCAGATTCACCTTACATTTCGCAAAGAAACAGAGCTTTAGGAATGTAATTGAGCTTAATTTAATAATTAAAAGGGCCCTTTTTGGGCCCTTTTTTTTATTTTAAAATTAAGTATTACTTTTAAAAAAATTTAAAATCATATGGGTTCAGAAAATAGTAAATTGTCAACATATTTGAGAGTTTTAAGCTACTCAGTCTTAGCATTTACTCTGGCATTTTTAATTAATAACTTATTTACAGTTTGGGGCGGCTGGCCAGGCATTAAAAAGGTTTTTTCTCATTATGATTTGTTTGGTTATAAGCAAAAGTCTTTAGAGTCTTCTGATTTAACTTATGGTTATATTCAAATTTTAATATATGTAGTTTGTATTCTCTCAGTTATCTTTTATGTCTTCAAGACATACTCACAAACTTTAGTTCAAGACTCGGAAATATTATCAAAATTTTCAGCGTATTTAATTAGAGGATCTTTTTGGGCTGTATTTTTAGTTGGTTTAGCTGATTTCATAATTTCATTTATGGTTGTTGAAAGATTGTGGGAAGCCATATTTAGTCCTGAGGTTAAAGCTTTTATGGTAAAAGCTCCAGAAAGAATAACGTATATACATTTTCCAATAATATTAGTTTCATTTATAATAGGTTACTTTACAAAATCTGTTGGTTTTATATGGCTAGCAGTATTGGTAGTTTTAAGTGAATTTGTAATTGTTTTATCTAGATTTGTTTTCTCTTATGAACAAGCTTTTCAAGGAGATTTAGTTAGATTTTGGTATGCAGCTTTATATTTATTTGCAAGCGCTTATGCTTTAATTCATGAGGGTCATGTTAGAGTTGACGTACTTTATTCATCTTTTAGTGAGAAAAAAAAAGCTTGGACCAATATGGTTGGTTCAGCGTTATTAGGGGTCCCTCTTTGTTTAATAGTTTTATTTTTAGGTTTAAATGGCAAAGCAAGTATTATTAATGGACCTGTAGTTGCTTTTGAAGTTACACAACAAGGTTCTAATGGATTATACCTTCTATATTTGATGGCAGTTTATTTAGCAGTTTTTGCTGTCACAATGCTATTACAATTTACTAGCTATTTTATGTCCAGTAGCCATAAAATTATTTTTAATAATATTGAAGATCAAACTCAATCGGACAATCCAGATCAAGTCAGATTAGAAAAAGTAGAGAGTAATTAATGGAATTATTATTTTTAGCTATTTTGGTTTTAATTATGATTGCAGCACTTGCTTCAGGTTATCCAGTGGCTTTTGCTCTTCCTGGTTCAGCAATAATTTCCATTGGTTTAGCTGCATTTTTTGGAGCAATATTTGAGGGAGACTCAAGTGCTTATTTCACAGTTGACGGACCTATAGAATGGTTAGTAGCTGGAATTACTAACTTTAGAAGTAACTATTGGGATGTTGAAACAGACACTTTAATTGCAATTCCTTTGTTCATTTTCATGGGGATAATGCTTCAGAAATCTAAAATAGCAGAGGACTTACTAATTACTATGGGCCAACTATTTGGTCCTATTCCCGGTGGATTGGGTATATCGGTAATTTTTGTAGGAGCCTTACTTGCTGCAACTACAGGAATAGTTGGTGCTACCGTTATCGCAATGGGACTAATTTCTTTACCGACAATGTTAAATAATAATTATGATCGTAAACTTGCGAGTGGTATTGTTTGTTCATCTGGAACTCTTGGACAGATAATTCCCCCTTCAATTGTTTTAATTATTATTGCTGACCAATTAGCTAGTGCATCAGACGTTGCTAATAATATAAGACAAAATGATTACAAAGCAATCACCGGTGAATTTAATATGCCTGGTGAGTTTAGAGTTGGATCATCTAGTGCTGGAGACATGTTCTTGGGTGCTTTGTTGCCAGGATTAGTTTTAGTAGCATTATACATGCTATATGTATTCTTTTATGCAAGAATCAAAAAAGGTGTTGCACCTCCTGTCCCATTTAAAGGAACTTTCGATTATAAATTTTGGTTGAGAGTAGTAGTTATTATTATTCCACCTCTAGCACTTATATTTGCAGTATTAGGATCAATACTAATGGGTATAGCAACTGTAAACCAAGCTGGTTCTATTGGAGCAATTGGTGCAACTTTAATGGCCGGATATAGGTTGTTTGAAGGTAAGAAAAGTGCATTTTATCCTTTAATATTAATTATAGGATCAATAATACCTATTACTTTTCTGGCTTCAACTTATGAACTAAATGTAAAAAATTTAGAAGAAAGAAATTTAGGCGCAATCTACATTACAGCATTTTTTGTAATTATACTTGTTTATGGAATAGCATGGAGCTTTTGGAGAAGTTATAAAACAGATAATGTACTAAAAGAAGTTGTTACGGAAACTTGTATTACTACTTCAATGGTTTTCATAATTCTATTAGGTGCTGCGATGCTTACATCAGGATTTAGAGCATTTGGTGGAGAAGAGTTGGTTAGAGATTTTCTTCAAGATCTACCTGGGGGTTTCTGGACTCAGTTTATTGTAGTTATGATTGTAATTTTTCTTCTAGGTTTCTTTTTAGATTTTATAGAAATAGCTGTTGTAGTGGTTCCGATTATTGCACCAATATTACTTGCTGAAACAGGTGCGAATGTTACAGCAGTATGGCTTGGAGTAATGATAGGTGTAAATCTACAAACATCATTCTTAACACCTCCATTTGGGTTTGCTTTGTTTTATCTAAAAGGAGTAGCTCCAAAAATAATTCAGACATTGGACATCTGGAAAGGTGTTGTGCCTTTCATAGCTCTACAGCTAATTGGCCTTGGTATTGTTGGTTTTTATCCAAGTCTTGTTAATTATCTGCCTAACAGAGTTTATTTAACTTCTAATGTTGCTCCACCTCCAATGAACCCTAAGCTTCAATATTGTTTGCAAGAATACAAATTTGCAAATTTTGAAACTAATGGAGATCAAATTAAAACTAGTATTAATGAATTTGATGATATCATTTTAGCAAATCTACCAGCAGATAAATTAAGCTATTTTCAACGCCATGTTGATAATTCTAAATATTCTTTTGAATTGGTTAATGAAGTTAAGAGTGCTCAGTCAATCTACGATGACTATGCTGTTGATTATAGAGACTTACATTTTAAAACAAGAAAAAAACAAAAGAAAATAATAAAATTAAACAAAAAAATAGATAAGTTTAAAGCTGAAATAAGAAATCTTGATGATGAAGATGTATCAGACAAAAATAAAATTTTGCAAAAAATTGAAGATGTTAAGTTAGAGATAGAAGAAATTCAAAATACAATTCCTCAAGAGTGGAAATCTAAAAATGATGAATTTAATAAAATTAACAAGGCAAAAAATTTAGCTGTCAAAAAATATAAAAAGACTGTAGACAATGCATATGAAGATTTATTATTGATTAAGGAATTTATAAATCATGGAGAAAAATTAGAAGAATTAAGTCAAGATATGAAACTTCTTAAATCAAAAATAGATAATAGAGGTTATATTGATGCAATAGAATTTATAGATAATATCTTTGAAAAAGTTGGAGAAATTTCAGGATCTGATGAATTTGCAGATAAGCTAGATTATTTAATTACCCTTATGGATGAAGACGAGGTTGATTTTGAAAAACTTCAAAGCTCAGCAAATGATACTTATGTTTTATTCCAACAAGAGATAGATTGGAGAAAAAATTTCAAGAAAAAGCATATGGATAAGATAAATGCTCATGATAAGATTATTAGTGAAACTATTGGATTACGTCTGCAATCAAAACTTACAAAAGAGCAAGCGATTTATGTCTCAAGATGTAATTCAATACATAGAGACATTTCTCTAAACTTTTAGTTAATTGGTAATCTGATCAATTATTTTTGATCTTTTATATAATCCCAAGCCCTCAGCTTTTTGTTTTAGCTTGTTATATTCAGACTTTAAGTTTTCAGTATTTACATTAATTTTATTTCCAATTTCAATTATTGATCCAATGATTGGATCAATTTCTAGGGGACGTTTTGCATGTAAATCTTGAGTAGTTGATGGTTTATGACCTTTTATTGAAATTGCTGCCTTAATTCTATGATCTATCGAAACATTAAATTTAACTCCAATTTTTTCTCCCACTGATTGACACTCTTCCATCAACTTTCTCACTGTTTTCAATAGTTCTGGGTCGTCACCAATTTCATCCAAAGATTTATCGTGAAGCGCGCTCACAATATTGAATGAGCAGTTACCCCAGAGTTTTATCCATATTTCATCTCTTAGATTATTTTTTTGAGGTGCTTTTAAACCCCCTGCAATTAATAAGTTTGCAATAATTTTAAGTCTTTCTGATTTTGACCCATCAGGTTCGCCTAATGTAAATCTTTCACCACCGTTATGTTTTATAACACCAGGTTCAGTAATTTCAGCTGCTGGATAAACCACACATCCAAGAGCTCTTGAAGGTTTTAAAGAATTCCAAATTTTACCATCAGGATCAACACTATCTATATGTTTCTCATCTAAGTTTGTCCCTGTGTTAGCTTTATGAAAATACCACCACGGTAAGCCATTTACAGCAGATATTATAGTTGTGTTTTCTCCAATTAAGCTTTGAAGAGATTCTACTATATTAGAAATTGCATGAGCTTTTACTGAAATAAAAATATAATCTTGAATTCCAAGTTCTTTGGGATCATCTGTTGCTTTTAATTTAAAGTTTTCTGTTTTGTCTTTTTTAATTAATGTTAAACCATTCTCTTGTATAGCTTTTTTGTGTGGACCTCTGGCTATAAGTGATAAATCAATATTATTTTTACTTAAACATGCAGCTAAATATCCTCCAATTGATCCTGCACCAAATATACAAACTTTTGTCATTAATTATTTAAACCAAATTTTTTTGCTAAAACATTTCTTTGTAATTTTCCTGTTGCTCCTTTTGGAATTTCTTCAACAAAAAAAATTTTTTTTGGTATTTTAAACTTAGCAAGTTTTTCTTGAGCATATTCTAAAACATCATTTTCTGAACATGTCTCACCACTTTTTATTATAATTGCACTAGCAATATTTTCTCCAAGCATTTTATCATCATACCCAAAACAAACTGCTTGATCTATTAATGGATGGTCCATTAAAACATTATCAACTTCTAATGGAGATATTTTTTCTCCACCTTTATTAATTATTTCTTTTAATCTTCCTGAAATCTTTAAATAACCTTCTTTATCAAAATAACCTTGATCTCCGGTTCTAAACCAACCATTGGTAAAACTTGTTTTGTTTGCTTCTTCATTGTTATCATATCCAACAGTTACATTTTCACCTTTTATGCATACTTCTCCTTCATCACCTTGTTTTAGCACTACCCCATTTTCATTCATAATACACACCTCTGGACCTGCTGGAAGGCCTACAAATCCTGCTTTTTGTTGCTTAGGTGGCAATGGATTAGAAGTCATTTGATGAGTAGCTTCAGTCATACCGTATGCTTCAATCACTGGACAACTAAAAACATCATTTAAATCATTAAATACTGCTGGTGGTAAAGATGCAGATGATGATCTAATTAATCTTAGTTTTAGTCCCTTAGCAATTTCTAAATTTCTATGTGCTCTTAATAAAATAGTTTGATGCATTGTAGGTACTCCAGAATACCAAGTTATTTTTTCTGACTTAGCTAGATCTAAAAACTTGATAGCATTAAAACCATTTGATGCACATACAGATGCCCCAGCTTTCATTGATGAAGCTAAAATAGCTATGAGGCCATGTATATGAAAAAGTGGCATAATATTTAGACAATGGTCATTATCAGAAAGATTTAAACTTTTAGAAATATTTTCTGCAGAAGAAAAAATATTTTTATTTGTTAAAGGAACAATCTTTGGTCTTGACGTAGTACCAGAGGTGTGTAGCACTAATGCCTCATCACTTTCATCAGGTAACGAATATTCACTTTCTTTTTCATAAATATTAAATATTCCTGAAGGTCCATCATTTTCTGGATTAATCTCACATAATTCTATTTTTAATTTTTTTGCTACATCGACAACTGGATTTTCAGAATTTTTCTCAACTAAAACAATTTTTGGATTTAAATCTTTTAAATAGAATTCATACTCCTCAGATTTATATGATGGATTTAAAGGTGCAGCAGACATATAGCTTGAAATAGCCAAAAAACTTGAAGCCATGTATGGCCCATTTGGTAAAACTATTGCTGCTCTATCTTTGTTTGATAATCCATTTCCAGCCAACTGTTTAGAAATTTTATCTATAAATAATTTTAAATCTTTGTAACTTAGTTCGGTACTGATTTCAGAGGTAAGAGCAATATTTTGATCATTCACATTTTCAAAAATGTTTCTAACAATTCTTTTTGACATTATTTAGTACCCTTTTGCGTAACCATCTTTTCTAGGATCGGATCCTCCTAAAAGGTCCCCTTCTGTACGATTTATCTTAATAGCTTGACCTCCACCATGAGTGCCATCAATATACTCAACATTATGACCGATTTCTTTCAATTCGTTAAAAATTTGATTATCAACTGATTTTTCAAGCTTATAAATATTGTTAAAATGAAAGGCTCTTGGAAAACTTAAAGCCTCTTGAGGACCCATGCCGTAATCAATCATATTATTTAAAACATGCACCTGTCCTACTGGCTGATATTGCCCTCCCATAACCCCATAGCTTAAAGTTGCATTGTTATCCTTATCAATGACCATACCTGGAATAATAGTATGCAATGGTCTTTTTAAGCCTTCAATGCAGTTAGGGTGTCCATGCTCTACTCTGAAATTTGTACCTCTGTTATGTAAAAGTATACCACTTTTGTTTGTAGTGATACCTGATCCAAATACATAACAAACAGAATTAATTATGGATACACTGTTTAAGTCTTTGTCTACAACTGTTAGATAAATTGTTTCTGGGTGAGCTGGAATATTTAAGTCACCAACATCACTGCAAGAATTGAGGTTAATTTTATTAAAAATATCATCAATATTCTTATCACTTAAAATTTCATCTAAATCTAAATTTACAAAATTTGGATCGCCTAAACTTGTTTCTTTAACTTTATAAGCTTGTTTTGTAACTTCGGCTTCAAGATGAAATCTTTCTGTACTGTTGAATTTATAGTTTTGAATATTTAGTTTTTCTAACAATTTCATCATAATCAAAACAGTTACACCAGGTCCATTTGGAGGACATTGATGAATAAAATCACCTCTATAACTAGATTTTATTGTTTCTGATCTTATTGTGTTCTGTTTAGAAAAATCCTCAAAAGTATGTACACCCCCTAATTCATTTAAACTTTCAATTATATCTTTTGCAGTTTCACCCTCATAAAATTCTTTACTTCCTTTTTTACTAATTGCCTCTAATGTTTTTCCTAATGGAATATTTTTCATTAATTCATTTTCTTGATAAGTACGACCTTCTTTTAAAAAAATTTTTTTAGAATTTTCATTTCCATTAATTTTATTTAAACTATTATGCCAAGCATTTGACACTACTTTAGAAATCTTGTGACCGTTTTTTGCAATCTCAATTGCGCCTGTAAATAATTGTTCAAAATCTAATTTTCCAAATTCTTTATGAATAGTTTCCCAAGCATGAACTGCACCAGGAATCGTTACCGAATGAGGACTTGTTAATCCAATTTTATCTATATTTTTTTCCTTGAAGAAATCATAACTTAATTTCCCTGGTGCTAACCCAGATCCATTAAAAGATACTGCATCCTTATTATTCATTTTGACAATTGCAAAACAGTCTCCACCAATACTTGTTGCATTAGGCTCGACTACAGATAAAACAATTGAAGCTGCTATAGAAGCATCTACTGCATTTCCACCCATTTTTAGTATTTTTAAGGCTTCTTCTGTCGCTAATGGATGAGAAGTTGCAGCCATAGCATTTGCTGAACGTGCATCTTTATCTTTAGTTGATTGATTATTCATAGTAATGATTAATTAGAGAGATATAAATGATAAACAAAGCAAATAAAAGTATTATAATTTTCTGTGTATTTGCATTTGGTTTTTTTATTTCTAATTTATTAAGATCAATTACTGCAACTCTTACTCCAGTACTAACAAGTGAATTTGATTTAACAGCAGGTAACCTTGGACTGCTAGCTGGTGGGTATTTTTTGGGTTTTTCTTTAATGCAAATACCAGCTGGTTTACTTCTTGATAAGCATGGGCCCAAAAAAGTAGTAGCATATCTCTTATTAATAGCACTAGTTAGTACGATTTCTTTCGCATTTGCAAAAAGTTTTACAGGTTTATTAATTTCTAGATTTTTTATAGGTGTTGGTGTTGCAGCATGCCTAATGGGGCCTTTGACGGGGTACCGTGTTTGGTTTGAGGATAAATATCAACAAAGAGCTAATTCATGGATGCTAATGGTTGCAAGTTTTGGTTTTGTTATTTCAACGCTACCAGTACAAATTTTACTTCCAGTAATTGGGTGGCGATTTATTTTTTTATTAATTTCTATTCTAATATTATTAAGTATAATTTTGATATTAGTTTTTGCTCCCTCTTGGAATACTAATATTCAAAATCAAAGCATACAAAAAAAAGGTAATCTTTCAGATGTTTGGAAAAATAAATTTTTTATAAGTTTAGTCCCTTTAGCTTTTTTAAATTATGGTGGTGTTCAAGCAATACAGACTTTATGGGCTGGCCCATGGATGTTAAATGTTGCAGGATACACCCCACTAGAAAGTGCAACAGGTTTATTTTGGATAAACATTACCATGTTATTTGCGTTTATGTTTTGGGGATATATTTTACCAAAATTATCGTCTTTAGGTATTGATAGTATAAAGATAGTAAAGATTGGTCTTCCTATAAGTTACATAATTTTATTTTGTATAATAATTATGGGACAAAAAGCCGGAGCTACAATGTTTACATTTTATATTTTATCGTCGATAGTTCTATCTTTGACTCAACCTGCCCTAGCTTTGAGTTTTCCACAGAATCTTGCTGGAAAATCATTAACCTCTTTGAACGTATTTATACATTCAGGTACATTTTTTGTTCAATGGAGTATAGGTTTATTAATCGACCTTTCTAGAAAAATGGGCGCAGACACTATTACAAGCTATAAAATTTCTTTCTCAATATTTTTATTTTTGTGTATTTTAAGTTATCTTTTTTTTATTTATTTTAATAAAAATGAGAATTAAATTTAAAATGACATTATCAAAGTTACTTTTTTTTATACCTTTAATTTATATTATTATTTGCTTATTTATTTATTTTTACCAAAGGAACCTTCTTTACCACCCGGGTGAAAATAATTATTTAAACGAAGGTCCATTGACACATAAAATTCAAAAAATATCAGTTAATTCAAAAAATGATCTAGTTGGATGGTATTTTTTTAAAAATAAAAACTTTAAAACAATCTTATTTTTTCATGGGAATGCGGGCAAACTTGATAATAGAATTTACAAACTAAATGAATTTGAAAAAATGGATGTAAATTATCTAATTTTTGCTTATAGGGGTTTTAGTGGAAACAAAGGAAAACCATCTGAGTCTGGTTTATATGAGGATGCTTTTGCCGCTAAAAAATGGCTAAATTCAAAAGAAATAGAAGATAAAAATATTATTTTATATGGAGAGTCTCTTGGAACTGCTATAGCAATTGATCTTGCAAAAGATAATTCATTTTCTGGAGTTATCCTCGAGTCTCCCTTTACCTCAATGGAAACCTTAGCTAAAAAATATTACCCATATCTTCCTGTAAGTATTTTATTAAAAGACAAATTCAACTCGATTGATAAATTAAATATGAATAATTCACCGTTATTCGTCATGCATGGTGAAAAAGATAGGATTGTACCTTTCTCTATGGGAAAGGAAATATATTCAGAATATAAAAGTCAAAAATATAGTTATTTTATAGAGAATGATGATCACATGATGGATTTTAATGAAAATTTAGTGAGATCACTTAAATTGTTTATAAGTAATTTAAATTAAGACACAATTTAAACAAACTATAATCAATTTTTTATTCAAAGTTCAATATGTGACGAAAAAAATTGTTTTATTTTTGCTTATAATTTATCCACAACTTGCCATTGGTGATATTAATCATACAAATAATAATAAATATTTTCATGTAGGTAAAATGAAATCTTATGATAATGAATTTACTTTATATTTTAAGACAAGAAGTAAAGTGATTATTGCAAAGGGAGAAAATTCAAATTACTTGAATGATTACCCCCAAGACTTATATTTATTTGATCATTTATCGAATACAGATTATCCTTTAATAACATATGAATGGTTTCCAAAAAAAATAAAAAAATTATTTAAAAATTATTCTTATCCATTATTTCCAGAAGATTTTGCATATTATCTTTTAAATGATAATAATACTCTAATTTTAGTAAGCGGTAAAAAAAGTTTCAATCAAAATCTACAGTATAATATAAAAAATAATGAATTAAATAATTTTGAAAATTCAGGGAAATTGAATTTCATAATTTCATCTTATGCAAAAATA
The DNA here is from genome assembly GCA_902596915.1 of uncultured Pelagibacteraceae bacterium. Lineage (GTDB taxonomy): Bacteria > Pseudomonadota > Alphaproteobacteria > Pelagibacterales > Pelagibacteraceae > Pelagibacter. Next base: position 3,655 of record CACJVQ010000001.1, on the reverse strand, counting down.
TGTGGCTATAAATCTCATGATAATAATTTTGAATGTAAACTTCAAAAACCTTTGGTTTCTAAAAATTTAATCAATTAAATTGAGTAAAAGCATCTGCAAATTGCTCTGCATTAAATATTTGTAAATCATCTATTTTTTCACCAAGACCTAATCCAATAATTGGTACTTTATATTTTTTTGAGATAGCAATTAATACTCCACCTTTAGCTGTTCCATCTAGTTTGGTCATAATTAGACCTGTGATTTTAATAATTTTATCAAATTCTTCTAATTGATTTATTATATTCTGCCCTGATGTTGCATCTAAGACTAAGATTACATCCTGTGGTGCATTTTCATCTGTCTTTTTAATGACATTTGCAATTTTTTTAAATTCATCCATCAAATTTTTTTTATTTTGTAATCTGCCAGCTGTATCAATAAGTACCTGACTAATATTGTTGTTTTTTGCGTGTTCTATCGCCTTATACGCAACTGAAGCTGGGTCAGATCCTGGATTTGATTTAATAATTGTTGCGCCAACTTTATCAGACCAAGATTCTAGCTGATCAATAGCCGCTGCCCTAAAGGTATCGCAAGCAGAAAATATTACTTCTGAGCCGTTATCTTTAAATATTTTACCAATTTTTCCTATAGTCGTAGTTTTACCTACTCCGTTTACACCAGATACTAATGTTACATTTAAATTCTCTTTTTTTTCAAAAAAATCTTTTCTTTCCAAAGGTATCATCAATTCCAGTATATACTCCTTTAGAATTAAATTTATTTCCTCAACTGCATTTTTTTTTGGATCTATTTTTTTTTGAGAGATAATACTTTTTATTTCAGATGAGGCATCAATACCAACATCAGAACTAATCAAAAATTCTTCAATCTTATTTAATGTTTCATCATCAATTTCTTTTTTTACAATTATTTCTCTAAGTCCTGAGGAAATACTATCAGCACTTTTTTTAAAACCTAATTTGAACTTTTCAAAAATACCCATTAGATATTTATGTCTATTTCTTTGATACTAGACACTGGACCTTTCATATGAATTTGTTGATTTTCGTCAATAGAAATTTCTAATTTGCCTAAACTAAATTCAATTTCAGTTCTTGAATTTTCTAAATTTTCTAAATTTGCTGCTACTGCTGTTGCACAAGCAGCGGTTCCACATGCTTTTGTTAAGCCTGCACCTCTTTCCCAAACTTTAACTTTATAATAATTTTTATTTATTTTTTGTGCGAGTGTTAAATTGCATTTTTGTGGAAATAATTCATGATTTTCAATCTCAGGTCCAATTTTCTCTATATTAAAATTTGCTATTTCATTAACAAAGAAAATAGTATGAGGATTACCTACATTTACAGCAATACCACCAGATATTTCATGGTTTTTATTATCTCTTATACTTATACCTAAATTTTTAGTATCTAGATTTTCAGATAAAGGAATTTCTTTCCAATTAGTTTTTGGTACACCAATTATTGTTTCAACTTGACCATCATCAAGTAGGTTTGAATTTAACTGTTTTGATGCTACTCGAAGGTTTATACTTTTTTTGTTTTTTTCTTTTGATAGTAAGTACGCAACACATCTTGTGCCATTTCCACATGCATCTGAACCAGAGCCATCAGAATTATAAAATACTAGTTCAGCATCAGCATCATTACTTTTCTTAATATAGATTAGTTGATCACAGCCAACAAAATCTCTATCACAAATCTTAACAATTTGGTCTTTGCTTAATTCTATATTTTTTTGTCTTTGGTCAATAATTACAAAATCATTGCCAAGACCATCCATTTTAAATGCTTTAAATTCCATATACTTCAGTATTTAACTTATTTATTGACATTTTGAACCTCTATTATAGTTTATCGCCGTTTCCGCAAAATACAGCAATTTGCGGTGTCTTTGGTAACAAAGAGATCGACACCAGTCAGCGAGAGTTCGCCCACTGGTGCGATACTTGCTGGATGTGATTATGTTTGAAAATTTAACAAATAAATTTGAAGAAATATTTTCTTCTTTAAAAAAGGCGCCTTCGCTTGATGAAAAGCAAGTAGATGAGGGTTTGAGAGAGATTAGGCTTGCTCTATTAGAGGCTGATGTATCTTTAGAAGTTGTAAAAGAATTTATTAATAGAGTGAAACCCAAAGCTCTTGGCCAAGAGATCGTCAGATCTACTTCACCTGGACAGATGGTGGTTAAAGTTGTTAACGATGAGTTAATTTCCTTTTTAGGCGATAAAAATTCTGAAATAGAATTAAATGCAGTACCTCCAGTCCCTATGATGCTTGTGGGGCTTCAAGGTTCGGGAAAAACAACTACAACTGCAAAACTTGCTAGATTTTTAGAGATTAATAAAAAGAAAAAAGTAATGATGGCTAGTCTTGATGTCTATAGACCAGCTGCACAAGAACAATTAAGGCTTTTGGGCGAGCAAAATAATATAATAACGCTTCCAGTCATCAAAGATCAACTTCCTGCAGATATTTGTAGAAGAGCGATTAGTGCTGCTAACCTTAATGGAGCAGATGTAATTCTCTTTGATACAGCTGGAAGAACTCAAATTGATTTACAGATGATGAGTGAAATTAAACAAATTGAAAGTATTATAAATCCATCAGAAACAATTCTAGTTGCAGATTCCCTTACTGGACAAGTTGCAGCTAATGTAGCAAAAGAATTTAAAAGTACAGTTAATCTTACTGGTATTATTCTTACTAGATCTGATGGTGATGGTAGGGGTGGAGCAGCATTAAGTATGAAATATGTTGCAGATGTTCCAATAAAATTTTTAGGAGTTGGTGAAAAAATAGAAAATTTTGAGGTCTTTCATCCAGATAGAATTGCTAATAGAATTTTGGGTATGGGAGATATTGTTTCTCTTGTTGAAAAGGCTGCTGAAGATCTAGATGAAGAAAAATTAAAAAAAACAGAAGAAAAATTAAAAAAAGGTCAGTTTTCGCTAGAAGATTACTTAACTCAGTTAAAACAAATGAAAAAAATGGGTGGTATTGAGGGTATAATGTCCTTTTTACCAGGTGTTTCAAAAGTTAAATCTCAAATGGATCAAGCTGGAGTAGATGAGAAAATAATTACCCAAAACGAAGCTGTAATACTATCAATGACTAAAAAAGAACGAGAAAACCCTAGGATTATTGATGGTTCTAGAAAAAAAAGAATTGCTAATGGCTCAGGAACAGATGTAGCCGCTATCAATAAATTGCTGAAGCAATTTAAGATGATGTCAGAAATGATGAAAAAAATGTCTAAAGGAAATACAAAAGGGATGATGGATAAAGGCATACCACCAGAACTTTTTAATCAATTAAAATAAATAGGAGAACAAATGTTAAAGATGCGTTTATCAATGGGAGGAACTAAGAAGAGACCAGTATATAAGATAGTGGTTGCTGATAGTAGGTTCCCAAGAGATGGAAGGTTTATAGAAAAATTAGGTTTTTTTAATCCTCTAATTCCGAGAGAAAAAAAAGAAAGAATGGGATTAGATGTTGAGAGAGTTAAGTATTGGCTGGGTCAAGGGGCACAACCAACAACCAGAGTTGCAAGATTATTAGGAGAAAATGAGATTATGCCTATGCCAGCAAAAGGTAATAATCCTCAAAAAGCAATTCCAAAAAAAGATAGAAAGAAAACTGAA